>DASULD010000023.1:0-37842 GCA_036278355.1 Sphingobium sp.
GTCGGACTCCATCGTAGACTGGGTGCTTGAAATGGTGCCGCAGATGGGCGCGGGCTGGTGCCCGCCGGGAATGCTGGGCATCGGCATTGGCGGCACGGCGGAAAAAGCGGTGCTGCTCGCCAAGGAATCGCTGATGGGTGCAATCGACATGGCGCAGCTCAAGGAGCGCGGACCGCAAAACAGGATCGAGGAGCTGCGCATCGAGATTTTCGACAAGGTCAATGCGCTCGGCATCGGCGCGCAGGGCCTGGGCGGGCTATCGACCATCCTCGACGTGAAAATCATGGACTGGCCGACGCATGCCGCGTCGAAACCCATCGCGATGATCCCCAACTGCGCAGCCACGCGCCACGCGCATTTCACGCTGAACGGATCGGGTCCGGTCTATCTGGAAGCGCCCAAGCTTTCCGAGTGGCCCGACGTCAACTGGACGCCCGACAAAGCCGCGATCCGCGTCGACCTGGACACGCTTACCCCGGAAGTCGTGCAAAGCTGGAAGCATGGCGACCGCCTGCTGCTGAACGGAAAGATGCTCACCGGGCGGGACGCGGCGCACAAGCGTATCCAGGATATGCTCGCCAAGGGGGAGCCACTGCCGGTCGAGTTCAAGGGCCGCGTCATCTATTATGTCGGCCCGGTCGACCCGGTCGGCGAGGAAATTGTCGGTCCCGCCGGTCCCACCACTGCGACGCGCATGGACAAGTTCACGCGCATGATGCTGGAACAGGGGCTGCTCGCCATGGTAGGCAAGGCCGAGCGTGGGCCGATGGCCATCGAGGCGATCAGCGACCACAGATCGGCCTATTTGATGGCCGTGGGCGGTGCGGCCTATCTGGTGGCCCGTGCAATCAAGGGATCGAAGGTCGTGGGTTTCGAAGACCTCGGCATGGAAGCGATTTATGAGTTCGAGGTCCAGGACATGCCGGTGACCGTGGCCGTAGACGCCGAGGGGCAAAGCGTGCACCATCTCGCGCCGCTGGTATGGCGCGAGAAAATCGCGAAGGAAGGCTTGCTGGAGAAGGCATGACGGAAGGGAACAGGGCGTCGCCGGACGAAATCGTGCCAGCCGGGATGCGGGAGCATCCCGAGCGGCGTAAGGTCGTCGGCGAGATGCACCTGCGCCGCTGGCCCGAAATTCCCGTGCCGGGTTTCGTCGTCCAGTGGCTGAGGCTGGCGAGCGATGCCGACAAGAACGCGCAGCGGGAGAGGCTGCTCGCGTTGCCGCAGGCCGACCGCTTTGAACGCGCGTCGGGTCAGCGCCATCTTTCAGGCGCGTTGTCGGACAGCATCCGGTTCACCTGGGAATGCCACAGCGAGGCGAGCACGCTCACCTTCTTCGTCGCGGCGAATGATCCGATGTTGCTGCGCGATCCGACAGGTTGGCCCGGCCTTGGCAGCGCGGTCGCCATGGCAGAGGCATTCCCCGGGGAGGTCGTCCGCGCCACCCGTATCTGGGTTGCCCCCGATGAGGATGCCGCGCAGCGGTCGATGGCCATCATGGACATCGTTCCGGAGGAGCTTGTATCCTGTCATATCGGCGGCGGCGCGCGCCTGTGGACGGATTTCCGGATCAAGCCGGACAATTATGGCCATCTTCTGGTGTCTGCGGGCGGAATGTCGTCCGGCGACCTATCCCGCTTGCTCCAGCGGCTTCAGGAACTGGGCAATTATCGCAACCTCGCGCTGCTGGGGCTTCCGGTGGCGCAAGGCTACTGGACCCGCCTCAATCGCGCGGAGGAGATGCTGCGCGAGATCGCCCGGGATCAGGTGCGGGCAGAGGTGCGCGACGACGATCTGCTTGCGCGCACTTCGGCGCTGTCGCTTGAACTGATGTCGCTGGCGACGGATGCGAGCTATCGGATGAGCGCGACGGCCGCCTACGCCCGTCTGGTCGAGGACCGTCTGGCGGAGCTGACGGTGAAGCCGATCGCGGGGTTCCCGTCGCTTGTCGATTTCACGGAGCGCCGCTTCGTCCCGGCGGTGCGCACATGCGCAGCCTTCGCCCACCGCGAAGGCCAGTTGTCGCTGCGCGCGACGCAACTGACCTCGTTGTTGCGAGCCCGCATTTCCACCCGGATCGAGAACCAGAATGCGCAGCTGCTCGGCTCTCTGGAACGCAGCGCCGCCCTCCAGCTGCGGCTGCAACAACTGGTGGAGGGCTTGTCGGTCGTCGCCGTGAGCTATTACGCGCTCAGCCTCGCCGACAAGCTGTTCCTGGGGATCGAGGAGGTTGCGCACGGCTTTCCCGGGAAAGCCGTGATCGCGGCGCTGACGTTGCCGGTGGTTGTCCTCACCTGGCTGATCCTCAGGCTCATGAAAAAGCGGATATTGCACTGAACGATCACGACGGAGCGGCGCCGCCATCGTTACAGGCGGTGCGTCCGAGCCACGCCGAAACAGTAGAAGAGGCTACGCCGCCTGATGACCAAACTGCTGTTGAAAGGATTGAGTGGTGCGCTGATCTGGCTGATGATTGCCGCGTTCCTTGCAGTCGTCATCGTCCCGGCGTTCCTCGATCATATTTACTATCGCGGGCCGGTGACCGATCATTTTGACGGGCAGAGATTCGAAAATCCGGACGGCGAGATCAGCTTTCCGGTGCCGCCGGGCGAGCGTCGCGGCAATCTGTTCTGGCGGTTCATGCTCGGCCGCGCTGACCGTGTGCCCTGGCCCGAACATGTCGCGGTTCATCAAACCAGGCCGCCGGCGCGCGTCGCCGGAACGGCCATGCGCGCGAGTTGGGTCGGCCATGCGACGGTGCTGGTTCAGACCGCCGGGCTCAACATCCTGACGGACCCCATATGGTCCGACTATGCCAGCCCCCTTCCCGGGGTGGGACCAAGGCGTACCGCCGCGCCCGGCGTGAAATTCGCCGACCTGCCACGGATCGATATCATCGTCGTCAGCCACAACCATTATGATCATATGGACCTGCCCACCCTTAAACGGCTTTGGGAGCGGGACCGGCCGTTGATCGTCACCAGCCTGGGCAACGACACGATCCTTGCGGACGCGGGCATAACGGCACGCGCTCTCGACTGGAACGGAACGGCGGAACGCGGCGGCGCGAAGGTCCATGTCATCCGCAACCATCACTGGTCGAGCCGATGGGGGCGCGACCGCAACCGGGCCTTGTGGTCGGCCTTCCTGATCGAGACGGCGTCCGGCAACATCTTTTTTGCCGGTGATACCGGCATGGGCGACGGCAAATGGCCGCTCCAGGCCCTTGCTTATGGACCTGTGCGCCTTGCCATCATTCCCATCGGGGCATTCCGCTTCTACCCGGGGCAGATGTCCACCGGTTCGCATGTCGGCCCCGAGCAGGCGGCCGCCATGTTCCATATGCTGCGACCGGCCCGGGGCATCCCGATCCACTGGGGTACTTTCCGTCTGTCGAGCGAAGGATATGATACGCCGCCGAAAATGCTCGATATTTACATGCGATGCCGTGCGGGGGATCCGGCGGCGTTCGGCCCGCTGCGCCCGGGAGAGCAGATCGCGGTGCCTTCGCAGGCGCCGCGGCCTTTCAGGCAACCGGGCGCCGCGGATTTGCTCAGATGCAAGCCCGGATCGGCGGCGCTCGAGGCGCTAAAATAAGCGCGGCTCAAGGTCCGTTGGTCCGGTTCAGGCAGGCGAGGGGGGTAGCGACACCTTATCCGGCAGGACAAACAGGGCGCGAAATCGCTCGGCCAGCGTCCGGTCGCCACTGATCGTCAGCGCGCCTGTCTGCTCCAGCGCTTCGGCAGGGACCTTGCCGTACACATAGGCGGCAAGCGCGCCGGGATCCCCCTCGAAGACAAGGTCAGCCCCGGCGGGATCGCCAGGCGCGACGGTGAAGCCGCTTCGGTCGAGATTTCCGCGATAGCGGTCCTCGCCGAAACGGAAGCCGATCGCCGCATCGAAGCCGCCGATCCTCGCGCGGTCGATCATCGTGCGGAAAGACAGGAGAATGGACACGCCGCTGATCGGCAGGGTGGGGTCATGTCCAGGGGATCGGGTGGCCCAGCGCCCAAGCTCCTGCACGATGGGCTCGGCCTCATAGCCCCATTGGGTCAGCTCGTAGACCTGAACCGAGGCAGGCGGCGGCAACCTCCGCCGGATGAGAACGCCCCGCGCCTCCAGCTCCGCAAGGCGCTGCGTCAGCACGTTGGCGCTAATCCCGGGCAGGTCGGCGCGCAGGTCACCAAAACGACGCGGTCCCAGCATAAGCTCTCGCACGACGAAAAGCGCCCAGCGCTCGCCGAGCAGTTCGAGCCCGTGCGCCATGCCACATGCGTCGTCAAAAGCTCTCTTTTTACGGGGTTTTTGCGCGCGAGTTATCTTTTCTAACGACATAGTTGCATTTTATAATTTGCATGGCAGGATATGTCAACGAGTCGGGGCGGCTCGAAATGCCAAGGAGGAATGCGTGGAAAAGATGATCTTCATCAACCTCCCGGTCAGCGACCTGACACGCTCAAAAGCGTTCTATGAGGCAGTAGGGGCAGTCAATGTCCCTGAATTCACCGACGACACGGCGGCGATGATGAAGTTTTCCGATACGATCTCGGCCATGCTGCTGACCCGTGAGCGTTTCGCCGGGTTCACTCCGCGCGCCATTCCCAATGCCCACGAGACCGCGCAGGTCCTGCTCGCATTGTCCGAGGAAAGCCGGGCCGCTGTCGACGCCACCCTGGCGCGCGCCGTCGCGGCGGGCGGCGTGGGCGATCCCAATCCGAAACAGGATCACGGCTTCATGTACGGGCGCAGTTTCGCCGACCCCGATGGCCACATCTGGGAACTCGCCTGGATGGACGTCGAGGCGGCGATGGCGTCGAACGCGGACGCGACTGCCTGAGCTGGGAGAAAAGCATGCCCGTTTCCGAAACAGCGGCGATCGAGATCACCGGTTACAACTGGGTGCCGGACTTCGCGAAGGGGCAGGTGCGCGACCTGCGCGTGCGCTGGGCGCTCGAGGAGATCGGCTTGCCTTATCGCGTGCGCCTGATGCATCCGGCCGAAGCCCGGCCAGAGGGCTATGTGCGCGAGCATCCGTTCGAGCAGGTGCCGACCTATCACGAAGGCGACATCCACTTGTTCGAGAGCGGAGCGATCCTGCTCCACATCGGCGAAAAGGATGAGCGGCTGATGCCGCGCGAGGCGGCGGGCCGGGCGCGGGCGATCGCGTGGGTCTTTGCCGCGCTCAACAGCGTGGAACCGGCCTTGCAGTCGCTGGCGCTGATCAATTCCTTCTGCGCCGGCGAAGAATGGGCGAAGCTGCGCCGGCCGGGCGCCGAGGACTTTGCGCGAGTGAAGCTCGGGCGTGTTTCCGACTGGCTGGGGACCGGGGACTGGCTGGAAGGCCGCTTCACCATCGGTGACCTGATGATGGCGGCCGTGCTGCGCATGGTCGAGCCTTATGGACTGATCGGAGAATTTCCGGTCCTCAAGAGTTATCTCGACCGTGCCGAGGCCCGGCCCGCGTTCCAGGCCGCGCTGGCCGCGCAGATGAGGGACTTCACGGGCACGCCGCCCGCTCGTGCGGAACTTGTCCGCCGCGCCTAGCAACGAGTTGTTTCCTTGTGGTTTTCGGATCTGAAATTCGCGCCAGCGCCCGCCGCTATGATCATGCGAATTTCAAATCCACCACACCAGCCGAAGGAGAGAGATGATGGCCTATGTCGACGGTTTCGTGCTCGCGGTGCCGAGCGCCAACAAGCAACAGTTCATCGAACACGCCCAGTTTTTCGACTCGATGCTGCTGGAAATGGGCGCGACCCGCATTCTCGAATGCTGGGGCGACGACGTGCCGGACGGCAAAGTGACCGACTTCCGCCGCGCCGTGCAGGCCACCGGCGAGGAGACCGTATGTTTTTCATGGGTCGAATGGCCCGACAAGGCGACCCGCGACGCGGCGTTCGCGGAGATGGAAGAAAAGATGAAGACGGACGAGCGCTTCAACCCGGAAAAGAACCCGATGCCGTTTGACGGCAAGCGCATGATCTTTGGCGGCTTCGTCCCCGTCGTCACGCTGGAGAAGTGACATGGGAAACAAGCACGGCGATTTCATCTGGTACGAACTGCTGACAAGCGACGCCGATGCGGCGCAGCGGTTCTATGGCGACGTCGTCGGCTGGACCTTCGCCGACAGCGGGCAGACGGACATGGACTATCGCATCGGTAGCGCGGGCGATCACGCCGTGTGCGGGATGATGGGCATCACGCCGGAAATGGCGGGGCACGGGGCGCGTCCCGCCTGGCTCGGCTATGTCGCGGTCGACGATGTCGACAAATGCGTCGCCAGTATCGAGCAGGGCGGCGGAAAACTGCTGATGCCCGCGATGGACATTGACGGCGTCGGACGCTTCGCGATGGTGACGGACCCGCAGGGCGCACCCTTTTACGTGATGCGGCCCGTGGAGGGCGATAGCATCGCCTTCGCCTACGATCAGCCGCGCGTCGGACATTGCGCCTGGAACGAGCTTGTCACCTCGGATCAGGAATCCGCCTGGCACTTCTATGGCGTCCGCTTCGGCTGGGTGAAGGACGGCGAGATGGATATGGGGCCGATGGGCAGTTACGACTTCATCCGCCACGGCGCGGTGCTCGGCGCGATGATGACGGGAACCCCGGAGATGGGTCCGCCGCGCTGGAACCAGTACTTCCGTGTCGGCGATATAGACGTGGCCAAGGCAACCGTCGAAGCGGGCGGAGGCAGCGTCGTCAACGGCCCGATGGAAATTCCCGGCGGCGATTTCGCCATGAACGGCATCGATCCGCAGGGCGCGCATTTTGGCCTTGTAGGTCCACGGAACTAGCCTGACCCTGGATTTTTGACTCGAGGAGGATTGCATGTTCGACACCATGTCCCGGAACAGGGTCTGCCTCTGGTACGATCACGATGCCCAGGAAGCCGCGGCCTTCTACGCCGCGACCTTCCCGGACAGCAGGGTGGGGGAGGTCTTCCGTTCCCCCGGCGACTATCCCGGCGGGGAGGAAGGTGATGTCCTCACCGTCGAGTTCACGGTCGCCGGTATTCCGTGCGTGGGACTTAACGGGGGACCCGCGTTCACGCATAGCGAGGCGTTCTCGTTCCAGATCCTGACCGAAGATCAGGAAGAGACCGACCGGCTGTGGAATGCGATCGTGTCCAATGGTGGCGAGGAAAGCGCGTGCGGATGGTGCAAGGATCGCTGGGGCCTGTCCTGGCAGATCACGCCAAGGGCGCTGATCGACGGAATGTCCAGTCCGGACCGGGAGGCGGCGCGGCGCGTGTACGAAGCGATGATGACGATGCGGAAGATCGACATCGCCGTGATCGAACGCGCGGCCGCAGGCGGGGCGGCGGCGGATGCTTGAGTTCTATGCCCATCCTTTTTCCTCCTATTGCCAGAAGGTACAGATCGCCCTGGATGAGCGTTCGATTCCGTTCACCTATCGTATGCTGGATCAGGACCATCCGGAGAACTTCCGCACGCTGCGCAGGTTGTGGCCCGTCGGCAAGTTTCCCGTGCTGGTCGAGGACGGAAAGCCGATAGTCGAATCCTCGATCATCATCGAGTGGCTGGACCATCACCGTTTCGGCACGACGGGAAGGCTCATTCCGGACGATCCCGCCGAGGCGCTCCGAGCACGGTTCATGGACAGGGTGTTCGACAATCACGTGATGACGCCGGTTCAGGCGATCGTGAACGAATATCTGATCGACGCCGATGCGCCCGATGCCGGCCGGATCGCCAAGGCCAGGTCGGCGCTCGATGCCGCCTACGACTGGCTGGAAGGGAAGATCGAGGACGGACAATGGGCGGCGGGCGCAAGCTTTTCCCTCGCCGACTGCGCGGCCGCGCCGGCCCTTTTCTATGCGGACTGGGTTCAGCCGCTTGGAGAGGCAAGGCCCTGGCTCGGCGCTTACAGAGCCCGTTTGCTGGCGCGGCCTTCCGTGGCGCGCGCCGTGGACCAGGCGAGGCCCTATCGTCCCCTGTTCCCGCCCGGTGCGCCCGAAAGAGACTGACACCATGACCGCACAACTCAACCACACCATCATCTGGTGCCGAGACAAGCAGAGGTCGAGCGCGTTCCTCACCGGCATATTGGGCCTGCCGCCTGCGGAGCGTTTTCTGCATTTCCTGGTGGTGACGCTCGGCAACGGCGTATCGCTCGACTTCATGGACAAGGACGAGCCGATTGCGTCCCAGCATTACGCCTTTCTTGTCACCGAAGACGAGTTCGACGCGGGGTTCGCCCGCATACAGGCGGACGGCGTGTCCCACTGGGCGGACCCGGGGCGCGCCCAGCCCGGCCAGATCAACCGGCACTGGGGCGGACGCGGCGTTTATTTCGAAGATCCGGACGGTCATCTGATGGAGATGATTACGAGACCCTATGGCAGCGAGGAGCAGTTATGACCGAGACATTGGACAGATCGCCGGACGACACTCACGAACTTGCTGTCGAAACCTATATCGATGCCCCGCCGCAGAAGGTGTGGGAGGTCATGACGGAGCAGTTCACGGCGTGGTGGTGTCCGCGCCCGTGGCGGACGGAGATCATCGAGCAGGACTGGCGCGCCGGAGGCCGCTCCGCAGTGGTGCTTCGCGGACCGAACGAGGGCGAGGAGCATGTGCTGGAGGGTGTCTTTCTGGAGGTGACTCCAGGTGTCCGCTTCGTATCGACCGATGCCGTCACGCACGACATGCGGCCACAATCGCCGTTCATGATCGGCATTTGGGAACTTGCACCGGAAGGTGAGGGCACGCGGTATCGCGCCCGTGCCCGCCATTGGACCGAGGAAGCACGCAAGCAGCATGAGGAGATGGGTTTCACCGAAGGCTGGCAGGCCTGCGCCAGGCAGCTGAAGGAGCTGGTGGAAAGCCAATAGCAAAATATCTCTCGACTCGCGCCAGCTCTCCGGCCAATAGGAACAAAGGAAGTACGGTGCGGTGGGGGGCTTGGTGATCGCGACGGTATCGACGGTCGCCTATCTTGGGCTGGAAGCCCGGACGGTGGAGGTGCAGTGCCAGCTGGTGGCGGGCCTGCCCAATTTCATTGTCGTCGGCCTCGCCGACAAGGCTGTGTCGGAAAGCAAGGAGCGGGTGCGTAATGCACTCGCCGCGATCGGCCTTGCGTTGCCGCCCAAGCGCATCACCGTCAATCTGTCGCCAGCCGACCTGCCCAAGGAAGGTTCGCACTACGACCTGCCGATAGCGCTCGCCGTTCTGGGCGCCATGGGGATGATCGATGCCGAAACGCTCGCCGCTTATGTGGTGGTGGGCGAACTCGGGCTGGACGGGCGCGTGGCGGCGAGCCCCGGCGTGCTGCTTGCCGCGCTGCACGCTTCAGGGCTGGACATGGGGCTCATATGTCCCGCGATGCAGGGTACCGAGGCCGCCTGGGCAGGCAATGTCGAGGTGGTGGCGACGCCGAGCCTGCTTGGCCTCATCCACCATCTGAAGGGTGAGGGCGTCCTGCCGCCCCCGTCACCCGGCGAAGTTTCCGCCGTGCCATCCGGGCCGGACCTGAGGCAGGTGAAGGGGCAGGAAACGGCCAAGCGCGCCCTGGAGATCGCGGCGGCAGGCGGGCACAATCTGCTCATGTCGGGACCGCCGGGTGCGGGAAAATCCCTGATGGCGAGCTGTCTTCCCGGAATTTTGCCGCCGTTGACGCCGACGGAGGCGCTGGAAGTCTCCATGGTGGCGAGTGTCGCCGGTACGCTGGAAGGCGGACGAATGACGCGCATCCGCCCGTTCCGCACCCCTCATCACAGCGCATCGATGGCCGCGCTGGTGGGCGGCGGCCTGCGCGTGAAGCCCGGCGAGGTGAGCCTTGCGCACCTGGGCGTGCTGTTCCTCGACGAGCTTCCCGAGTTTCAACGGGCCGTGCTGGATTCCCTGCGCCAGCCCCTGGAAACGGGCGAGGTCACCGTTGCCCGGGCGAACAGCCATGTCACCTTTCCCGCGCGGGTCCAGATGATTGCGGCCATGAACCCCTGCCGGTGCGGCCACCTGGACGATGCGAGCCTTGCGTGTTCCCGCGCGCCACGCTGTGCGGCCGATTATCAGGGCAAGCTTTCCGGCCCGCTGCTCGATCGCATCGACCTTCATGTCGACGTGCCCGCGGTCAGCGCCGCCGATCTGGGCTTGCCGCCGCCGGCCGAGGGTTCCGAACATGTGGCCGCCCGCGTTGCTGCCGCCCGCGACCTGCAGTCCCGTCGCTATGAACCTCATGGCGTGCGCACCAATGCCGAGGCGGACGGCGAAGTGCTGCAGTCGGCCGCCGCCCCGGACGAGGCGGGAGCGCGGTTGCTCGCCGATGCCGCCGCCGCAATGAAGCTGTCGGCGCGGGGCTACACCCGCGTGCTGCGCGTCGCGCGCACCATTGCCGACCTTGCCGGGGCAGAGCATGTGGGGAGGCTTCATGTTGCCGAGGCGTTGAGCTATCGTCGGCGGGCGCCGGGCAACTGAAGGACAGTCCGGGGGCAAGACGTTTCGAGATTACCCGCGATCCGTGAAGGAGAAGGCCGATGGAGTGGATGATCCTGCCGTTGAAGCGATATGCCGAATTCACCGGGCGCGCCCGCCCGAAGGAATACTGGATGTACGTGCTGTTCCTGATCCTCTGCTATATGGCTCTCGGCATCGTCGAATCCGCGCTCGGCCTGGGGCAGACCGACCGCTGGGCCTGGCATCAGGGCTGGTCGATGGGAGCTGGGGCAAACCATTCGGGCGGGCCGCTGGTCGCGCTGTTCTGGGTCGCGACGCTTGTGCCTTCGATTGCCGTAGGGGTGAGGCGGCTGCACGATACCGACCGATCCGGCTGGTGGCTGCTCCTGGGGTTCGTGCCCTTTATCGGCTGGCTTGTCCTGTTCATCTTCATGGTGATGGGCGGCACGCGGGGGCCGAACCGCTTCGGACCCGATCCCGTGGCAGCAGATGAAGGAAGGCATATATAGGGTCCGGCATCGGCAAGAGCCGCCGCCTCAGCCCTGCTACTCAGCCCTGGGGAGAGTCTCCGCCAACCAGCTTCAGCTCGGCTCCGCCGGGGATCGTGGCTCCCTTGTGGGTGAAGCGGCCGTCGATCTGCGCGCCGGGCGAGACCGTGATGCTGTCATAGCGGATGTCGCCGGTAATCCGCGCACTCGCCTCTATTACCAGCTCGCCCGCGTCGATGGCGCCCTCGACCTGACCTGCAAGCAACGCCGAGCGCGCCGTGATCTGTCCCTTGATGCGGCTGTCGGTGCCTTGAACGAGCGCCGCGCAGGCAAGGTCGCCTTCGATCCGTCCGTCTATATGCAGGTCAGAGGAAGCATGGACGTCGCCGGTGATGACGACATCCGCGCCAATTATGGAAAAGGCTCCGCCTCCGTTACCCGCGTTTGCCGTCCTCGCCGTCCGCGCTGACCCGGGCGACGCGCTGCTTTGCGATTTGCTGGATCTTGAGAACATCTTCCTTCACCTCCAGAAAGCGGCGGGGATTGATGGCTGCGCCGTTCACGCGAACCTCGAAGTGCAGGTGCGTGCCCGTCGAACGCCCGGTGGAACCCATGCGGCCGATCCCGACGCCCCGCGACACCTCCTGTCCGGGGCGCACGGCAAAGCCGGACAGATGGGCGTAGCGGGTCATGATGCCGTTGCCGTGGTCGATCTCCACCACATTGCCGTAGCCTTGACGCGTCCCGACATAGGCGACACGGCCCGCTGCGGCGGAAAGGATCGGCTGGCCATAGCTGCCGGGAAAATCGATGCCCGCGTGGAAGGCGGCGCTGCCGTTGAACGGGTCACGGCGATAACCGTAGGAACTCGACAGCATCGGACTGGTGGTGGGACGGCCGGACGGGATCGCCACAAGGCCCTGTTCAAGCGCGTTGAGCCGCGTCAGCGCGTCCGCCAGATCGCCGAAGGCATCGTCGCTGGCGTCGCCCCGCGACCAGGGAACGAAGGGACCACCCTGAGCCGAACGGGCCTGAGCCGAACGGGCGCGGCCGACGATCTGGGCCGGGTTGAGTCCGAAGCTGCGGATGGCTGCCTCCGCCCTGGCGGCGCGCGCGTTCACCAGCAACGCCAGGCGGCGTGCGAAAAGGGTCTGACGCTGTCCGATCACCTGCAGGCCCTTCACGCCCGCAGGACCAGGGGTGGAATCGCTCAGTTTGTCGGCGGAGGTGTCGCCGCCAGCCGTTTCGGCATCGGGCGCGCCCACGACGGCGGGGTCGACGGCCGGGGTGCCGAACTGGCTGCGGACCATATCGTCCAGCATATCCTGTCGCCGGTCGAGATCCTCGGCCACATCGTGAACCGAACGCTTGTAGCTGTCGACCTTGCGGGCCTCGATCGCCACGCTCAAGGCTCTCGCCTCAATCGCCGCGCGGTCATGGGTGATCGCCAACTGGTTAACAAGGATAGCGGCGGAACCGATCAGCCAGCCCAGCAACAAGGCGCCCGTGACGGTTGCTGCGGTAACTTGAACGCGCGTCCCGATACGCACAAACCGGACCTTGCCGTGGCTGCGGAAATAGATCTCCTTTTCCGCGAATATCCTCCTCAGCCACTCCCGCGCGCGAACGGAGCGGCTCTCGCTGCTTTTATTCAAGGTGCCCCCGTTGTGCTGACCCAGGCCCTGTGGCCGGCGCCTCGGTAACAAAGGAGAGATGATGAATCGAATCCCATGCGGGTTTCCCGGTCGAGTCGAGCCCTGACCGGGATGAATCGACAAATTCGTTAACGCGTGCGCCGCCCGCGTCCTCTTTATCCTATACGCGCAGGCCGCGACTCGGGGAAGGATGGCCTCTCCTGTTGTGCGCGCCCGCATGGCTTCACGAACTTGGCCGCGCGCGCTTGACCGCATACGGCGGCCTCGCTATAGCGCGCCCTGCCTTGCGGCCAGTAGCCGGGAAAAGGGGCCTCGCCCCAGCACCCCAGATGCCGATTGCAGGCGACTTAGAGCTTGAACATTGCCGGTCCGTCTTTCTTCGGTCCAGGGGTCATTCGACCGCCGGGGCCGTTGCTGTTGGAAACAGCAGCAGGGCGTGCCGGTAAAGTAACTATGCAAAGGTGAAGGGCTTCATGCCAACGATCAACCAGTTGGTCCGCAAGGGCCGTGTACCGCAGAAGGCCAAGAGCAAGGTCCCTGCGATGGAACAGAACCCGCAAAAGCGCGGTGTCTGCACGCGTGTTTACACCACCACCCCGAAGAAGCCGAACTCGGCGTTGCGCAAGGTCGCCAAGGTGCGCCTGACCAACTCACGCGAAGTCATCAGCTATATTCCGGGCGAGGGGCACAACCTGCAGGAGCACAGCGTCGTCCTGATTCGCGGCGGCCGCGTGCGTGACCTTCCGGGCGTGCGCTATCACGTGCTGCGCGGCGTACTGGACACGCAGGGTGTCAAGGACCGCAAGCAGAGCCGTTCCAAATACGGCGCCAAGCGGCCTAAGTAAGGGGAGACCAGAAACATGTCACGTCGTCGTCGCCCCGAGAAGCGCGTTATCCTGCCGGACCCCAAGTTCAAGGATATCGTCCTTTCCAAGTTCATGAACAGTGTGATGCTGGACGGCAAGAAAGCCGTTGCGGAATCGATCGTCTATGGCGCGCTTGATGCGGCCGAAGCCAAGGCGAAGAAGGACCCGATCCAGCTGTTTCACGATGCCCTCAACAATGTGAAGCCCGGCATCGAGGTACGCAGCCGCCGCGTCGGCGGCGCCACCTATCAGGTGCCAGTCGAGGTCCGTCCGGAACGCGCGCAGGCGCTCGCCATCCGCTGGCTGATCTCGGCGGCCCGCAGCCGCAGCGAGACCACGATGGCCGCACGGCTTTCGGGCGAACTGATGGATGCCGCGAACAACCGTGGAAATGCGGTCAAGAAGCGCGAGGATACGCACCGCATGGCGGAGGCCAACCGCGCTTTCTCGCACTACCGCTGGTAATTATTGGGGCCGGGGCGGCAGCGTCCCGGCTCATTGCTTTCCGTTTCGGGCTGAACCAAGTGGAGGCCCGTCGCTGAACCAGAGCGAAGTGGCTTCGCTTTTGTTCGGGCGAGTCCTGACAGGTGCAGGGCGGGCGGCAACCTGGAAATTCAGCAAACCGCCGCACATGCGGCAACGGAGTAAGACTCATGGCCCGCAGCCATCCGCTCGAACGCTATCGCAACATCGGCATCATGGCGCATATTGATGCCGGCAAGACCACGACGACCGAGCGCATCCTTTATTATACCGGCAAGTCCTACAAGATCGGCGAAGTGCATGACGGCGCCGCGACGATGGACTGGATGGAGCAGGAGCAGGAGCGCGGCATCACCATCACGTCGGCCGCGACGACCTGTTTCTGGAACGATCACCGGATCAACATCATCGACACGCCCGGTCACGTGGACTTCACCATCGAGGTCGAGCGGTCCTTGCGCGTTCTCGACGGCGCGGTCGCCTGTTTCGATGGTGTGGCCGGTGTCGAGCCGCAGTCCGAAACGGTGTGGCGTCAGGCCGACAAGTACGGCGTGCCGCGCATGTGCTTCATCAACAAGCTGGATCGCACGGGCGCGAACTTCGAATATTGCGTGCAATCGATCATCGATCGCCTCGGCGCGACCCCGGCGGTTCTTTACCTTCCCATCGGCATCGAGAGCGACCTCAAGGGCCTGGTCGATCTGGTCAACAACCGTGCGATCATCTGGAAGGATGAATCGCTGGGCGCGGAATTCTTTTATGAGGATATCCCGGCCGACCTCGCCGACAAAGCCGCCGAGTACCGCAACAAGCTGATCGAGCTGGCCGTCGAGCAGGACGACGACGCGATGGAAGCGTATCTGGAGGGCAACGAGCCCGACGCCGATACGCTGAAGAAGCTGATCCGCAAGGGCACGCTCAACCAATCCTTCGTGCCGGTCTGCTGCGGCTCCGCGTTCAAGAACAAGGGCGTTCAGCCGCTGCTCGACGCAGTGGTGGACTATCTGCCTTCGCCGCTGGACATCCCCGACGTTCAGGGCGTGAACCCCGACACCGATGCGGCCGATAGCCGCCCCACGGACGACAAGGCGCCCTTCGCGGGCCTGGCGTTCAAGATCATGAACGACCCGTTCGTCGGATCGCTGACCTTCGTGCGCATCTATTCGGGTACGCTGGTCAAGGGCACCTACCTTAACTCCGTCAAGGACAAGAAGGAAAAGGTCGGCCGCATGCTGCTGATGCATGCGAACAGCCGCGAGGACATCGACGAAGCCTATGCCGGTGACATCGTTGCACTGGCCGGGATGAAGGAAACCACCACGGGGGATACGCTCTGCTCCGAGAAGCAGCCGATCATCCTGGAGCGCATGGAATTCCCTGAGCCGGTGATCGAGCTGTCGGTCGAACCCAAGACCAAGGCCGACCAGGAAAAGATGGGCATCGCGCTCAATCGTCTTGCGGCCGAGGATCCTTCGTTCCGCGTCTCGACCGACCATGAATCGGGCCAGACCATCATCAAGGGCATGGGTGAACTTCACCTCGAAATTCTCGTCGACCGCATGCGTCGCGAGTTCAAGGTCGATGCCAATGTCGGTGCACCGCAGGTCGCCTATCGCGAGTATCTCAAGAAGCCCGTCGACATCGACTATACCCACAAGAAACAGTCGGGCGGCACCGGCCAGTTCGGTCGCATCAAGGTGAAGCTGACGCCGGGCGAGCGCGGCGCGGGCATCATCTTCAAGGACGAGATCAAGGGCGGCAATATTCCCAAGGAATATATCCCCGCGATCGAGAAGGGCATGCGCGAGACGGCGGCGACCGGTTCGCTGATCGGCTTCCCGATCATCGACTTCGAGATACTGCTCTATGACGGCGCTTATCACGACGTCGACTCGTCAGCCCTGGCGTTCGAAATCACCGGCCGCGCCGCGATGCGCGAAGCGGCGCAGAAGTCTGGCATCACGCTGCTCGAGCCGGTCATGAAGGTCGAGGTCGTCACCCCGGAGGAGTATCTGGGCGACGTCATTGGCGACATGAACAGCCGTCGTGGCCAGATTCAGGGTACGGACACCCGCGGCAACGCCCAGGTCGTCGAGGCGATGGTGCCGCTCGCCAACATGTTTGGCTATGTGAACTCGCTGCGTTCCTTCACTCAGGGCCGCGCGAACTATTCCATGCATTTCTCTCACTATGACGAAGTGCCGCAGAACGTGGCCGACGAAGTGAAGGCGAAAATGGCCTGATTTGGGGGGACGGAGCGAGCCGATATCGGTCCGCAAAATCCCGCAAAACAGGCTAGCATTATGGAATTTTGGTGCTATGGGGGCCACTTCGCGAGGCGCCTCATGGCTGTCGAAGCAGATTTGAGACAAGAAGAGGTAGGAAATGGCTAAGGCTAAATTTGAGCGGACGAAGCCCCACTGCAACATCGGCACCATCGGTCACGTCGACCATGGCAAGACCTCGCTGACCGCGGCTATCACCAAGGTTCTCGCCGAAACCGGCGGCGCGACGTTCGTGGACTACGCGAACATCGACAAGGCTCCCGAGGAGCGCGAGCGCGGCATCACCATCTCGACCGCGCACGTCGAGTACGAGACCGAGCAGCGCCACTATGCGCACGTCGACTGCCCCGGCCACGCCGACTATGTTAAGAACATGATCACCGGCGCCGCGCAGATGGATGGCGCGATCCTGGTCGTGTCGGCCACCGATGGCCCGATGCCGCAGACTCGCGAGCACATCCTGCTTGCCCGCCAGGTCGGCGTGCCGCAGCTCGTCGTGTTCATGAACAAGGTCGATCTCGTCGACGATCCGGAAATTCTGGAACTGGTCGAGCTCGAAATCCGCGAGCTGCTCTCCAGCTACGATTTCGACGGCGACAACATTCCGATCATCGCCGGTTCGGCGGTCAAGGCGCTCGACGGCTCCAATGACGAAATCGGCAAGCAGGCTGTCCTGAAGCTGATGGAAGCAGTCGACAGCTGGATCCCGCAGCCCGATCGTCCGATCGACAAGCCGTTCCTGATGCCGATCGAGGACGTGTTCTCGATCTCCGGCCGCGGCACCGTGGTGACCGGCCGTGTTGAAACCGGCATCGTCAAGGTCGGCGAGGAAGTCGAGATCGTCGGTCTCAAGGACACCAAGAAGACGACCGTCACCGGCGTCGAAATGTTCCGCAAGCTGCTTGATCAGGGTCAGGCCGGAGACAACGTCGGTGCGCTGCTGCGCGGCGTCGGCCGTGAAGAGGTCGAGCGTGGCCAGGTGCTTGCCAAGCCCGGCACCATCACCCCGCACACCGAGTTCGAAGCCGAGGTGTACGTGCTGTCGAAGGAAGAAGGCGGCCGTCACACGCCGTTCTTCGCCAACTACCGCCCGCAGTTCTACTTCCGTACCACGGACGTGACCGGCGAGGTCGTGCTTCCCGAGGGCACCGAGATGGTCATGCCTGGCGACAACGTGAAGCTGGTGGTCAAGCTGATCGCTCCGATCGCGATGGATCCGGGTCTGCGCTTCGCCATCCGCGAGGGCGGGCGTACCGTCGGCGCCGGGGTTGTCAGCACGATCTCCAAGTAATATAGGCAGCGGGCCGCGCGGGTCGAACGATTCGCGCGGCCAGTTTATTGAAGGCCGCCGTTTTCCCGCAGAAAACAAAGCGGCCTGGTTTTTTGGCTCTTTCGCATCGGTAGTTGGACATGGAAACGCAGAATATCCGCATTCGCCTGAAGGCCTTCGATCACCGCGTGCTCGATCAGGCAACTGGCGACATTGCAGACACGGCGCGCCGCACGGGCGCCCTCATTCGCGGTCCCATTCCGCTGCCGACGCGTATCGAGAAGTTCACGGTCAACCGTGGACCTCATATCGACAAGAAGAGCCGTGAGCAGTTTGAGGTTCGCACGTACAAGCGTATGCTTGACATTGTGCAGCCGACGCCCCAAACGGTCGACGCGCTGATGAAGCTCGATCTGGCTGCCGGCGTCAACGTCGAGATCAAGCTGGCCTGATACGCCACCATCCCGGTGAGGCCGGGATAGCTTCCCTGCGGGGCGGCTGATACAGGCCCGGTCATTGGCCGCGGCTGAAAGATTTGAAACCTTCGGGTTTCCGTCGTTGGGATACCGCCGGACACGTCCGGGCCGCGTCCCCCGTCGCCCTTCGTGATCGAAGGGCATCCAGCCCGGGCGGGGTGCACGTTTCATTCTTGGGTTGGCCGCAACGGATACTATGTCCGCTGCGGTTTTTTCGTTGGATACGCCCGCCTGCTACGGCTGACGGGCCTCTGTTGGGAGGTTGGATCATGCGCACTGGCGTGATCGCGAAGAAAGTCGGGATGACCCGCCTTTTCCAGGAGGACGGACGGCACGTGCCGGTCACGGTTCTCGCATTGGAAGGCAACCAGGTGATTTCCCGCCGCGAGATTGAAAAGGACGGCTATATCGCCGTTCAGTTGGGCGCCGGCGTGGCGAAGGCCAAGAATGTTGCGAAGCCGCAGCGGGGCCACTTTGCCAAGGCCGAAGTAGAGCCCAAGGCACAGGTTGCCGAGTTTCGCGTGTCCGAGGACGCGCTGATCGATGTCGGCGCGGAAATCGCGGCGGATCATTTCATCGCCGGCCAGCTGGTCGACGTAACCGGTCACACGCAGGGCAAGGGTTTTGCCGGTGCGATGAAGCGCTGGGGCTTCGGCGGTATGCGCGCCACGCACGGCGTGTCGATCAGCCACCGTGCGCACGGTTCGACCGGTAACCGTCAGGATCCGGGCCGCGTCTTCAAAAACAAGAAGATGGCGGGCCACATGGGCGACCGTCAGCGTACGCAGCAGAATCTGGAGATCGTCCGGACTGACGTGGAGCGTGGCCTCCTGTTCGTGAAGGGCAGCGTTCCCGGATCGAAAGGCACATGGCTGCTGGTGCGTGACTCCGTGAAGGTGCCGCGCCCCGCAGAGGTTCCGTACCCTGCGAGCCTGCGCCAGGCCGCCAACAGCAATGACCGGGCCGTCGAGGCCGCCGATACTCCCGCTGAGGAAGTTGCGGCGCCCGAGGCCACCCAGGCCCAAGAGGACTAAGCCATGAAGGTTGAAGTCAAAACCCTTGATGCGAAGAAGAGCGGCGACGTCGAGCTCAACGACACGATTTTCGGTGTCGAGCCGCGCGCCGATATTCTCCACCGTGTCGTGACCTGGCAGCTTGAAAAGCGTCGTGCGCCTGCGCGTGCGACGCGTGAACGCTCCGATGTCGCGCGTACTGGCAAGAAGTTCGGCCGCCAGAAGGGCGGCGGTACTGCACGCCACGGCGATCGCAAGGCGCCGATCTTCATCGGCGGCGGTAAGGCGCATGGTGCTCGTGCCCGGACCTTCGGTCACGATCTTAACAAGAAGGTCCGCACGCTGGGCCTGAAGATGGCGCTGTCGGCCAAGGCGAAGGACGGCACGCTGACCGTGCTGGACAATCTCGATGTCGAGGGCGGCAAGACCAAGGTACTGGCGGGTCAGCTCGCCAAGCTGGGTCTTGCAAAGGCGCTGTTCATTGACGGCGACGCGATCAACATCAGCTTCGCCAAGGCATCTTCCAACCTGGTGGGGGTCGATGTGCTGCCCGCAGTTGGCGCCAATGTCTATGATATCCTTCGCGCCGACGTGCTGGTCCTGACCCGCGCCGCCGTGGAAAAGCTGGAGGCTCGCTTCAATGGCTAAGAAACAGGCCAATGTCGACGTGCGTCATTATGACGTGATCGTCGCACCGCACGTCACGGAGAAGGCGACGCTGCTCAGCGAGAACAACGCGGTCGTCTTTCGCGTCGCGCGCAACGCTTCGAAGCCGGAGATCAAGGCTGCGGTCGAAGCGCTGTTCGACGTGAAGGTGAAGGGCGTCAATACCCTGGTCCAGAAGGGCAAGGTAAAGCGCTGGAAGGGCAAGCCCTATACGCGCAGCGATTTCAAGAAGGCGATCGTCACGCTGGCCGAAGGTCAGTCGATTGACGTGACCTCGACGATCTGAGGCGAGACGGACAATGGCACTCAAGCATTATAATCCGACCAGCCCGGCGCAGCGCGGCCTCATTCTTGTAGACCGCTCGCACCTCCATAAGGGCAAGCCGGTCAAGGCTCTGACCGAGGGCAAGCGCAAGACCGGCGGCCGCAACAACAAGGGCCATGTGACGTCGCGCGGGATCGCCGGCGGACACAAGCAGCGCTATCGCGTGATCGATTTCAAGCGCCGCAAGTGGGACGTGGAAGCGACCGTCGAGCGGCTGGAATATGATCCCAACCGCACCGCTTTCATCGCGCTGGTGAAGTACGAGGACGGCGAGCTGGCCTATATTCTGGCGCCGCAGCGTCTGGCGGCCGGGGACAAGGTCGTCGCCGGCAAGAAGACCGACGTGAAGCCGGGCAACGCGATGGAACTGGGCCAGATGCCGGTCGGCACCATTTGCCACAACATCGAAATGAAGCCGGGCAAGGGCGGTCAGATCGCTCGCAGCGCCGGTACTTATGTCCAGCTGGTCGGCCGCGACCGCGGCATGGTCATCGTTCGCCTCAATTCGGGTGAGCAGCGTTATGTCCGCGCGGACTGCATGGGCACGGTCGGCGCGGTGTCCAACCCGGACAACGCCAACACCAACCTCGCGAAGGCGGGCCGCAACCGCTGGCTCGGCCGCCGTCCGCTGACACGTGGCGTCGCGAAGAACCCGGTTGACCACCCGCACGGCGGCGGTGAAGGCCGTACTTCGGGCGGCCGTCACCCGGTGACGCCATGGGGCAAGCCGACGAAGGGTGCGCGCACCCGCAACAACAAGGCGACCGACAAGATGATCATCCGGTCGCGTCACGCGAAGAAGAAGAGGTAAGCGATGGCTCGTTCCGTCTGGAAGGGTCCGTTTGTGGACCTGCATCTGCTCAAGAAGGCAGAAGGCGCGCAGGATACGGGTGCGAAGAGCGGCCCTATCAAGACCTGGTCGCGCCGTTCGACCATCCTGCCGCAGTTCGTTGGCCTGACGTTCAACGTCTATAACGGCCGCAAGCATGTTCCGGTCTCGGTGAACGAGGACATGGTCGGGCACAAGCTGGGCGAGTTCGCGCCGACCCGCTACTTCCCCGGTCATGCCGCCGACAAGAAGGGCAAGCGCTGATGGGCAAGGAAAAATCCCCCCGCCGCGTTGCGGATAACGAGGCTCTCGCCGTCGGCACCAACATCCGCGGCTCGGCGCAGAAGCTGAACCTGGTCGCATCGCTGATCCGTGGGCGGTCGGTCGAGGACGCGATGAACGTGCTGGCCTTCTCGAAGAAGGCGATGGCGGTTGACGTGCGCAAGGTCCTCGCCAGTGCGATCGCCAACGCCGAGAACAACCACAATCTGGACGTCGACGCTCTCGTCGTCGCCGAGGCGAGCGTAGGCAAGGGACTGGTCATGAAGCGGTTCCATACGCGCGGCCGCGGCAAATCGACGCGCATCCTGAAGCCGTTCAGCCGCGTACGGATTGTCGTGCGCGAACAGAATGAAGTGGAGGCCTGAGCATGGGTCACAAGAGCAATCCGATCGGCCTCCGGCTCCAGATCAACCGGACCTGGGACAGCCGCTGGTTCGCCGAGGGCCAGGATTATGGCCGCCTGTTGATGGAAGACCTCAAGATCCGGTCCTACATCATGAAGAGCCTGCCCCAGGCAGCGATTTCCAAGGTGGTGATCGAGCGCCCCGCCAAGCTGTGCCGCGTATCCATCTACGCCGCGCGTCCGGGTGTCATCATCGGCAAGAAGGGCGCGGACATCGAGAAGCTGCGCAAGAAGCTGGGTGAACTGACGCAGTCTGACGTCAGCCTCAATATCGTCGAGATCAGGAAGCCTGAAGTCGACTCCCGTCTTGTCGCGCAGGGCGTCGCCGACCAGCTCGAACGCCGCATCGCGTTCCGCCGGGCAATGAAGCGCGCGGTGCAAAGCGCGCTCCGTCTGGGCGCCGAGGGCATCAAGATCACCTGCGGCGGCCGTCTGGGCGGCGCGGAGATCGCGCGCGTCGAATGGTATCGTGAAGGTCGCGTTCCGCTGCACACCCTGCGCGGCAACGTCGATTATGCCGAGGCCACCGCGCACACGGCCTATGGCGTGTGCGGCATCAAGGTCTGGATCTTCAAGGGCGAGATCCTGGGCCATGATCCGATGGCGACCGACCGGCTGATGATGGAGGCCCAGACTTCCGGCGTCCGTCCGGCGCACTGAGTATGTGTTTGATTGCCGCGATTTCCGAACCGGCGGGTGTTCCACCCACCTCGAAATCGCTCTGAAACAAGGTAGAGCGTCATGCTGCAACCGAAGAAAATGAAGTTCCGCAAAACCTTCAAGGGGCGGATTCACGGCGATGCCAAGGGCGGCACCGCGCTTAATTTCGGCGCCTATGGCCTGAAGGCGATGGAGCCTGAGCGCATCACCGCGCGTCAGATCGAGGCGGCGCGCCGCGCGATCACCCGGCACATCAAGCGCCAGGGGCGCTTGTGGATCCGCGTGTTCCCGGACGTTCCGGTGTCGAAGAAGCCGGCCGAGGTCCGTCAGGGCAAGGGCAAGGGTTCCGTCGAATATTGGGCGGCGCGTGTGAAACCGGGCCGCATCCTGTTTGAGCTGGACGGTGTCCCCGGCCCGCTTGCGGCCGAGGCGTTCAGCCGCGCGGCGATGAAGCTGCCGATCAAGACCAAGGTGATTGCCCGCCTCGGCGACACCTCGCATCTGGGAGCGGAATGATGGCCAATTTCACCGACCTTCGGACCCGGTCCGACGACGAGCTGTCGGGCGAACTCGCCAACCTGAAGCGGGAGCAGTTCAACCTGCGCTTTCAGGCCGCGACGAACCAGCTTGAGAAACCGAGCCGCGTACGTGAGGTACGCCGCGCGATTGCTCAGATCAAAACGCTGCAGAGCGAGCGCACCCGCTCGGCGCAGTCGAAGTAAGGAAGGGAACACTCATGCCCAAGCGCGTGCTGACGGGAACAGTGGTTTCCGACAAGGGTGACAAGACGGTCGTGGTCCGCGTGGAGCGCAAGGTGAAGCACCCGCTCTATGGCAAGATCATCCGCCGTTCGAAGAAGTATCATGCTCATGACGAGGCGAACGCCTATCACGAGGGTGAGACCGTCCGCATCGAGGAGACGGCGCCTATCTCGAAGCTCAAGACCTGGAAGGTCATAGAGCGGGTAGATACGCACAAGTCTCCGGAAGTGGCGGCCTGAACCGTTTTTGTTGGAACCCCCGGGCTGTCCCGGAAGGCCAGATAAGAAGGAACCGGATCAATGATCCAGATGCAATCCAATCTTGATGTCGCGGACAACAGCGGCGCCAAGCGCGTTCAGTGCATCAAGGTGCTGGGCGGGTCCAAGCGCCGTACTGCCGGCGTCGGCGACATCATCGTCGTGTCGATCAAGGAGGCGCAGCCCAAGGGACGCGTGAAGAAGGGCGACGTGCACCGCGCGGTTATCGTTCGCACGGCCAAGGACGTGCGCCGTGCCGACGGCAGCGTGATCCGCTTCGACAACAACGCCGCGGTGCTCGTGAACAAGAACCAGGAGCCGATCGGCACCCGCATCTTCGGCCCCGTCGTGCGCGAGCTGCGCGCCACGGGCCACATGAAGATCATCAGCCTTGCTCCGGAGGTGCTGTGATGAGCGCTGCCAGGATCAAGAAGGGCGACACCGTCGTTGTGCTCGCCGGTAAGGACAAGGGCCGTTCGGGCTCAGTGCTGCAGGTGTTCCCGAAAGAGGACAAGGTGCTGGTCGAAGGCATCAACGTGCACGCGCGTCACCGCAAGCCGGACCAGACGAACCCGCAGGGCGGAATCGATCGCCGTCCGGCTCCGCTGCACATTTCCAATGTGTCGGTAGCGGGCAAGGACGGCAAGGCCACGCGCGTCCGCTTTGAGGTTCGCGACGGGAAGAAGGTCCGTGTGGCCGTCAAGTCCGGGGAGGTCATCTGATGGCTGACAAATACGTACCGCGCCTGAAGACGCTCTATGACGAGACGATCGCGAAGGCGATGACCGAGAAGTTCGGTTACGCGAACGTGATGCAGGTGCCCCGCATCGAGAAGATCACGCTCAACATGGGCGTGGGCGAGGCGACGCAGGACCGCAAGAAGGTGACTTCGGCCGCCGAGGAAATGGAACTGATCGCCGGTCAGAAGGTGGTCATCACCAAGGCGAAGAAGTCCATCGCGCAGTTCAAGCTGCGTGAGGGAATGGCGATTGGCGCGAAGGTGACGCTGCGGCGCGAGCGGATGTACGAATTCCTCGACCGCCTCGTCACGATCGCGATGCCCCGCATCCGCGACTTCCGGGGACTCAACCCGAAGTCGTTCGACGGACGCGGCAACTACGCGTTCGGGATCAAGGAGCAGATCATTTTCCCGGAAATCAACTATGACCGCATCGAGAAGGTGCGCGGCATGGATATCATTGTCACCACGACCGCAACGACGGACGACGAGGCGCGCGAGCTGCTGCGCCTGTTCGGTTTTCCGTTCCCGGTCGAAGAGGAAAAGCAGGCCGCGTAACCCGCGTCTGCCCAAGGAAGGAAGAGAACTTAAGTCATGGCGAAACTGAGTTCCGTGAACAAGAATGAGCGTCGCAAGAAGCTGGTGAAGAAATATGCCGGCCGCTATGCGAAGCTGAAGGCGATTGCGAACGACACCGCGCTCGATGATACGGAGCGGCTGATCGCGCGCCTCAAGATGGCCGAGATCCCCCGGAACGGCAACCCGACCCGCGTGCGCAACCGCTGCGAGCTGACGGGCCGTCCGCGCGGCTATTACCGCAAATTCCGCCTCTGCCGCGTGCAGCTGCGTGATCTGGCCAACAAGGGCCTGATCCCCGGCGTCACCAAGTCGAGCTGGTAAGGATACAGATATGGCATTGACCGATCCTCTGGGTGATATGCTCACCCGCATCCGCAACGGCCAGCAGGCACGCAAGGACAGCGTCGTCGCCCCGGCGTCGAAGCTGCGCGCGCGCGTTCTCGATGTGCTGGCGCGCGAAGGCTATATCCGCGGTTACAGCGAAGAAGCGCTTGGCCAGCATCCCGGCCTGCGTATTGAACTGAAGTATTTCGAGGGCCAGCCCGCGATCAAGCATCTGGCGCGCGTGTCGAAGCCCGGTCGCCGCGTCTATTCCGGAAGCAAGGAGCTTCCGGTCGTACGCAACGGTCTGGGCATCACGATTGTGTCGACGCCCCGGGGCGTTTTGTCCGACGCGGAAGCGCGCGAACAGAATGTCGGCGGCGAAGTGCTGGCGGAGGTATTCTGATGAGCAGGACCGGAAAGAAACCGGTAGCCATTCCAGCGGGCGTAACGGCCACGCTGGACGCCGGCATCGTATCGATGAAGGGCCCCAAGGGCACCCTCACGCTTCCGATGGCCGACGAGGTGACCTACACGCTGGAAGATGGGAAGCTGACCATCTTGCCGGCGAACGAGAGCAAGCGCGCGCGGTCCTTCTGGGGCATGCAGCGGACAATGATCCAGAACCTGGTGACTGGCGTGACCGAAGGTTACACCAAGGTCCTGGAGATCACCGGTGTCGGATATCGCGCCAACGCGCAGGGCAAGACGCTGAAGCTGCAGCTCGGTTACAGCCATGACGTCGACTATCCGGTGCCGGAGGGGATCGAGATCAAGACCCCAGACAACACCACGGTCGAGATCAGCGGCATCGACAAGCAGAAGGTCGGCCAGGTGGCCGCCGAGATCCGCCGGTGGAGGAAGCCCGAACCGTATAAGGGCAAGGGCATCAAATATCGCGGCGAGTATATCTTCCGCAAAGAAGGCAAGAAGAAGTAAGCCATGGCGAAACTCTCTCTCTTCGCGCGGCGCCGCCGTCGCGTCCGTACCGCCCTCAAGGCCCGTGGCGGGAGCCGTCCGCGCCTGTCCGTGCATCGTTCGGGCAAGCATATCTATGCGCAGATCATCGATGACGAGCGTGGCCACACGGTCGCCGCCGCTTCGACCCTGGACAAGGATGTGCGCGGCAAGACCGGGTCCAGCGCGGCCGCGGCTGCCGATGTCGGCAAGCGCGTCGCCGAAGCTGCAACCAAGGCCGGTGTCACCAGGGTCGTGTTCGACCGCGGCGGTTTCCTGTTTCATGGCCGCGTGAAGGCGCTGGCCGATGCTGCCCGCGAAGGCGGGCTGGAGTTCTGATATGGCTGATGAAAACGAGATCCAGTCGCAGGCGGGCGCCGCCGTCGATGCCGAAGCAACGACCGAGACCCGGCGCGGCCGTGGTGGACGTGGCGGCGACCGTAACCGTGGCGAGCGGGGTGGCCGTGGCCGCCGCGATGACCGCCGTGGCGGCAACCGGGAGGAAGATCAGGGCGAAGAGCTGATCGAGAAACTGGTCCATATCAATCGCGTGTCAAAGACGGTGAAGGGCGGCAAGCGCTTCGGCTTTGCGGCGCTGGTCGTCGTGGGTGACGGCAAGGGCAGGGTCGGCTTCGGTCACGGCAAGGCTCGCGAGGTGCCTGAGGCGATCAGCAAGGCGACCGCTTCGGCCAAGAAGAAGATGGTTCGCGTGCCTCTGAGGGAAGGGCGCACCCTGCATCATGATGGCCGCGGCCATTTCGGCGCGGGTCAGGTGACCGTTCGTTCGGCGCCGGCGGGTACCGGCATCATCGCCGGTGGCCCGATGCGCGCCGTGTTCGAAAGCCTTGGCGTGGCGGATGTCGTCACCAAGTCGGTCGGCACGTCCAACCCCTATAACATGATCCGTGCGACGTTCGAGGCGCTGACCGATCAGTCGAGCCCGAAGGCCGTTGCCCAGCGTCGCGGCAAGAAGATCGCCGATCTGCTGCGCCGGGGTGGAGCATCCGCCGAGGTTGCGCAGGTCGAAGCTGAAGCGATTGCGGAGTAACGAAGATGGCCAAGATCAAGATCAAGCAGATCGGATCGCCTATCCGCCGGCCGGAAGCCCAGCGCAAGATACTGGTGGGCCTGGGTCTCAACAAGATGCACCGTGAGGTGGAGCTGGAGGATACGCCCGAAGTACGTGGCGCGATCGCAAAGCTGCCGCATCTGGTGCAGGTGGTGAACTAAGAAACGGCGTTGTTCCCGCGCAAGCGGGATCCGGCATGTGTTTGCGCGATGCATGACCGGGCCATAGCTAAACACCCCATCGCTTTCGCGGGGGTAAACTACAGCGAGTGCAAGACATGAAACTGAACGATCTTCGTGATAATGAGGGCGCCCGGAAGAGCCGGATGCGCGTTGGCCGTGGTATCGGCTCGGGCAAGGGCAAGACGGCAGGACGCGGCCAGAAGGGCGCCAAGGCGCGCTCGGGTGTCTCGATCAACGGCTTCGAGGGCGGCCAGATGCCGCTCCACATGCGTCTGCCGAAGCGCGGCTTCAACAATGTGTTCGCGAAGGATTTCGCGATCGTGAACCTGGGTGCGGTGCAGCAGGCGGTTGACGCGGGCAAGCTCGACGTCAAGGCGACGATCGATCACGAAGCCCTGAAATCCGCCGGGCTTGCCCGGGGCGGCAAGGATGGCGTTCGTTTGCTCGGCAAGGGTGAAATTAGCGCCAAGCTGACCTTCTCGGTCGCCGGAGCATCAAAGGGCGCGATCGAAGCCGTCGAAAAGGCGGGCGGCAAGGTGGACGTGATCCAGGTCGTCAGCGCAGCCGAAAAGGCCGCGGCGAAGAAGGGCAAGACCAGAGCGGCCAAGATCGCCAAGGGCTGAACCGGCGAGATCGGTAATCGAACACCCCGCTGCCCGTGAGTGGACGGCGGGGTTTCGCTTTTCTGGAGTATGGGCGATCTGGCCTCTTGTGTTCGGGGGGATCAACCGCCAATTGACGGGTGCAACTCGCGGAAAATGCTCTAAGGGGTTGTCACGCCGCTCCGGCGTTCGGAATGTGAAGGTATAGACGCGCAATGGCATCTCGGGTGGACCAACTCGCATCGAATATCAGCCTGTCGAAATTCGCGCGGGCGACCGAGCTTAAAAAGCGGCTGTGGTTCACCCTCGGCGCGCTGATCGTGTTTCGTTTCCTGAGCTTCGTGCCACTGCCGGGTGTCGACCCGACGGTGCTGTCGAGCCTCTATACCCAGACGCGAGGCGGCGTCCTCGATATCTTCAACACCTTTTCGGGCGGATCGCTTGAGCGCATGAGCCTGATCGCGCTCGGCGTCATGCCTTATATTACGGCCTCGATCGTGGTGCAGCTGGCCGCCGCGCTTTCGCCGAGCCTGTCGGCGCTGAAGAAGGAAGGCGAGGCAGGTCGCAAGAAGCTGAATCAGTACACCCGCTACGGCACGGTGGGTCTGACTGCCGTGCAGGGCTATTTCATCGCGGTCGGCCTTGAAAGCTTCGGGGCGAGCCAGGGTATGCAGGCGGTCGTCGACCCCGGCATGCTGTTTCGCATCACGGCCGTCATATCGCTGATCGGCGGCACGATGTTCCTGATGTGGCTGGGTGAGCAGATCACCTCACGCGGGATCGGCAACGGCGTGTCGCTCATCATCATGGCGGGCATTGTCGCGCAGCTTCCCGTGACGCTCAGCAACCTGTTCCAGCAGGGCCGGGAAGGCTCATTGTCGGGATTGCTCATTCTGGGGGTTCTGGTCATCGGCCTCGGCCTCATCGCCTTTATCTGCTTCATTGAGCGCGCGCAGCGCCGCGTCCTGATCCAGTATCCCAAGCGACAGACGCGCCAGGGCATCATGCAGGCCGATCGCAGTCATCTGCCGCTCAAGGTCAACACCGCAGGCGTCATTCCGCCAATCTTCGCCTCCTCGCTGCTCCTGATGCCGCTCACCGTCTCGCAATTCGCGGGCCAGCAGGTGGCGGGCGAAAGCGGATGGGGCGATTTCGTCCTGGAAATGAACCAGTGGCTGAGCCACGGCAGCCCGGTCTATATGGCCCTTTATGGTCTGGGCATCGTGTTCTTCTGCTTCTTCTATACCGCTCTGGTCTTCAATCCGGAGGAGACCGCGGAGAACCTGAAGAAGAATGGCGGCTTCATTCCCGGTATCCGTCCCGGCAAGAACACCGAAACCTACCTCGACTATGTGCTGACGCGGATCACTGTCATCGGTGCGGCGTATCTGGCGCTGATCTGCCTCATTCCCGAATATGCGATCGCGCGCGCGGGCATACCTTTCTATCTGGGCGGCACCAGCCTGCTTATCGTGGTCAACGTCACCGTCGACACGGTCACGCAGATACAGAGCCATCTGCTGGCGCACCAATATGGCGACCTCATCAAGAAGGCCCGGCTCAAGGGCAGGTTACGCTGACCTTCGGCGCTGGTCGGCACGTTAACAGGGGACGATCATGAACATCATTTTGCTGGGACCGCCCGGTGCAGGCAAGGGTACGCAGGCGAGCCGGCTGGTGGAAACGCGGGGCATGGCGCAACTGTCGACCGGCGATATGCTGCGCGCGGCGGTAAAGGCGCAGACCCCCGTCGGGCTTCAGGCGAAGGCGGTGATGGAGGCCGGCGGGCTGGTCTCTGACGAGATCGTATCCGGCATCATCGGAGAGGCGCTCGATGCGCTTCCCGCCTCAACCGGCGTGATCTTCGACGGCTATCCCCGCACCCAGGCCCAGGCCCACAGCCTGGACGAACTGCTGACAGCGCGCGGGCGCACGCTCGATCATGTGGTTGAGCTGGAGGTCGACGAGGATGCTCTGGTTGAGCGCATCACCGGCCGCTTCACCTGCGCGGCCTGCGGCGAGGGGTATCACGACCGGTTCAAGCAGCCGGTGACCGCAGGTATCTGTGACAAATGCGGCGGCACGGAATTCAAGCGTCGCGCCGACGACAATGAGGAAACCGTGCGGACCCGCATGGCCGAATATCGCGCGAAGACCGCACCGATCCTGCCCATCTATGAGGAACGAGGGATCGTTTCCCGCGTCGACGGCATGGCAGGCATGGATGAGGTTACCGTCGCGATCGACGACATACTGGGGCGGTAATCCTTCGAAGCGGCGTCACGCCAGCACGGCTTCCCAGGCATAGCCCCGATAGTGCGCACGCAGGTCAACCGTGCGCCTGTGGCGGCGGGCCAGGTCTTCCAGCACGATCGGCAGCGCCGCGCGCGGGCTGACGTGAAATTGCCGCAGCCACGCGACCAATAGCGCGCGAAAGTAGCGGGGCAGCCGCTCCTGCTGACCGAAATCGACGATATGAAGGCGGCCTTCGCGGGTGAGTGCGCCCATGGCTTCTTCCAGCGCAAGTTCCCAGCCCGGAATCATCGACAGGGTGTAGGACATGAACAGGCGATCGAAGCGTGCGCCTGCCAGCGGCGATTGAGTTGCAAAATCGCAGGCGTCGCCTTCGATCAGGGTGATCCGGCTGGACAGGCCGGCGCGGTCGATGGAGCGGCGAGCGGTGTCGAGCATTGCCGCGCTGATGTCGATCCCGCTGAACTCCACCTCCGGCCAGCGCCGGGCCGCGGTGACCAGATTGCGTCCCGTCCCGCATCCTATCTCCAGCACCCGCATCCCCGGCCGGGCGTCAAGCGCCGCGATCAGCCGGTCGCGACCCAGCAGATAGTGCTTGCGCGTAAGATCATAAAAATGCCGTTGGGTCCGGTATACCCCGTCCATCCTGCGGGCGTGGCAGTCGGCAAGGGTGGTTGAGGCCATCACATGTCCTTGCGGACGTAGAGATGAAACCCGCCATAGATCGCGGACCGATCGCGCCGGGTGAGATCGAGCGAGCGCTCTTCCTCATAGTGCCACCGCGACAGCAGGTCGTCACGAACCCGGCCCGGCAACAGGCTGGGCGCCGCTGCGGTACGGAAGATGACCCGGGCGCCGGGACGGCTGGTACGTGTAATCTCGTTCCAGAGGGTGTTGAGCTGGAGGTCGCTCATCCAGTCCTGTGCGTCCAGCAGGACGTAGCGATCGAAGCTGCCGGCCCGGTGCCTGCCCAGATACTCAGCGAAATTGGCATGGTGAATGTCGGCGCGATCGAGGTTGCCGACCAGCCGCCCATAGCGCGCGGCCTCAAGATAGGGTGGCAGAGCGGCGTCGGGCGCGGTCGCATAGCCCCGACCGAACGCCTGTTGCGCGAAATAATTGTCACGGATCGAAAAATCGCATGCGAGTTTTTCCAGCCGCTGCCGGACGACGCCCGCCATCCCGTCCGCTTCGCCCGCGCACAGCGAGTCATACTGGGCGGGCGGTATTCCCAGGCCAAAGAGGGAGGCGGGTTGCCGCATGAGCCAGCGGAGGAACTTCCTGTCGAACAGCGGCGCCAGCCTGCTTTCGAAGATCGCGCGTTGCTCCTCGATCGAACCGGCCGCGAGCAGTTCTCGCGGATCGATTCCGTAGAGACGGGCGACGAGATGCGCGGCGGAAATGAACTGTCCGAGCAGGCCGCGAGAATAGACATTTCCGGCGAAGGCATTGATGCGCTTGCGTCCGGTCAGGTCGCGCCCCTCCCAGTAGCGGATCGTCACCACGTCGAGATGCGGCCTTACATAGTCCCGGTACGCGCCGATGTTATCCTTTTGGCCGGATTGGGCGAAAAAGCGCCGGAAAGGATCATGGCCGGGCAGGTGTCGGGCGGCGGCGAGCTTCAGGCGGCCCAGCGCCACGTGCGCCGTGTTGAGATCGACCGCGTGCAGTGATCGTGGACCCGCTGTCAGGTAGGACAGCATGTTGCAGCCGCCGCTTGCGATCGTGACTATGTCGCTGTCCGGCCCGAGTTCCATCGCCTCCATATCGACGATCGGATCTTCCCAGATCTGGGCGTAGACGAGGCCCCGGAAGGCAAATGCGAATGCGCGCTCCATCATCCCCTTGCTTGAAAGGTGATCGTTCTGGAGTACCGCCTCGTCGACTGCGCGCGCGGTTTCGCGCCGATGTGTAAATGCCATGCGGAGTGACCCTTGCCCTGTGGCTCGGGTTGGCCGTTACCGCCGCGATGTGACGTTCAGATGAAGGTTCAATGGCGCTTTTGTTGGCGACGCAAAAACGCACCGGGGTGCGGGCGCCTCAGAGGCCGTGCGCGGAAAGCGGCAGACGGGGAATATCGGGCCGGTGTCCACGCTGATAGGCAACATCCTTGATCATCTGGATGAGCTCGTCGGCCTGGGCGACCACGCGATTCTTGTTGAAGCAGCCCGCCGCGCCCCGCTGTTCGGCCTGAACACGCAGATCCGTTCCTTCGCGCAGGAGCGAAGACAGCATGATAACGGGCCGGGGCTCCCGCTTCATGATGCGGTCGAGCACCGCCATGCCGTCCATGTCGGGCATGGCGATGTCCAGTGTGACGACGTCCGGATCGACTTCCTTGATGAGCTGAAACGCCTGTTGCGCGTTGCTGGCGATGCCGACGATACGAAGGTGGGCATCGCGCTCCAACAGCACCTGGAGCATGGCCCGGATCGTCACCGAGTCATCCACCACCAGTACCGTCGTGTATTTCATGCCGATCTCCGTCGCCCGCGCTTTGTCCCTATAGCGGAGCGGCAAAGGATGCTTTGCGATATTTTGGTTAAACCGTGGTAAATGCACGTAGGCCTTGCTTGACATGAACCAACCGACTCGGTAAGCACCGCCGCTTCCAGAACATGTGGTCGGCGGCGGTGCCCCTGGGGCATTGGCCGCGCTTTTCGTGTCCCGGATGATCAGTGCCGCGGCTCCTTCAAGGGTCGGAGACGCGGCTGGACGCTTTGAGATGGGGTGCCAGCCAAGCGCCCTGTGGAGCAGGAGTAGTTATATATGGCACGTATTGCGGGCGTAAACATCCCGACCAACAAGCGCGTTATCATCGCGCTCACCTACATCCACGGAATCGGCCGCAAGACTGCCGCCGACATCGCTACCAAGCTGGGTATCGACGCCAGCCGCCGCGTTCAGGACCTGTCCGACGCCGAGGTGCTTCAGATCCGCGAGGCGATCGACGCCAGCTATACCGTCGAGGGCGATCTGCGCCGCGAGACCGCGATGAACATCAAGCGCCTCATGGATCTGGCCTGCTATCGCGGCCTGCGCCATCGCAAGGGCCTGCCGGTACGCGGACAGCGGACGCATACCAATGCGCGCACCCGCAAGGGCAAGGCCAAGCCGATCGCGGGCAAGAAGAAATAAGGGGCAGTCCGCGGACTGTTCAGTGTTTCTTCTCCGCCGGACGGCGCCCTTGCCGGGCGCAGCCTCCGGCTCCACCAGTTTCTGAAGTAGGATATACGACATGGCACGGGAACCTCAGCGCATCAAAAGGCGTGAGCGCAAGAACATCTCCGCCGGCGTGGCGCATGTGAACGCCAGCTTCAACAATACCATGATCACCATCACCGACGCCCAGGGCAACGCGATCAGCTGGTCTTCGGCCGGCATGATGGGCTTCAAGGGTTCGCGCAAGTCGACCCCCTATGCCGCGCAGGTCTGTGCCGAGGACGCGGGACGCAAGGCCGCCGAGCACGGCGTCCGGACGCTCGAGGTCGAGGTCAAGGGTCCGGGTTCGGGCCGTGAATCGGCGCTTCGCGCGCTTCAGTCGGTCGGCTTTACCATTACCTCCATCCGCGACGTGACGCCGATTCCGCACAATGGCGTACGTCCGTCCAAGCGCCGGCGCGTTTAAGCTTCGGATCCCATTCGGGGCGGCGGACGCGCCGTCTCGCGATTTGCATCGGCCGGGGTTCTCTTCTGACGCAGCAGAGCGCCCCCGCCACATTCCCAGGGGAAATACATGACTGTCAACATGAAGAACTGGCAGGAATTGAAGAAGCCCAACAGCCTGGAGATCAAGTCCGGCAGCGACGGGCGACGCAAGGTGACCTTCGTCGCGGAGCCCTTGGAACGTGGCTTTGGCCTGACGCTGGGCAACGCCCTGCGCCGGGTTCTGCTGTCCTCGCTTCAGGGCGCGGCCGTAACCTCGATCAAGATCGAGAACGTCCTGCATGAGTTCTCCAGCCTTGCCGGCGTGCGGGAGGATGTCACCGACATCGTCCTTAACGTGAAGCAGATCGCGCTGAGGATGGAAGGCGAAGGCCCCAAGCGGCTGCAGCTTTCCGCGACCGGCCCGGCCGAGGTGAGGGCGGGCGACATCGCGACGTCCGGCGACATCGAGGTGATGAACCCCGATCTGGTCATCTGCCACCTTGACGAGGGCGCGTCGCTCAACATGGAACTGACCGCCGATACCGGCAAGGGGTATGTTCCCGCCGTCGCCAACCGCCCGGCCGATGCGCCGATCGGCCTGATCCCGGTGGACGCGCTGTATTCGCCCGTTCGTCAGGTTGCCTACAAGGTCGACAATACCCGCGTCGGGCAGGAGCTTGACTACGACAAGCTGAGCCTGACGGTGGAGACCGACGGCACGGTAACTCCTGAGGACGCCGTGGCCTATGCCGCGCGCATCCTGCAGGATCAGCTGCAGCTGTTCGTCCACTTCGAGGAGGCGCTGGCCGCGCCTGTGCCGACGTCTACGGCGGCGGCGACCACGGAAGGCGAAGGCAATGCCAACGTCATCAACCGTTACCTGCTGAAGAAGGTGGATGAGCTTGAGTTGTCGGTCCGTTCGGCCAACTGCCTCAAGAACGACAACATCATCTATATCGGTGATCTGGTTCAGAAAACCGAGGCGGAGATGCTGCGTACGCCGAACTTCGGCCGCAAGAGCCTCAACGAGATCAAGGAAGTGCTTTCGAGCATGGGCCTTCGCCTCGGCATGGATATTCCTGGCTGGCCGCCCGAGAATATCGAGGAAATGGCCAAGAAGCTGGAACAGGAACTGATGGGGTAAGGCGGCGGCATTGCGTCTGCGCGCAATGCCACTCGACCTCGCGGGTCATCTGGTAAAGAGGCAAGGGCGGCGGCCTCGTTCCCAACGCCGCCAGGAATGGGATACCTCGCACGGTCCCACTACGAACGAAGGATATGAACAATGCGTCACAAAGTCGGACATCGCAAACTCCAGCGCTCTTCGGGCCATCGTACCGCCCTTCTGCGCAACCTCGCGGCCTCGCTCATCAAGCATGAGCAGATCACGACCGGCATCGCCAAGGCGAAGGAGCTGCGTCCCTATGTCGAGAAGCTGATTACGCTCGCCAAGCGTGGGGGCCTTTCCAACCGCCGTCTCGCCCAGTCGCGCCTGATGGACGATGCCCAGCTTGCGAAGCTCTTCGACGTGCTCGCCGAGCGCTACAAGAACCGCAACGGCGGCTACACCCGCGTGATCAAGGCGGGCTATCGCGCGTCGGACGCCGCGCCGATGGCGGTGATCGAACTGGTCGACCGTGACGAAAGCGCGAAGGGTCAGGACAGCGGTCCGGTCCAGGGCGCCGATGAGGAAGAACTGGCGGCAGCCTGAACGCCGTCCGGGTCCCCAAAGGACAGGAATGAAGAAGGCCTCGCGTTTAGCGGGGCCTTTTTTCTTCGGGGGATTCCAACGATGAAGCGCCATCGACGCTTGCAAAGGACGGGGGCAGAGACCATCCTTACCATCAGCTATGGGAGAGGCTCGAAGACTTTGTGCGTGGCTGGCGCTGCCCTTCATGGTCCTGACATTCTGGACGGGCGGAACGCCTGCAACAGCGCAGGTGCGTCAAGACCAGGCGTCTGATGCACCGGCACACGCGCCTACGCCCTACGACACCGCGCCGCTGATAGCAGGAGGCCGAGTGTCCGTATCATCCATTCGCTATCCGGCCACTCGCGCACTTGCTTTGGTGGAGGAGAAGTTCGGGGTAAAGGTCGCCGATCCCTATCGTTGGCTCGAAAACGATGTTCGCAGCGACAAGGACGTGGCGGATTGGGTGGCCGTCGAAAACGCGGTTACGGACCGCTATCTCGCTCGCCTCCCCGGACGTGGCATATTGAAGCAGCGGATGCGCGCACTCATGGACTATGAGCGCTATTCGGTTCCGAGAAAGTCCGGGAACCGCTATTTCTACACCCACAATACGGGATTGCAGAACCAGTCGCCGCTCTATGTGCGGGAAGGCTTCGACGGCAAGGCCCGCCGGTTGATCGATCCCAATTCCTTGTCGCCTGATGGCACGACCGCGCTGGCCGAATGGGAACCCTCACCCAGTGGCCGCCATGTCGTTTACGCCGTGCAGGAAGGCGGGAGCGACTGGCGCAGCCTGCGCATATTGGATGTCGACAGTGGGAAAACGCTGCCTGACCGGGTGGACTGGGTGAAGTTCTCGCGTCTTGAGTGGGACGGCAGAGGCGAGGGCTTTTTCTACTCCCGTTTTCCGGCCCCCGGCCAGGGGCGGCAGTTCCTGTCGGTCGATTTCGATAACGCGATCTATTACCATCGGGTCGGCACCGCGCAGGATGCGGACAGGCTGGTGTACCGGACCCCGGCCCACCCGAAATGGAACCATAGTGCGCAGGTGACCGATGACGGCGCCTGGCTCGTCATCACGACGTCCGAAGGAACCGACCCCCGCTACGAGATTATTGTCATCAACCTTTCCGACCCGATGTTGAAGCCCCGCAAGCTGGTTTCGGGCATGAAGAACGAATGGAAGCTGGTCGGCAGCATCGGTAGCCGCATGTGGTTCGTCACCGATTTCCGTGCAGCGCAATCGCGACTGGTGACGCTCGATGCGTCGCGGCGGCGCGCTCCACCCGTCGAAGTGGTAGCGGAACGGAAGGATACGCTCGCCGGGGCATCGATGATCGGAAACCGCGTCATACTCGCGTATATGAGCAATGCTCAATCCGTCGCGGAACTGATCGAACTGGATGGCAGGCCCGTGGGCCCCGTTCCCTTGCCCGGCATCGGCACCGCAGCCGGATTTGGCGGCAAGGCCGGAGATCCAGAGACCTTCTACAATTTTTCCGGCTTCACCTCGCCCGGCGCGATCTACCGCTTCAACACCGCCACGCGAACAATCGAGCTGTTTGCCCGGCCTCAGGTCGCCTTCGACCCCGACGATTATGATGAGGAACAGCTTTTCTATGCCTCGAAAGACGGCACGAAGGTGCCGATGTTCATCATCCGCAAGAAGGAACTTGCGCGGACCCTGACGCCCGCACCGACATTGCTCTATGGCTATGGCGGGTTCAACATCTCTCTCACTCCCGGCTTTTCGGCGACGCGCATGGCCTGGCTCGAACAGGGCGGAGTGATCGCGGTCGCCAATCTTCGCGGCGGTGGTGAGTTCGGGCGGGAATGGCACGACGCGGGCCGCCTCGCGAACAAGCAGAATGTGTTCGACGATTTTATCGGGGCCGCCGAATATCTGATCGCCGGCGGTTATACGGGCAAGGGCCAGCTCGCGATCGAAGGCCGCTCGAACGGCGGGCTTCTGGTGGGCGCCGTGGTCAATCAGCGGCCGGATTTGTTCGCCGCCGCTTTGCCGGCGGTCGGCGTCATGGACATGCTTCGCTTCGACCAATTCACCGCAGGGCGATATTGGGTGGACGATTATGGCTATCCCGACAGGGAAGAGGATTTCCGGAACCTGCTGTCCTATTCGCCCTATCACAACATTCGCAGCGGAGTGGACTATCCGGCGATCATGGTAACGACCGCCGACACCGACGATCGGGTCGTGCCCGGCCACAGCTTCAAATATGTCGCGGCGCTGCAGGCTGCGGACATCGGCGCCAAGCCGCGCCTGATCCGCATCGAAACGCGCGCTGGACACGGATCGGGCAAACCGACCGACAAGCTGATCGAGGAATATGCCGACGCCTATGCGTTTCTTGCCCACTGGACAGGCCTGGAAATCAGGCCGGAGAACTGATCCGCGCGGACGTTCAGAAACGCGACAGGCGAGGGGGCGTAAAGTGCGCGGGATCGCTTTTGGGCGGGCCTTCCGGAAGGTTTCTGACATGAAGCACAGTAACGCCATGCGCCGGGCGATCGGCCTGGCCGCCGCGGCCGCCATGATAGGCGGCAGCATCACGCCTGCACTGGCGCGCGACCACGGCCGACATGGGGGCTGGTACAGGGGGTATGGCTACCCTCATCATCGCCATCATCGTGGCGGGCTCGA
>DASULD010000024.1:0-8130 GCA_036278355.1 Sphingobium sp.
GCAGCCGAGACTATGGCATCGAGATACTCGGTGTCCCAGTCCTCGTCGTTCGCCTCCGTCACCCGGCCGTCCAGCGCACGGACAGCCTCATCGCCACGCACGGCGCAGCCCGCGTCCAGCAGCGCGCTCACCACCGCCTTAGCTTGCGGAAAACCTGCATCCAGCAGCAGCGTTTCGGTCGCGCCGCAAATGCCCGTCCGCCGCATCTTCGCGTTGAGCACAAGGTCACGCGCCATCGTCGCATCGGCCGACGCGTGGACATAAGTGGTGTTCATGCCGTCGAGATGCGCGAGCACAGGCACCCGCGCCTCCTCCTGCACACGCGCGACGAGGGACTTGCCTCCGCGCGGTACGATGAGATCGATGAGGCCGACCGCCCGCAACATTGCGCCTACAGCCGCGCGATCGGTCGTCGGAACAAGCTGGATCGCATGGACGGGCAGTCCCGCTGCGGTAACGCCCTCCGTCATGGCGGCGTGGATCGCGCGATTGCTCTCGATAGCTTCGCTGCCGCCCCTCAAAATGGCGGCATTGCCGGCGCGCAGGCAGAGCGCGGCCGCGTCGGCGGTTACGTTCGGCCGGCTTTCGTAGATGATACCGATGACCCCCAGCGGCACACGTACCCTCTGAAGCACCAGACCGTTGGGGCGAACCGTCTCGTCAATCACGCTGCCCAGGGGATTGGGCAGGTGCGCGACCTGCTCCACGCCGGCGGCCGTTGCCTCGATCCGCCCCTCGTCCAGCCGCAAGCGATCGAGCATGGCCGGAGAAAGGCCGTTGCGGGCGGCATTTTCCATATCCTGGCTGTTGGCGCGAGCTATGTCGCCCATACGGTCGCGCAATGCCTGCGCCGCAAGTTCAAGCGCGCGCGCCTTAACCTCGTCGCTCGATTGCGCCAATACCGCGCCGGCCTCACGCGCGCGGGCGGCCATCGCGCCGATGAGCATTTCGGGAGTCTGGGTCATGTCGTTCATCAGGAAACAAGGTCCGTTCAGTGTCAATATCCGTGATCTAGCATGATGGCGCCGTGGCAGGAAGGGCGAGGGTCGACGTTCTGCTCCATTGTCCGTTGAGTATTGGGGGGCAGAGGGATAAGGGGACGGCATGACAGTCTATTTCCATGAAGAGGACCTGCCCGCAGGCACGCTCGCCCACGGCCCGATAGCGGTCGACACAGAAACCATGGGCCTCGTTACGCCGCGCGACCGCTTATGCGTCGTGCAATTGAGCGACGGCAACGGCGATGAGCATCTTGTCCGCTTCGCGCCGGACAGCCGCTATGAAGCCCCCAACCTGAAAGCCGTTCTGGCGGACCCGGAGCGCCTGAAAATTTATCATTTCGGCCGTTTCGATATCGCCGCCATCCAGTATTATCTCAGCGTGCTCGCCGCGCCCGTCTATTGCACCAAGACAGCCTCGCGCCTTGTCCGGACCTATACGGATCGGCATGGCCTGAAAGAATTGGTCCGCGAGTTGCTTGGCCAGGACATCAGCAAGCAGCAGCAAAGCTCCGACTGGGGCGGAGCGGTGCTGTCCGATGCGCAGCGCGACTACGCCGCGTCGGATGTTCGCTTCCTCCACGCGCTGCGAAGCGAGCTTGATCGCCGCCTGATACGCGAAGGGCGCATGGAACTTGCGCAGGCCTGCTTCGATTTCCTTCCGCACCGCGCGCTTCTCGATCTTGCGGGGTGGCCGGAGATCGACATCTTCGCGCACATTTGAAGAACCATGCAGAGGGGAGCCAAACCCTGATGTCTCGCCTGGCCGATACGCAGAGAACGGAACGGCAGCATTGGGCGCTGCCGGGCGGATCACATGACCGTATCGTCCGTGTCCTGAAAATCGTCCTGCCAGTGGCCGTTGGCACACTGGCCGGATTTCTGGCGGTTGCCCCCTTTACTACCGGCGGCGAGGTCAGCTTTGTTCTCGACAAGAATGACGTCGATGTCGCGGGCGAGCGGCTGCGGGTCCGAGAAGCGTTGTACCGAGGTGAGGACGCAAGGGGGCGGCCCTTCTCCCTGCGCGCGGGTTCAGCAGTGCAGAAGACTTCGCGCGAACCTGTGGTCGAGATGCGGGACCTGTCGGCACGCATACTGATGCGCGAGGGACCTGCCGTTCTTACCGCGCAGGAGGGCCGCTATTTTCTCGACGAACAGAAGGTGGCCGTCACCGGACCGATACAGTTCGACGCGGCGCAGGGCTATCGCCTCACGACCCGCGACGTGACCATCGACCTGAAGGACAGGACGCTGAACAGCGCGGGACGGGTGTATGGCCGAATGCCCATCGGGACCTTCGACGCCGACCATCTGCGCGCGGATCTGGAAGAGCGTACGGTCACGCTTCAGGGTAAAGCCCGCTTGCGCATTGAACAAAATGCCATCAAAGGGCGGTAATGATGCTGAGGCCTGCCCTGCTCACCCTCGTTTCCTTTCCCGTCGGCGCGGCCCTGCTTTCCGCAGCCGTGCCCCAGGGCGCGCAAGCGCAGTTCCTGCGCAGCCACAACAGCAACGCGCCAGTCAATTTCTCCGCCGACCGGATCGAAGTGCAGGACCGCGCCGACCGCGTCGTCGTTTCGGGTAATGTGCATGTCACCCAGGGACCCTTGACCCTCGATGCCGCGCGCATGACAGTCGCCTACAGCAATGGCGACGGGATCGAGATCAACCGTATCAACGCCGCCGGCGATGTCCGGGTCACCAGCGGTAACTCATTGGCACGGGGCGACACCGCCATTTACGACCTCAACAGCCGGATCATCACCATGGTGGGCAGCGTGGTTTTGCAACAGAACGGAAACCGCGTTTCCGGCAACAGGCTGGTGATCGACCTTGCCAGCGGCCGGTCAGCGGTGGACGGGCGCGCGTCGGCTCCAGGGGGCGGCGGTGGTGGCGGCCGCGTCACCGGAACGTTCACGGTGCCGGAGCGCAAATAGGCGCCAGGCGCTGCAGATTACCCGCTAATCGCGATGAAATTTGCGGCATCATCCCTTTACCCCTTTTCGTCCGCGCCAGCGTTGGGCATATGGACATGCACGAAGCCTGCCAGTTCTTGCCGCGGGGCGCAGTACCGGCACGCCGTCACGGGTCCGTAAGCAACAGAGATAAAGTCATGGATGACCTAGCAGTGATGGACAGGCTGAGCCGGGAGGGCAGTGTCAGCCCTTCGGCCATCCTGTCCGAGCGCGGCGGGTTGGAGGTCGTCTCGCTCGCCAAAAGCTATGACCGCCGCCCCGTGCTGGCCGACGTCTCGCTTACTGTCGCCAAGGGGGAGGTCGTCGGCCTGCTCGGTCCAAACGGCGCGGGAAAGACCACCTGTTTCTATTCCATTATGGGGCTGGTGCGGCCGGATTCCGGGCGGATCGCGCTCGACGCGCATGATATCACGGGACTTCCCATGTATCGCCGAGCCATATTGGGGCTGGGTTACCTGCCGCAGGAGACCTCGATCTTCCGTGGCATGACGGTGGAGCAGAACATCGTCGCGGTGTTGGAGCTGGCCGAACCTGACGAGGCCGCCCGCGCGCAGAGACTGGAGGAGCTGCTCAACGAGTTCGGGCTGACGCGGCTGAGGGACGCATCGGCGATGGCCCTTTCCGGCGGCGAGCGGCGGCGGTGCGAGATTGCTCGCGCGCTGGCGGCAAACCCTTCCATCATGCTGCTTGACGAGCCTTTCGCGGGCATCGATCCCCTGTCCATCGCCGACATTCGCGATCTCGTGCGGCAGTTGCGCACACGGGGCATCGGCGTGCTCATTACCGATCACAATGTCCGCGAAACGCTGGAGATCGTGGACCGGGCCTGCATCATCTATGACGGCAGGGTCCTGTTCGCCGGAAGCCCGGCCGAGCTCGTGGCCAATGCGGAAGTTCGCCGTCTTTACCTGGGCGAGAGTTTCTCGCTGTGACATGAGCAGGCGGCGGCGACAATGGCACTAAGCCCACGCCTCGACCTGCGTCAGAGCCAGTCGCTGGTGATGACGCCCCAGCTGCAGCAGGCAATAAAGCTGCTCGCGCTGTCGAATCTGGAGGTCGAGGCCTATATCGCCAATGAACTGGAGCGTAATCCGCTTCTCGAAGTCGCGGGCGGGGGCGAACCGGAGGGCGCGGACGCCGTGCCCGCCCAAGCCGATCAGATATCCTCCTCTTCCTCCGAAACGGCCAGCGACCGGATGTTGCGCGACGACGCGCCGGCCGACGGCAGCCCGCTGGACATGGAAAGCGGGGGCGACGGGGGGAACGGCGTGGACACCGACGGGCCCGCGCGTAACGAGGGGTCAGGCGGCACCGGCCGGGCGGGCGACGTCGGCATGGCGTCGGCCGCAAGTGGCGACGGCCCCGATTTCGATAGCTTCGCCGGCGGCGCCCTGGGCCTGCACGAACATCTCATGGAGCAGGCGCGGCTGCGCCTTTCCGGGCAGGATCTGGTGGTCGCCGGGCAGATCATTGGCCAGATCGACGGCGCCGGATATCTCGAGGTCGAACTGCTTCAGATCGCCTACGCACTTCAGGTGCCGAAGGCCGAGGTGGAGGCCGTGCTCAAGGTCGTCCAGACTTTCGATCCGACGGGGGTTGGTGCCCGCTCTCTCGGCGAGTGCCTCGCGCTGCAGGCGAAGGAAGCCGACCGTTACGACCCGGCAATGGCCGCGCTGATCGACAATCTCGACCTGCTGGCGAGGGGCGCCCTGCCCCAACTCCGGCGGATATGCGGCGTTGATGAGGAGGACCTTTCCGACATGATCCGCGAATTGCGCGGATATGATCCCAAACCCGGCCTCAAATATGCGGAAGAAGAAAGCCAGACGATCATTCCCGACATTATAGTCACGCCGCGCCGGGACGGCTGGGCTGTCGAGGTGAATGGCGCCACCCTCCCCCGCGTTCTCGTTAACCGGGTATATTATGCCGAGCTTTCGGGCGGCGTTCAGGACAAGACGTCGCGGGCGTGGCTTTCCGATTGCCTTGCGAGCGCCAACTGGCTGGTCAAGGCGCTCGACCAGCGGCAGAAGACGATCGTGAAGGTGGCGGCGGAGATCGTACGCTGCCAGGAGCCGTTTTTCCTTCGAGGCGTCGCGCATCTTAAGCCACTGACGCTGCGTGCCGTGGCAGAGGCGGTCAACCTCCACGAATCCACCGTCAGCCGCGTGACCAGCAACAAATATCTCTCCTGCCCGCGCGGGCTTTTCGAGCTCAAATATTTCTTTACCAGCGGCATCGCCTCCGCGGATGGGGGCGAGGCCGTGTCTGCCGAGGCAGTGAAAAGCCGGATAAAGGCGCTGATCTCGGCCGAAGACCCGCACAAAATTCTTTCGGACGATACGCTTGTCGACATGTTACGGGCCGAGAGCTTCGACATAGCCCGCCGCACTGTCGCCAAATATCGTGAAGCGATCGGCATTGGCTCTTCCGTGCAGCGCCGCCGACAGAAAGCGCTCGTGAACTGACGCAGCCCTGAGAGAAGCCTGACGCAACCGTCGACGGAACTGACGAGAGTTCGGTTGCGGGCGTCCGGCCACGGCGAGGCGTCGCCGCGGCAGCTCTTTTTTTTGGCGCTCTCTCGCTTGCCAGCCGCTGTTGCAACGGTTCGACGCGCCCATTCCATGCAGATGCGGAGCGGTGGCCGAGTGGTCGAAGGCTCTCGCCTGGAAAGTGAGTATACGCCAAAAGCGTATCGAGGGTTCGAATCCCTCCCGCTCCGCCAAGTAACTGATTTTACTAGACTATTCCCGGGATGGGTTCGCCGTCCCGGGTTGGTCGCCGGACGCTGGTGGACGTCTGCGACCAACCCGGCCAAATATGGATCGGCACCAGCGCAGGTCAGCGCATGGTGAGGACGATCTTGCCGCCCTTATCGGACTGGCGCGAATGCGCGGCGCCCGCTTCGCGGAGAGGCAAGCGTCCGGTAATCGGGATTGCGAAAAGACCGTCCCGGACATCCTCGGCGAAGCTACGCAACATGTCGGCATCCGGTTGGCCGTAGACCCGCGTCGCCGACACCACGTCCGGATGCCGTTCTGCCGCCCCGTCAGGTATCCGGGACGTATAGCCATACCGGCCGCCTGGCCGGATCATTGCCATCAGTGGCTCCGCCAAGTCGCGGCCGATCGTGTCCGCCACCGCGTCGACCTTTTCCGAGCGAGCCATTGCCTCCTCGTCATCGATCGCGAGCGTGCCTGAGACCGGGAGGCCCGCTGCCTCGCCCAACTGGCGGGTGCGCACGCCCGCGATGACGCGCGCACCAAGCTTGTTGGCCGCATGAACGGCTGCCCGGCCTACGCTGCCGAGCGCGCCGGTCACGAGAACCGTCTGCCCTGCGGTCACCTTGATAGTTTCCCGGACCAGACGGCCGCCGGTAAGTACCACTACCGGCAAGGCAGCGGCGTCCACGGGATCGACCCCATCGGGCAGGCGGGCTAGCGTCGCCGCAGGCGCTGCGACCAGCTCTGCATAAGTGGCCTTCGCCATGGTGAGCACCCGGTCGCCGATCTGAAAGCCATGCACGTCCTCCCCTACCGCGCGTACGACGCCGCACACATCGAATCCTGGAATGTGAGGAAACTCCAACGGCCAATGCTGTTGAAGGATGCCCGAGCGCGACTTCCAGTCGTGCGGATTTACGCTCGTCGCATCTGCTTCGATCAGCACCGCATCTCGCGCAAGAACCGGCTCCGGCATATCCTCGTAGCGCAGCACTTCGGGGCCGCCATATTCGTAGAAACAGATCGCCTTCATAGCAGCAAATCCTCACATTAATGCAGTGGCCGCTCTGTCGAATCACTTGCATTTGGTCGCAAGCCGGGTGGAAAGGCGACTCCGTCCAACAAGCCTGTTCCAGACCTGAACATCACACTGTGCGTATCGGGGTCCGCCCGACATACAAACAACGAAAACTCCGCTCAAAATTTTCGCACATATGTGGTGGGGGGACAGGCTTGTTATCGCAGGCAGGCAAGTAGCCCTGCCTGCCTGCCCGTTACCTCACGGTCATCATGCACGCGATGCTGCGGGACGGAACTTTGTTCCAGGCATGAAATAGGCTGGATATATAGTCCCGGTATTTGATGGTGCATTATTCAGCCGGCGATGGAGGGATGCACTGCAGGCCAGATTCTACTCGAGAGCGCCAGAACGACAGCGGGGGATCCGAGCGTGATCGAACCAAGGCCCCGGTGGTCAGGCCATTCTGCATATTCAAATGGACGAGGCGGGCGGCTGTAATTCGGCCGATGAGTCGGACAGGGAGATAGGTCCATGACGCTGCAGAAATTCCCGCGTATTTGCCCGACTTGCGAGGCCAGCTGCGGGCTGGTGATTGAAGCCGATCCTGACAGCGGCGAGGTGGGCCGGGTATCCGGCGATCCGGCCCACCCGTCGAGCAAGGGCTATGTCTGCCCGAAGTCGCAGGCGATAAAGGCGCTGCGCGAGGATCCCGACCGGCTGACGCGGCCGCTGATCCGCGATGGCGAGAGCTTCCGCGAGGCGAGTTGGGAAGAGGCGCTGGACTTTGCGGCGGCCGGACTCAAGCGCGTCGTGGCTGACCATGGATCGAGCGCGCTGGGCATCTATCTGGGCAACCCCACGGCACACGTCGCCGCATTGCAGTTGGTCGGAGGGTCGCTGCTCGAAGCCATGCCGGCGCAGCTCACCGGGGCGGCCGCGATCGATAACTTCGCGCGTAACATGGTCGATGCATATCTCTACGGCGATATCGGCAATGTTCCCGTACCCGACGTGGACCGCACCGAGTTCTTCCTCATCTTCGGTGCCAACCCGTTGGTGTCCCATGGGAGCATGTTCGGCGCCCCCGGCATGCCCGGGCGGCTAAAGGCATTGCAGGCCCGCGGCGGACGGCTCGTGGTGGTCGATCCGCGCCGCACGCCCACTGCCGAACTGGCCGACGACCACTTCGCCATCCGTCCGGGCACCGACGCGCTGCTGGCGCTGGCGCTGATCGACACGCTGTTCCGCGAGGGGCTGGTGCGCCTTGGCCGCCTGGAAGGGCACGTGTCGGGACTCGACGAATTGCGCGCCGTCGCGGCGCAATTCCCGGCCGAACGCGTCGCCCCGCTCACCGGCATCGTAGCGGAACGCATCGCCCGGTTGGCTCGCGACTTTGCCGCCGCCGGCAGTGC
>DASULD010000025.1:0-15092 GCA_036278355.1 Sphingobium sp.
TGAACCTGCCAAGACGGCGCAGCGCCATCGGTACGGCGTTTCCTTCCGCCCGCGCGCCCGTGTCCGGATGCTGCGTGATGACAATGCAGCGCGAGCACGGCTTGGCGAAGCGCATCCGGACCTCACCGGTGAGAATTTCCGACCACTTTGCCTCCGACCAGGGCTTCAGCCCTTCCCCGGCCAGCACGATATTCGGCCGGAATCGCGCCATCGGCACCGGCGTCGCCAGTTCAGCATTCACCGCCGCCAGTGAAGCCTCGCTCGCGACCAGTATCGGGAATCCGTCGGCGAAGCTCACTTCTTCCGCCGGTCTGCCATAAAATGCGCTGACCGAGCGATGCGTGTCGTCGGACAAGTAGGCGAGCCGCAACGCCCGCCCTGCAACCTCCGAGATCAGGACACTGGCCTCGTTCTCGACCACCAGCGCGTCGATCGTGTCGCTCCACACCGTTACCGGCATCCGCAGTCCCTGCGAAGTCCGGACAGGCAGCATCGCCTCCCCCTCGCGCGCGCTCAACCGATGGCCGCCTTCGCCGCTCTCCATGCCGATCCGCGCCAGTTCGGGCACCTCCCGCCTCGTGACGAACCGCCCGTTGCCGTCGACGATCATCCAGCGGCGGTCGCCCGCCAATCCGCGCGCCTCGACATCCGCCGCCGTCACCGGGACGCCGCCAAGACTTTTGACCGGATATATCCACAGTCCACTGATGTTCATTGCGACGGGACCTGCATGAAAAACCCGCCCGGATCGCGCCGGGCGGGTCTCCTCATTTCGTCAATGGCGGCGGGGCGCAAGCCCCGCGCGTCAGTTGATGTCCTCGGTGGTGAAGTCCTCGCCCTGCACGCGGGCGAGCGGATCATCGCCGATTGCGGCCTCCGGCCCCTGCTTCAGCTCATACTCATGCTCCTCGGCGGCGCTCTGGGGCGCGACGAGATGCGCCTCGATGCTGCGCAGTGAGGCACGGAGCGCGGCGTCGCGAGAGGAAGCCGCGATACGCATCCGGTTCATGCTCGCACCGGTGCCCGCCGGGATAAGGCGGCCCACGATCACGTTCTCCTTGAGACCGACCAGCTGGTCTTTCTTGCCCTGAACCGCCGCTTCGGTGAGGACGCGCGTGGTTTCCTGGAAGGACGCGGCCGAGATGAAGCTGCGGGTCTGGAGCGACGCCTTGGTGATGCCGAGCAACACCGGCTTGCCTTCGGCGGGCAGCTGCCCCGGCGCCAGCCTGGCGTTCATCTCGTACATTTCCTCGGCGTCGACCTGCTCACCGGGCAGCAGCGTGGTGTCGCCGCCGTTGGTGATCTCGACCTTCTGCAACATCTGGCGGACGATGACCTCGATGTGCTTGTCGTTGATCTTCACGCCCTGCAGACGATAGACCTCCTGGATCTCGCTGACCAGATACTCGGCCAGCGCCTCGATCCCGAGCACTTCGAGAATGTCGTGCGGATCGGGCGATCCGCCGATCAGGTTGTCACCGCGCTTGACATAGTCGCCTTCCTGAACATCGATCACCTTGGATTTGGGGATCAGATATTCGATGGGCTCGCCGCCATCCTCGGGCAGGATCGCGATCTTGCGCTTCGCCTTGTAATCCTTGAGGAACTGGACGCGGCCGGAGACCTTGGCGATGATCGCGTTGTCCTTGGGCTTGCGCGCCTCGAACAGCTCGGCGACACGCGGCAGACCGCCGGTGATGTCACGCGTCTTCGCCGCCTCGCGGGACACACGCGCCAGCACGTCACCGGCAACCACCTGCTGCCCGTCCTCGACCGAAAGGGTCGCGCCGAGGGCGAGCATGTAGCGTCCCGCCTCGCCCGACTGGTCGTCGAGCAGGGTCAGGCGCGGACGCAGGTCTTCCTTGCTGCGGGCCGAAGCGCGATATTCGCTCACCACGCGCTGCGTGATGCCGGTCGCCTCGTCCACCTGCTCGGTCAGGGTCTTGCCGTCGATCAGGTCCTGATATTTGACGACGCCCGGCTTTTCCGTGATCATCGGCATGGTGTACGGATCCCATTCGGCGATCCGGTCACCCTTCTGCACCTTGGCGCCGTCCTCCTGCATGATCTGCGCACCGTAAGGCAGGCGATGGACCGCGCGTTCGCGGCCTTCGTCGTCGATGATCGCCAGTTCGCCGTTACGGGCAAGGCTGAGACGCCGTCCACGCTGATCGACGATCGTCGGCATGTCGCGATAGACGATGTTGCCATCGGCCACCGCATCCAGGTTCGACTGCTCGTTGAGCTGCGCCGCGCCGCCGATGTGGAAGGTACGCATCGTAAGCTGCGTACCCGGCTCGCCGATCGACTGGGCAGCGATAACACCCACCGCCTCGCCGATATTGACCGGCGTACCGCGCGCAAGGTCGCGGCCGTAGCAGGTGGCGCACACACCCATCGTCGATTCGCAGATCAGCGGGGAGCGGATCTTGACCGACTGGATGCCGATCGCCTCGATCTTGGCGACCATGGGCTCGTCCAGCAATTCGCCTTCGGCCACGATCACGGAGCCGTCCTTGCTGTCGATGATATCCTCGGCCGTGCTCCGGCCCAGAATACGCTCGCCCAGCGACGCGATGACACTGCCTCCCTGGATGATCGCCTTCATCTCCAGCGCCTTGTCGGTGCCGCAGTTCTCCTCGACGATCGTGCAGTCCTGGCTGACATCGACAAGACGGCGGGTCAGGTAACCCGAGTTGGCCGTCTTGAGCGCCGTGTCGGCCAGGCCCTTGCGGGCGCCGTGGGTCGAGTTGAAGTACTCAAGGACGGTCAGGCCTTCCTTGAAGTTGGAGATGATCGGCGTTTCGATGATTTCACCCGAAGGCTTGGCCATCAGGCCGCGCATTCCGGCGAGCTGCTTCATCTGCGCCTGCGAACCACGGGCGCCTGAGTGCGCCATCATGTAGATCGAGTTGATCGGCGCCATGCGACCCGTTTCCAGGTTCTTCGGCATCGCCTTGATCTCGTCCATCATGGCGTTGGCGACCTGATCGCCGCAGCGCGACCAGGCATCGATCACCTTGTTGTACTTTTCCTGCTGCGTGATCAGGCCATCCTGATACTGCTGCTCGTAGTCGGCGACCATCGCCTTGGTCTCATCCACCGACTTTTCCTTGGAAGCCGGAATGACCATGTCGTCCTTGCCGAAGGAAATGCCGGCCTGGAACGCGTGGCGGAAGCCCAGCGCCATGACCGCGTCGGCAAACAGCACCGTGTCCTTCTGGCCCGTGTGGCGATAGACCTGGTCGATGACGTCACCGATCTCCTTCTTGGTCAGCAGGCGATTGACGATGTCGAACGGAACCTTGTGGCTCTGCGGCAGGCACTCGCCGATCAGCATGCGGCCCGGAGTTGTTTCGAACCGCTTCATATAGGCGTTGCCGGCCTCGTCCGTTTGCGGAACGCGGCTGATGATCTTGCTGTGGAGGGTCACCGCCTTGGCGTAGAGCGCCTGATGCACTTCGGCCATGTCGGCCAGCATCATGCCCTCGCCGGGTTCGCCGTCACGCTCCATCGACAGGTAATAGATGCCGAGCACCATATCCTGCGACGGCACGATGATCGGCTTGCCGTTCGCGGGGGACAGGATGTTGTTGGTCGACATCATGAGGACGCGCGCTTCCAGCTGCGCCTCAAGGCTCAGCGGCACGTGAACGGCCATCTGGTCGCCGTCGAAATCGGCGTTGAACGCGGCGCACACCAAGGGGTGAAGCTGGATCGCCTTGCCTTCGATCAGCACCGGCTCGAACGCCTGGATGCCCAGACGGTGAAGCGTCGGCGCCCGGTTCAGCAGCACCGGATGTTCGCGGATCACCTCATCGAGGATGTCCCAGACCTCCTTGCGCTCTTTCTCGACCCATTTCTTTGCCTGCTTGAGGGTCATGGAAAGACCCTTGGCGTCGAGACGGGCGTATATGAAGGGCTTGAACAGCTCCAGAGCCATCTTCTTGGGCAGGCCGCACTGGTGCAGCTTGAGTTCCGGGCCGGTCACGATGACCGAACGGCCCGAATAATCGACGCGCTTGCCGAGCAGGTTCTGACGGAAGCGGCCCTGCTTGCCCTTGAGCATGTCGGACAGGGATTTCAGCGGCCGCTTGTTGGCGCCAGTGATGACACGGCCGCGGCGGCCATTGTCGAACAGGGCGTCGACGGCCTCCTGCAGCATGCGCTTTTCGTTGCGCACGATGATGTCCGGAGCGCGCAGTTCCATCAGCCGCTTGAGGCGGTTGTTGCGGTTGATCACGCGGCGGTAGAGATCGTTGAGGTCGGACGTGGCGAAACGCCCGCCGTCGAGCGGCACGAGCGGGCGCAGTTCCGGCGGGATAACCGGCACGACTTCGAGGATCATCCATTCCGGGCGGTTGCCGGAATCGATGAAGCTTTCGACGACTTTCAACCGCTTGATGATCTTCTTGGGCTTCAGCTCGGACTTGGTTTCGGACAGTTCCTTCAGAAGGATTTCGCGCTCGCCCACCAGGTCGAGGTCCATCAGCATCTGCTTGACCGCTTCGGCGCCGATGCCCGCGGAGAAGGCATCTTCGCCATATTCGTCCTGCGCATCGAGCAGCTCGTCCTCGGTGAGGAGCTGGTACTTGTCGAGCGGCGTCAGGCCTGGCTCGATCACGATGTAGCTTTCGAAGTAGAGCACACGCTCCAGCTGCTTGAGCTGCATGTCGAGCAGCAGGCCGATGCGGCTGGGCAGCGACTTCAGGAACCAGATATGCGCGACCGGCGCGGCCAGCTCGATGTGGCCCATGCGCTCACGCCGGACCTTCGAGACGGTGACCTCGACGCCGCACTTTTCGCACACGATACCCTTGTATTTCATGCGCTTGTACTTGCCGCAAAGGCACTCATAGTCCTTTATCGGGCCGAAGATGCGCGCGCAGAACAGGCCGTCGCGTTCCGGCTTGAACGTGCGGTAGTTGATCGTCTCTGGCTTCTTGATCTCGCCGAAGGACCAGCTGCGGATGCGGTCTGGAGAGGCGATCCCGATCTGAATCTGGTCGAAGGTCTCAGGTTTCTGAATCGGGTTCGCGAAATTGGTCAGTTCGTTCATTCTCTTGTCCCTTGATCTATCCCCCTTCCGCGTGCGGAAGGGGTTAGGGTGGGCATTTCCGGTAGCGGGCCAGCCTGCCCCCTCCCGCTTACGAGAGGGGCCAGTGCCCGTTATTCCGCGGCCTCAGGCAGCTGGTCGTCGCCGTCCTCGGACATGTCCTCCAGCGCGGCGAGTTCGACATTGAGGCCCAGGCTGCGCATCTCCTTGACGAGCACGTTGAAGCTCTCCGGAATGCCGGCCTCGAACGTGTCGTCGCCCTTGACGATCGCCTCGTAGACCTTGGTGCGGCCGACCACGTCGTCGGACTTCACCGTCAGCATCTCCTGCAGCGTATAGGCCGCGCCGTACGCCTGGAGCGCCCACACCTCCATCTCGCCGAAGCGCTGGCCGCCGAACTGCGCCTTTCCGCCCAGCGGCTGCTGGGTGACGAGGCTGTACGGTCCGATCGAACGGGCGTGGATCTTGTCGTCGACAAGGTGATGGAGCTTCAGCATGTACATGTAGCCGACGGTGACCTTGCGGTCGAACGCGTCGCCCGTACGCCCGTCGAACAGCGTGACCTGCCCCGAAGAGGCATAGCCCGCCTTTTCGAGCATCGCGGTGACGTCGCCCTCACGCGCCCCGTCGAACACGGGCGTTGCCATCGGCACGCCACCCTTCAGGTTCGCGGCGAGATCAAGCAACTGTTCAGGCGAACGGGCTTCAAGCTCGGCGTGATAGGGCTCTCCGTAGATGTCCTTCAACCGGTCGAGCACCACCTGCGGCGGCGATGATCCGACCGCGCCCGGATTGGCCTGGCGCCATTGATCGAGCGCCTCCTGGATCCGCTGGCCAAGGCCGCGGGCCGCAAGGCCGAGGTGCGTCTCGAAGATCTGGCCGACGTTCATGCGCGAAGGCACACCCAGCGGATTGAGCACCATGTCGACATGCGTGCCGTCTTCGAGGAACGGCATGTCCTCGATCGGCAGCACGCGGCTGATGATACCCTTGTTCCCGTGACGGCCGGCCATCTTGTCGCCGGTCTGCAGCTTGCGCTTCACCGCGACGAAGACCTTGACCATCTTGAGCACGCCCGGGGGCAGCTCGTCGCCGCGCTGCAGCTTGTCGACGCGGTCCTCGAACTTCTCGACGATACCCTTGACCGCCTCGTCATACTGGGCCTTGACCGCCTCAAGCGCGGCCTGACGCGCGTCGTCCGCGACGGCGAATTTCCACCACTCGTGGCGCTCGACCTCTTCGAGCAACTCGTCGGTGACTTCGCTGCCTTTCCTGACGCCCTTGGGCGCCGCGGTGGCGATCTGACCCAACAGCATCTCGCGCAGGCGGTTGTACGTCGCACGGTTCAAAATGCCGCGCTCGTCTTCCCGGTCCTTCGCAAGGCGGTCGATCTCCTCGCGCTCGATCGCCATCGCGCGCTCGTCCTTGTCGATACCGTGCCGGTTGAACACGCGCACCTCGACGACCGTGCCGGCAACGCCCGGCGGCAGCCGCAGCGACGTATCGCGCACATCGGACGCCTTTTCGCCGAAGATGGCGCGGAGCAGCTTTTCCTCCGGCGTCATCGGGCTTTCGCCCTTGGGCGTGATCTTGCCGACAAGAATATCGCCCGGCTCTACTTCTGCGCCGATATAGACGATGCCTGCCTCGTCGAGGTTGCGCAGCGCCTCCTCACCGACGTTTGGAATATCGCGGGTGATGTCCTCCGGCCCCAGCTTCGTGTCGCGGGCCATGACCTCGAACTCCTCGATATGGATCGAGGTGAAGACGTCGTCCTTCACGATACGCTCGGAAATGAGGATCGAATCCTCATAGTTGTAGCCGTTCCAGGGCATGAACGCGACGAGCGTGTTGCGGCCCAGCGCCAGCTCGCCGAACTCCGTCGACGGGCCGTCGGCGATCACATCGCCCGCCTGGACCACATCGCCCACCTTCACCAGCGGACGCTGGTTGATGCAGGTATCCTGGTTCGAACGCTGGAACTTCATCAGCGTGTAGATATCGACGCCGGCCTTGCCGGGTTCGACGTCCTCGGTCGCGCGGATGACAATACGGGTCGCGTCGACCTGATCGATGATGCCGGTCCGGCGTGCGGCGATGGCAGCACCCGAATCGTGCGCCACGGTCTCCTCCATGCCGGTGCCGACAAACGGGGCCTCCGCGCGGACGAGGGGCACCGCCTGCCGCTGCATGTTCGAGCCCATGAGCGCGCGGTTCGCGTCGTCGTTCTCCAGGAACGGGATCAGCGACGCCGCGACCGACACCAGCTGCTTGGGCGATACGTCCATCAGGGTGATGTGGTCGCGCGGCGCCATCAGGAACTCGCCGGCCTCACGCGCGGAGATCAGTTCCTCGGCGAAGCTGCCGTCGGGGTTCAGCTCTGCGTTCGCCTGGGCGATCGTGTGCTTGGCCTCTTCCATGGCGGAGAGATAGACTACCTCGCCCGAGACCTTGCCGTCGATCACGCGGCGATACGGTGTTTCGATGAAACCGTATTTGTTCACGCGGCTGAAGGTGGCGAGGCTGTTGATGAGACCGATGTTCGGGCCTTCGGGCGTCTCGATCGGGCAGATGCGGCCGTAATGCGTCGGATGGACGTCGCGAACTTCGAAGCCCGCGCGTTCGCGGGTAAGCCCGCCCGGCCCGAGCGCCGAAACACGCCGCTTGTGCGTGACTTCGGAAAGCGGGTTGGTCTGGTCCATGAACTGGCTGAGCTGGGAGGAGCCAAAGAACTCGCGTACCGCGGCAACCGCAGGCTTGGCGTTGATGAGGTCGTTCGGCATCACCGTCGACACGTCGACCGAACTCATGCGCTCCTTCACCGCGCGTTCCATGCGCAGCAGGCCGACGCGATACTGGTTCTCCAGCAGCTCACCCACGGAGCGAACGCGGCGGTTGCCGAGATTGTCGATGTCGTCGATCTCGCCCTTACCGTCCTTGAGGCTCACCAGTTCCTTGACCACGGCCAGGATGTCCTCGCGGCGCAGCGTGGTGACGGTGTCTTCGGCGTCGAGGCCGAGACGCATGTTGAGCTTCACACGGCCGACTGCCGACAGGTCGTAACGCTCGGGGTCGAAGAACAGCCCGGCGAACAGCGCCTCGGCCGTTTCGCGGGTCGGCGGCTCGCCGGGGCGCATGACGCGATAGATATCGGCCAGCGCGTGGTCCCGATCTTCGGCCTTGTCGGCCTTCAGCGTATTGCGAATCCAGGGGCCGGTCGAAACATGATCGATGTCGAGCAGCTCGATGCGGTCGATACCCGCCTGGTCGAGCTTTTCGAGATTCTCCGGCGTTACCTCGTCGCCCGCCTCGATGTAGATTTCACCGGTCGCCTCATTGATGAGGTCGTAGGCTGAATAGCGGCCGAAAATCTCCTCGGTGGGGATCAGCAGCGTTTCAAGGCCGTCCTTGCCCGCCTTGTTGGCGGCACGCGGCGAAATCTTCTGACCCGCCGGGAACACAATCTCCCCGGTCTTCGCATCGATGATGTCAAAGGCAGGCTTGAGGCCACGCCACGCTTCGACCGTGAACGGAATCTGCCAACCGCCTTCGCCGCGAAGGAAGGTCACCTTGTTGTAGAATTCGCCCAGAATCTCCTCTGGGTTCAGTCCGAGCGCGAACAGCAGCGCAGTTACCGGCAGCTTGCGCTTGCGGTCGATGCGGACGTTCACGATGTCCTTGGCGTCGAACTCGAAATCGAGCCAGGAACCGCGATAAGGGATGACGCGCGCGGCAAACAGATATTTGCCGGACGAATGGGTCTTGCCCCGGTCATGGTCGAACAACACGCCCGGCGACCGGTGCATCTGGCTGACGATCACGCGCTCGGTGCCGTTGATGAAGAACGTGCCGTTCCCGGTCATGAGCGGCATGTCGCCCATGTACACGTCCTGCTCCTTGATATCGAGGACGGAGCGCGTCTCGGTATCGGGATCGACCTCGAACACGATAAGGCGCAAAGTAACGCGCATGGGCGCCGCATAGGTTATGCCCCGCTGACGGCATTCCTCGACGTCGTACTTCGGATCTTCAAGCTCGTAGTTGACGAAATCCAGCTCCGCCGTTCCGGCGAAATCGCGGATCGGGAACACCGAACGCAGCGTCTTTTCGAGCCCCGAGACATAACCGATCGACGGATCAGAGCGCAGGAACTGCTCATAGCTTTCCCGCTGCACCTCGATCAGATTCGGCATCTGCACCACCTCGTGGATGTTGCCGAACATCTTCCGGATGCGCTTTTTCGCTGTCGGGGTCGTTACCGCCTTGGTCGCCATAGATTTTTTGCCTTCTGGCCTGATGAACCGAAAATATTTCCGCATCGCAACGGAACTTCAGCCCTGAAACGCGAGGCCAAGCCACGCAAAAAAGTGCGGGTCGGGGCTGTCCGAACCACACTGCCAGCGTATGAAATCCTCAATAACCCCTGTCCAATTCGTCGCGGTCGATCGCCAATCGAACCGTGGCCCGGATGGGGCGAGGATCATCTTCGGACACGACCTAAGTCCGCCGGAAGACGATGTATGAGTTCCATATAGAACGGTTGTTGGACTATGGGAAGGGGAAATCCGGCCCTGCCGGGACTCTTATGCGGCACTTTTGCGCAACGGCTGAACCTTGATCGGGGCTTCATCCTCCCGCAGCGAGCGCAGGAAGGCGTTGCTCGTGCTGTGCAGTGCTTCGGATTTGGTACGCAGCGATTTCACGATCGTACGGATTTCCTCCGCCAGATCGTCCGCCTCCTTCGTGCTCCGGGCGACCTGGTCCGCAGTAGTCCGTACCTGCTGTGAGGCGCTGGCCGTACGCGAGGCGGCTTCACTGATATCCCAGGTTGACTGGCGCTGCGCCATCACCGCATTGCCGATCACGGAACCGCGATCGGTGATCTTGCCGATCGTTTCGGCGATGGAGCGCATGGCGCTGCCCGCCTCGCCCACCCGCTCCCGCGTACCGGCGATGATCTCGTCGATTCGCGCCACCGCATTGTGCGTCTGGGCCGCCAGTTGCTTCACCTCGTTGGCGACGATGACAAAGCCGCGCCCGGCCTCGCCCGCGCGGGCGGCTTCGATGGTGGCGTTGAGCGACAACAGGCCGGTCTGGCCCGCCAGATCCTGGATCAGGCGGATGATCTCACCGACACTGTCGGTCTGATCCGACAGCGCCGCGAGGCTGCGCAACCCATTCTCACTGGCATGCCGCGCCGCATCGCCGATGGTCATCTGCTCTTCGCTCTGCGAGGCGATGTTTACGGCCGCCTCATTCAGGGCGCCGGTGGCACGGGCCACGGATTCGACGGAGTCGGTGGTGCTTGTCGCCAGGTCGAGCACGTGCTGGGCCTTGTCGCGGGCGCGGGCGTTGATGCAAGTAATGCTCTCGGTCGCGAGCGCCAGCGCGTTCACCGCGTCGTCCAGATGCTCAGCCAATGATGCGACCGACTGCTCATAGTGGGAGGCAAGCGCCAGCATCGCCTGCTGCCGCTCCGCCATCGCGCGCTCTTTGTCGCGCTCGCGTTCGGTGCGCGCGGCGAGCGTGGCGGCAGCCGACCGCTCCAGTTCCTGCCTTTCGGCTTCGGCCATCTTCCGCTCGGCATCGCGCCGTTCGATGTTGGCCTTCATTCGCTCCACAAACTGCTCGCCCATCTGCATATAGGCCTGCGCCAGCATCATCGAAAAAAGCAGCACGAGCGCACTCAGCAGCCAGAGCGTCTCACCCGGCACCAGAAAGATATGGGCCTGCGCCAGCAATCCGATGTTGAAGATATAGACCAGGGCCGCGCGCGGTATCATCGCAAAGGTGAGGCCGCCCACACAAATCACGCCGACGTGAATGGCAAGCAGCGTCATGTGCTGGCCTGGGTCCGCGCCAATGCTCGCGACTGTAAACAGCAGCCCCCAGCCCAGCGAGATCAGGAATGTGTAGAGAGTAAATGCTTGGAAGCAGGCTGCCACCGTGCGATAGTGCAACCGGGAGAAGGAGGTAAACGGCATCCACAGTTGCGCCGACGTGGCGACCGTCACCTGAAAGGCGGTGAGCGTCCAGATATATATCCCGTTCTGGGCGTTGGCGAAGCAGATGCCGATGGTGAGCGCCAGCACCATCACCGGCACGGCGGTGCGGGCGACACCGCGGCTTACCTCCCGCGCCTGCTCGGTGCCGATCATCCGCTTGACTGGCGTCGAATCGATGTCCTGCGCAGTCAGCCATTGCTTCAGGCCTCCTGCCCTTTCGAACATCTTGAATTTGTTTGCGCCCATCCACGGTGTTCCCGCATTCTGCGTTTAGGCCAGAAATCTAGGTAAAAAATGGTTGCGAAATGTTTACCATTCCACGCCGGCCGGACAAATCTTCCGTCTGCGACAAAGACTTATGCAACAATCTCTCCAAAATGAACGGAAATCCGCCATCCTTGCGGAGTATCTTTTTCCTTTTCAACAGTCTCTGTGCTGCATCTTTGGTTACTAATTGCGTCTATTGCTAGGATGAATCAGACGGTTACCGGATCGTGGGAAAGGTGATGGCGGCAAAAATCCTGGTCATATTCGGCACCCGGCCCGAGGCGATCAAACTGTTCCCTGTGGTCCATGCGCTGCGTGCCTGCACCGGCCTGGACACGCGCGTCTGCGTTACGGCGCAGCACCGGCACCTGCTCGACCAGGTGCTTGATATCAGCGGGATCGTCCCCGACATCGACCTCGACGTCATGGTGGAAAATCAGACCCTGGATGCACTCACGGCGCGCCTGATCACCGCCATCGGGGCCGAAATCGACCGCGAACGGCCCGATCGCGTGCTTGTGCATGGCGACACGCTCACCACGATGGTGGCAAGCCTTGCCGCTTATTACCGGAAGATCCCGGTGGGGCATGTGGAGGCCGGGTTGCGGTCCGGCGACATCCATCACCCGTGGCCCGAGGAGGTGAACCGCCGGGTGGTCGCGTGCGTCGCCGACATGAATTTCGCGCCGACGCGCGCGGCCGCCGATGCGCTGCGTGCCGAAAACCGTGATCCCGCATCGATCCACATCACCGGCAACACGGTGATCGACGCGTTGCTTGCGACACGGGCGCGCATTGCAGCGCAGCCCGCGCTCGCGGCGGGCCTTGACGCGATTGCGGAGCGATTCCGGGGCAAGCGTATCATCGCGGTTACCAGCCACCGGCGCGAAAATTTCGGCGACGGCATGGAGACGATCGCCCGGGCCATCGGCGACATCGCCGCGCGGGACGATGCTGCCGTAATCTTCCCCGTTCATCCGAATCCCAATGTCCGTCCGATCATGGACAGGGTTCTGGGCCAGCTCCCGAATGTCGCGCTCATCGACCCCCTCGATTATCCGCATTTCGTGCGCCTGCTCGACCTCTGCACGATCGTCCTGACCGACAGCGGCGGGGTGCAGGAGGAAGCGCCCTCACTGGGCAAGCCGGTGCTGGTGATGCGCGAGACGACGGAACGTCCGGAGGGCATCGAGGCGGGCACCGCCCTGCTCGTCGGCACGGACCGGGACAGGATCGTTTCCGAAATGTTCAGGCTTCTGGACGACAACACGGCCTACGCCGCCATGTCGCGCGCGCACAACCCGTTCGGGGACGGCCGCGCTGCCGCCCGTATCGCCAGGATCATCGCCGATGCCCACAGCCGCTGAGCAACAGGTCGCCGTCATGGGCCTTGGATATATCGGCCTGCCGACGGCGGCGCTCATTGCGCGGTCGGGCGCGCATGTGCTCGGCGTCGATGTTTCGCCCGACGTGGTCGATACGATCAACAGCGGCCGGATACATATCGAGGAGGTCGACCTCGACGGGCTTGTGCAGGGCGTGGTCGCACGCGGCCTGCTGCGCGCGTCGCTCGCCGTCGAACCCGCCGACGTCTTCGTGGTTGCCGTCCCGACGCCCGTGTCCGCAGACCGGTCGCCCGACATTTCCTACGTACTGGATGCCGCGCGGGCGATCGCACCGGTGCTGGTCCCCGGCAACGTCGTGATCCTTGAATCCACCTCTCCCGTCGGTACGACCGAGGCGATGCGCGACCTGCTCACCGAACTGCGCCCGGACCTCAGGATGCCGACTGCGGGGAGCAACGCGGCCGACATTGCTATTGCTTACTGCCCGGAGCGCGTTCTGCCCGGCCGTATCCTTGTGGAGTTGATCGACAATGATCGCTGCATCGGCGGCATAACGCCCCGATGCGCGCGCAAGGCGCTTTCCTTCTACCGCAGGTTCGTGCGCGGCGCGTGTGTGACCACGTCCGCGCGCGTGGCCGAGATGGTGAAGCTCGTCGAGAACAGCTTTCGCGATGTCAACATCGCCTTCGCCAACGAGCTGTCACTGATCGCCGACACGGCGGGGATCGATGTGTGGGAAGTGATCGCGCTCGCCAACCGTCACCCGCGCGTCGACATTCTTCAGCCCGGGCCGGGCGTGGGCGGGCACTGCATCGCGGTCGACCCCTGGTTCCTCGTCCATTCCGATCCGCACAATGCGCGGCTGATCCGCACGGCGCGGGAGGTGAACCTTGCGAAGACCGACCATGTGGTCGCCCGCGCGTCCGATCTGATCGATCGTTTTCCCGGTGCGGACATCGCCTGTCTCGGCCTTGCCTTCAAGCCGAACATCGATGATTTCCGCGAAAGCCCCGCCGTCGACGTCGCGCTGCGCCTCGCCCGCCGCTATGGACCACGCGTGAAGCTGGTCGAACCTTATGCGTCGGCACCCCCGGCCGATTTCGCGGGAACGTCGGCGGAGCTTCTCGACCTTGAGGTTGCGCTCGAACGCTGCAACGTGTTCATCGTCCTTGTCGATCACGACATTTTCAAATCTGTGCCGCTCGACGAGCGCGCGGGCAAAACGATTTACGATACGCGCGGCATCTGGCGCGGCGAAACGAAACAATAAGGCAGACGACTGAACGAAAGGGACGCCATTGGACGCGTGGCAGGAGACACAAGGAAGGTCGGGTGCCGTCGTGACGGCACAGGACATTTCCGGCGCGCCCATTCCTCGCCAGCACCATGCCGCATTACCCTATCTGCCTGAGTTGGATTTCCTGCGGGCGATCGCCGTGCTCGGCGTACTTTACGCCCATTTCTGGACTGAATCATCGGTGCTGGGCACGCTGGGCGTCAAACTTTTCTTTGTTTTGAGTGGCTTTTTGATCACGGACATCTTGCTCGGGTTGCGACAGTCCGATTGCGCCCTAGCCACCCCGCTCCCCCGGCTGGTCAATTTCTTCATACGCCGCGCGTTGCGGATTTGGCCAGCCTATTATCTCCTTCTGGGCCTCCTTATCATCGCCAATTTTCAGAACATCCGTGACGTCGCCGGCTGGCATCTGATGTTCGCGTCGAATATCCTGTTCGCGGTCCGAAACGAGCATCTCCCGTGGGCAACGTCCCCTTGGTGGTCGTTGTCGGTCGAGGAGCAATTTTATCTTCTGTGGCCTGCCGTCATGTTGCTGCCGCCGTTGCGGGCGATCCCCTGGATCATTGGCCTTTTGATATACGCCGGTATCCTGTTCGAGTTCGGCGTGTTTCATTCCGGATATACCGGGCTGGGGGCCTATTATCTTCCGCCGGCGGCATTCCTCGCTTTGGGAACCGGCGCGCTGCTATCGTTCCTGCGGTTTCGCCACGGCTCGATCCCTACTATCGTGGAAAGGATGGGATGGGCGGCCCTGCCTCTCGTTGTACTGCTCACCGTCACTTCACGGATCGACTGGACCTGGGGAGTGCTTTCGGTCGTGTCGATGGCGGCGATGGTCACTTGGGGCGCCCGGGGCGGAAGCGTATGGGCGCGCAGGATCACCCGATCCCCGCCAATGCTATGGATCGGAAGACGCAGCTACGGCATTTACCTGTATCATGTGCCGCTGCTGGCGATATGGTTTTCGTTCATTCCCGAGGAACACTTTCTGCACCCGAGGGGGCCCCTGCTTTTCGCGGCCGGACTTGCGACGTCGTTGGCCGTGGCCGGGCTGTCCTGGGCAATTGTAGAGGGGCCGGCCAATCGCTTGAAGCGGCTCTTTCCCTATCGCTCCCAAAAAC
>DASULD010000026.1:0-3572 GCA_036278355.1 Sphingobium sp.
CACGGCGAAGGCCTATGACGATTTCCTCAGTTTCGTATCGGAGGGCTGAAGCCGTGACCGACATCCGCGAAATCCCGATTATCTCGCGTGGCCGCATCATCCGTCCAACCGAAGACGACACGGCGATCTACAATGGACGCAGCGGCGCGCAATTCCACTCACCTGATCCGCAACGCCACATCCATGACCTCGTTCTTGGCAATCCGATCCTGCTTACCGACCTCATGGACACGCCTACCAGCCAGATTATCGAGTTCCTTGTGGAAGTGGGCAAGCGGTTGCGGCTGGACGATAATCCGTTCTTCCAGGAAAGCTTCGAACTCGGCCTGCTGGCAGGCGGCTTGTCTGAACCGATCCTGCGGTCGGTCTATGAACGCCTGCCCGCGATGTTCGATGGAGGCTATCTGACCGAGCGGATCGAACATACCATCGGCAGTGCTTTTCTCGACGGCTGGGTGTCACGCGACGGGTACGACGGGCGCCATCGCATCCGGGCAGTAGGAACACGCCAGCTGCATATCACCGCAGGCAACGTGCCGGTCGTCGCTGCAACCACGATCATCGGTGGCGCTTTGACCAAGTCCGACATCCTGATCAAGTCACCTTCGAACGATCCACTGACGGCCCATGCGATTGCCCGCACAATGATCGAGCTCGACGCCTCCCACCCGGTGACCAAGCACGTTGCCGTCGCTTACTGGAAGGGCGGCGACGAGGCGATGGAACACCAGATCGTGCGCACTACGCGCATCGACAAGATCACCGCCTGGGGCGGGATGAACTCTGTCAAGCATATCCAGAAATTCCTCCAGCCGGGCATCGACCTGATCGCACTCAACCCGAAGTTTTCAATCTCGCTGATCGGTGCAGAGGCGCTGGAAAGCGAAGAGGCGATGGACGAAGCGGCCACCGGCATCGCCGTCATGTCGGGTCTGATGAACCAGACCGCCTGCGTCAACACACGCATGGTTTATGTCGAATGCGGCGATGACGACGAAAGTCTCGCCAAGCTCGAAAATCTTGGCCGACGAATTGCCGCCGCCTATAAGACGCTGCCTTCGTTCTTTTCGACCCCGGCCGCCGCGCCCAATCGCGATCTTGAAGCAGAACTCGAAGCCGTTGCGATGGAGGATGACTTTTATACCGTCATTGGAAACACCGTTGACGGTGGCGTGGTCATCTCACGATTCCCGGACCGGGTGGACTTCTACGACCAGCTCAACAACCGCGTCGTAAACCTCGTCCCCGTTGCGGATTTGCTCGACGCCATCAAATGGTGCGACGATACCACCCAGAACGTCGGAATCTATCCGGAGTCTCTGCGTGACCGCCTGATCGATCCATTCTCGCTGGCTGGCGTCCAGCAGTTCGTGCCACTGTCGGGCGGTGACGCGGCCGAAGTTTACCGGGAGTTCAATACCAATCCAGCGGGCCTGCCCCACGACGGTATCGAACCTATGCGGAGGTCGGTCCGGTGGGTGATTGACCATCGGCCTGCTGGCGAACCAGCGATCGAAACCGCAATTGCCGCCGAATAGTCAGCTGAGCGAGAGCGAAGGTAGACTGTTCCCCGGTTATCCGGCCGTCATAGTCCTGTTTCGCGCCTTCGGCGACCGTCGCGCAGCGCCACGCGCGACAGGTGCAGTCAATTCCGGAACTCCGGTTTCCAGCAAAGCCGTTGCTGTGTCGACAAGGTGAAGAAGTGGGTCGGGTTGTGTCCACACTTCGCTCCGCTTGCGCGATGCACGCCAGCTTTCATAAGCGGCTTGAACAGAGACCACGTACCAAGAGAAAAACACCAATCGCTGCCGCATGACCGGTTCAGGTATGTCTTTAAGAATATCGACGATCTTCTGCATCATATGCTTGTACACTAGCAGATTCATCTGATCGAGGTATTCAGTCAATTCCTTGCGGCGAATGTAAAGTACAGCTGCAATAAATCGGTTCATGGTCGGTGAAGGATCGGAAATGGTTTCTGAATTGTGACCACGGACTATAATTTCAACGATGTCTCTAACTGAACGTGGTCCGCCCCTGCTGTTCAGTTCGTACAAGTGATCTAGCCAACTTTGGCTTAAATCTATAAATATCTCATTTATCAGTTCAAGAATAAGCCCTTCTTTTGATTTGAAATAGTAGTTCAATGAGCCGCCATTTTTAGCTCCGGCCGCTGCCACGATTTCTCTTACTGTAACGGCTTCCAATCCTCGTTCAGCGAACAATCTGCGCGCGGCGACCTTAATATTTCTGCGAGTGTCAGATCGATCTTCATGATTCGGACTTGCAACTACGGGGATAGCCATACGCAATAATTCCGTTTGCAGACTAGACGCTGGCGGGCGCCGCCGGACAGTAAGCGTGCTTAGCTGTCCACGTTCTAAAACGGAATAGGAAAACATGAGACTTACGGAGCAGCCTCTTCCTGTTCGCTCAGGCGGCCGGAGACCTTTGTTGCGCTGCCGGGGTAGGGCGATTGGGTGCTTCGTTCCGAAGGACGCTGGTGGATGCTGGCCTGGCGTGGCGATGTTCGCGCCAGGCGATCACGAGTCCCGCCATAACGATCATCGGTGCACCAAGCCACAGTGTTGGCGGCGGCAATTCACCCCAGACAGACCAACCGTAAAGGGTGGCCCAAAGCAGCAAGGTCGAATCCACGACAATCACGCTGGCGACAGCCCCGTGCCGGAGTGAAGCGGCGAGCAGCAACTGAACCAGTGCGCCGACGATACCGATGGCCAGTAGGAGCGCCCAAGTCCCTGCGTCATGCGCGTGCGCAAAAAACGGCAGGAACCCGACGGTCATCAGGCTCCCGAATATCGCGTACCAGAACACCGCCTGGACCGGGGTGTCGGTTCGGCCGAGGTGGCGGATCTGGAAGCTGGTCACTGCAGAGGTCAGCGCGGCAAGCAAGGCACAAGTGCCACCGAACACCGGTATGACCGCACTATCGGGACGGGCGATCACGATGACGCCGACAAACCCGCAGGCGACGGCTCCCCACCGCCACGATCCCACGTGCTCGCGAAGCACGAACGCCGTGATCAGTACGGCAAAAAGTGGAGCCGTAAAGGTGAGCGCGGTAAATTCCGACAGGGGAAGCATTTGGGCCGCCGCGAAACTGAACGTAGCGCTGGTCATCCCGACCAAGGCGCGAAGGAAGTGGCTGCCGATCTGCCTTGTCGCAAGGCTACGGAGTTTGCGACGCGCGGCGAACCACGACAACATCAGCGGCAGAGAGACGAACTGAAGCCAGAACATCATCTCGGGTAGGGCAACATCGCGGTGGCCGGCCATTTTGGCCAGCATGAACAAGGTCGCGATCAAAAACGAAGCTACAGCGCGAAGGGCAAGCGCCAGCATGGGTCGGTGATGGGGAGATTGCACTATCGCAGTGTAGTGCCACGGCCAGCGCATGCAACTTCGTGCGGGGCATCACAGCGAGGCAGTGGGGTTTAACGCGTATCCGTCGTTACCGGATCGAGCACCGCTCAGCGCAGTACCGCCATGCCGTTGCTGATCACCTTCTCTTGCCGCTCCTCCACGAATGCCTCGAAGGAGATCACGCTACC
>DASULD010000027.1:0-4658 GCA_036278355.1 Sphingobium sp.
GATATGCCTTGCCGGAAGGGAACAGCCACACGCTGCCCGCAGGAACATGTCTTGCCCACCGGGCAATCGCCGCACGGGCGCGATCCGAAACCGGAACCAGCCTTTCCCGCCCGCCCTTTCCCTTCAAAATCAGGAAGGGCCGGTCCGGATGGACGGCGTTACGAGGCAAGGAAACAAGCTCTGTCGCCCGTAACCCGGACCCATAGAGCAGCTCTAGCAGGGCGAGCATCCGTACGTGGCGGAATGGCGCGTCATCTCCCGCTGCCCGTTGCTCGGCGACGAGGAACAGGCCTTCGACCTCTTTCTGCGTCAATATGCGCGGTAGCGGGCGGCGAAGACCGGGCCGGGCGAGCGCGTCAGCCGGATTGTCGCGACGGACTTCGCCCTCTTCAAGAAAGGCGTAGAAACCCCGCAAGGCCGACAACTTGCGTGCGAGGGAGGAAGGGGCCAGCCCGGCCCATTCACCGGTCAGCGCGCGAAGTGTTTCGACATTGGCGAAGGCGAGGCCCGACGTGGCGGCGCTCGCGGCTTCCAGATCGGTGCGATAGGCGATCAGCGTGTTGCGTGCGGCGCCGCGATCCACGGCAAGCATGTCGATGTAGCGGTCGATCAACGCCCGGTCGGCAGCAACTGGCGCCGCGGGATCATCCGCCACGGGTTCAGCTCCGCATGATCGCTTCGGCTGCGATCATGCGCGCCTCGGCATCCAGCCCGACGCGATGCAGGGCGGCAACGATGTGATACAGATGTTCGGGCGGCACCCTGGTCCAACTCGGCACCTGAAGCCCTACAGCCGCGAGCAGCGCCACGGTACCCTTTTCGCCGCGTCGGCCGGCGAGATCGATTGCACGCGACCATCGCGTGCGCGGCCGGAGATCGAGACGCGCTCCCTCTGCCGCCCCGGCCAGGTCCTCACCACCGATGCGACCCAGACCCGCCAGACCTGCAAGCGTCATCTCGCCGCTTATCCCGTCAGCGGCCACATAGTCGCGCAGCCTGCCGCCATCGATCCTTACCACTGGCCGCGGTGCGCCAACCGCCAGCAACGCCCAGCCTTTGACACCATCTTCCTGACCGAGCGCACTCGAACCGGCCCAGCGGGTTGCGCTCTTGTCATAGCCCGCGCTCAGCATCGCCGCGATCAGTCTGGTCGCGACTTCGCCACTCACATCCGTCACGGGCACCGCAGCCGCCGCCCGCGATAGTGCGAGCAGATCGAGAAAGTTGTCACTTTGGTCCATGGACCAGAGATCCTGCATCGCTTCGATCCGATCGGCGGCCGTCGCCGCCCCATAGGCCGAACGAATATGATCCATCCGGTCGCGGAACGTGGCGGGCGTATCGTCCTGTGAGTCCAGTTCGGCGTAAAAATCGATAAGCGCCGCACTCGAAAAAACGCCGAGCCGCGCAGCCGTCTCGACCGATGGCAACCGCGTTTGCAATGAGAGCATCGGCGCCCGCGCCTGCCATGCACGCACATGGCTTCCCGCCTGAGACATCAGCCCGTCAGGGATATCGACATTGGCGGCGGTGGCGAGGCCGAAGCGCCAGGCAGTAAGCCGGTCCACGCCCTCCCACTCGATCTTGACCGACCGGCGCGCGTTTGTGCCCGCTCCGACGATCTTTTCGGTCAGACGGTAATCTATTCCTCGTACCTCGCCCCGCCGCTGCGCCTGGTTGAGAACGGCACTGGCACGGCCCTGCTCTGCCGAGAACGAGGCACAGATTGCTTCGGCCATTCGCCAGCTCGGCGAACTGCTGCCGGCCAACGCGCCTTGGTAAATCGGACACAGGCCCACCGGATCGGCGGCGGCAAGATAGACCTGCATCGCGACGGCGTGCAAACGCGGCGTATAGAGATTGCTGTCGACGCTTTGGACCATCATCCGCGCCGGGTCGGCCTCACCCATGCGCACCAGCAACCACGACCGCTCCGCCGCCCAGTCGGAACCATTGATATCGCCGGGCGTGTTCGTCGCCGAGAGCAATGTCCGACGCAGCAGGATCGACGCCCATCGCGATGCAAGCGGCGCGTGGGTTTCCCGCATCAGCGTGGCCAGAAACCTGCCCGAACTGCTGCCGAACGCATTGGCGGGAAGGCCGCCCGTCGCAGGCGTCAACGGCCCGATCCGGCTCAGCAAGCGTCGTGCGCCCGGCGGAAGATCGTATTTCTCCTGCTGAGCGGCGAGTTCCTCAGGCGTCAGTTCTGTGGGCTGCGTCCCGTTCGCGAAATCGGCCTGCATCTGATTGAGGCCGGGAAGGTCAAGGCGCTGCGGCGGAATTGCCGTACCGGCGGAATCGGAGGGAGGAACCGGCTCGTCGGGCGACTCGTCCGGCGCAGGGTCCGCACTGAATCCCGGCGGCAGAAGCGAGGTTGGGGACCGTCCTGCCACCAGCGGCACCGCGAGCGTAAGCGCGGTTCCGCCAGCAAGTGCGATCAACAACCGTCGAAGAGCTGTTGAATTCGTCCGGGCCCCTGCCGCGCCCTTTCGGCCGACATTCATCCGGTTACTGCCCCAGCTTGGCGGCAGGAACAGGCTTTTCGACGCGGGTCTGCGGCTGTTCGCCCCCGCGCTGCCACGCCCAGACGAGCAGCAGAACCAGAAGAACGGCCAGCGCCAGCGGAACAATAGGAAGCCGCGTGCGCCGACGGGGCCCCTGAGAGATGATATTGCTGTCGGTGCGTTTGAATTTCATGATGCCCGTCGTGATGATACGCTGATCCGGAAGGAATATATGGCCGCAAATTGGCTTTTGCGCTGCGGACGCATCGCTGTATAGCCGCGCCCATCATGCAACGGAACAGGAAATCGGCACAAGCTCGGGATCATCGCCCGATCGTTCTCATAGGGATGATGGGTGCGGGAAAATCGACAGTTGGTCGAAGGCTCGCCGCGCGACTGGGGCTTCCCTTCGTCGACGCGGATGAGGAAATCGCCGCCGCCGCCGGCATGACGATACCGGAAATTTTCGCACATTTCGGCGAAGACGGCTTTCGAGATGGGGAACGGCGAGTCATCGCGCGTCTGATCGAGCAAGGCCGCCACGTTATCGCGACGGGAGGCGGCGCGTTCATGAACGCGCAGACGCGAGCCTTGATCCTCGACAAGGCGATACCTGTCTGGCTCGACGCCGATATCGATGTGCTGGTGGAGCGGGTTTCGCGGCGCGACGGCCGCCCCCTGCTCGAAGGCAAGAACCCCCGTGAGGTCCTGACCGAACTCGCAAGGGAGCGCTACCCCGTTTACGCACTCGCCCCCATTCATGTCAGGAGCAACGATGGCCCGCACGAGGCGACCGTGGAGAAGATAGTAGAGGCGCTCGATCTATGACTGAGGTGGCGGTTGCGCTGGGGCAGCGGAGCTACCCTGTCCTGGTCGAGGGAGGACTGCTCGATCGCGCGAGCGAACATCTGGCGTCACGGGCGCGGGGCAATCGCATCGTTGTCATCACCGATGAGAATGTCGCCGCCGCACAGTTGGAAAGACTGCGTGCGGGCCTGCTCGCGGCGGGTATCGAATGCATCGCCGTGGTCCTTCCCGCCGGAGAAGGAACCAAGAGCTGGCAGGGTCTTTCATCGCTGGTCGACCGGCTGCTGGAGCTTGGCGTAGAGCGCAGCGATCACATTGTTGCGCTTGGCGGGGGCGTGATCGGCGACCTTGTGGGCTTTGCGGCTGCGGTGCTGAAGCGCGGCTGCCCCTTCATTCAAATTCCGACGACGCTGCTGTCACAGGTCGACAGTTCAGTGGGCGGGAAGACAGCCATCAATACGGCGGCGGGCAAGAACCTGGTGGGGGCCTTTCACCAGCCTTCGCTGGTCCTCATCGATCCGACCAGCCTGGACACCCTTCCCGCGCGGGAGGTGCGTGCCGGATACGCGGAGGTCGTCAAATATGGCCTTATTGCCGATGCTGCTTTCTTCGCCTGGTGCGAGGAGCGCGGAAAAGCATTGCTGGACGGAGACCCGGCGGCGCGCGCACGCGCGATCGAGGTCAGCGTGCGGGCCAAGGCGGCGATCGTTGCAGAGGACGAGTTCGAAAAGACCGGCCGCCGCGCGTTGCTCAATCTCGGACATACCTTCGGTCATGCGCTTGAGGCCGAAACTGGATACAGCGACAGGCTGTTGCATGGCGAGGCCGTCGCCGCGGGGACGGCGCTGGCGTTCCGTTTCTCGGCCGCCCAGGGACTGTGTGATCATGCGGACGCCGAACGTGTGACGTCCCACCTGCGCGCGTCGGGTCTTCCCGCAACCCTACGCGATGCCGGTGTCGACGCGGAGGGGCAGACACTGGTGGCGCACATGCTCCACGACAAGAAGATGTCGGGCGGCAACCTGCCCTTTGTGCTCGCCCACGGGATCGGGGCCGCCTACCTCGACAAGCAGGTCGACCTCGCGGAGGTGGCCGCGTTTCTGGAAACGGAACGCCACGCCTGATCAGCCGCGCGGCGCAAGAAACAGCCAGGCGGCCCACAACCAGGCGGCAATGAGCACACTGCCCCCGATCGGTGTGATCGCGCCCAGCCAGCGCGGCGCGCCAAGCGCCATCAGATAGAGCGTCCCTGCGAATATGGCGGCGCCCACCAGCATCAGGATCGCTGGCGTGTGCGCCGCCTGCATGAGGGCAATGGCGGCGACAGCGTGAATGAGCTGATACAAG
>DASULD010000028.1:0-10597 GCA_036278355.1 Sphingobium sp.
GCTGCCGACATGCAGTGGGAATCTGTACGAACGGCGGCTCTCTCTAACTGGCGAGCATGGAGCGGACTTTCCGGAACGTCGAACATTCCCGCCGTTGATCCGCGGACACCATATCGCATCAGGTCAGTTGGCAATGAGTCCCGAAGGGTAGCTTACACCGGCCTCGCAGTTATGCGGTGCTGAATGAGCGGGCCGAACATATCGATGCTCCCGGCTCATGCTCATCAATACCAATAGTCGCTCGCGCCGCGGGGATTGTCCGCATCAGGCTGCCAGCGCCCGCCGCGCAGTGCTTCACTCATTTCCTCTCGCTCTCCCTGTGTGAGAAATGAAGCCATTGGATGGCTGTGCTACCAAAGAAAAACATGTTCCGGAGGCTTCTGGCGGCGGGGGGAGGGGGCGAAAAAACCTAACATTCCTAACCTGCCCTCTCAGAGCGTCCGAAAACCGCAAAATTCCGCCGGAAATCGGCGACGCACGCGACCTTACATCGACCTAACCTGTTTCAGGGCAAAACCTTATGTGTCTGGAAACAAGCCATTTTATATTTCAAAATGTTAGGTTCACTTCTCCTAACCTGATTAGGTCCATGTCAGGTGAAATATTAGGTCTCAAACCCGCAGAAAACAGCCAATGTTAGGAATGTTAGGTGTTTTTGATGCCTCCCCCCGGCCCGAAGGCGGTACGTGAATAAATTTCTGGAAACGCTCGCAAATGTTCGTCGCTATTCGTGACGCGAAAATGCCGATCATTCCGGAAGGATTGGCGTTTGCACCAAGGCCGCAACCTTATCGCGACGTCACAAGCGATCGGCGCGGGCAAGAGTGCTGCCATGACCTGGACGAGGGCCCGGCCGTTCAAGATGTGCGCGACGTCGGCATTGCCGCCCTGTCAACATTTTTCTTCGACCAATATTTGTAGGACGCCGCTGTACAAATGCAGCTTGTTGTTTGAGGCCGTGTTTGCGCTTCTGTGTCTGCTCCGCACGTACGCGGGTAGGAGCAGATGACGATGAACGGAACGGGACATACCTATGTCATCACCCCACGGCTGACGGTGAGGGTGACCGACGCGATGGGCATGCTGGGGATTGGTCGCACCAAGCTTTATGACCTTATTGGCCGGGGCGAGATCGAGACCATCAAGATCGGCAAGGCGACGCGGGTAATCGTCGAGAGCGTCTACGCCTTCGTCGAGCGGCAGCGGGTGCTGACGGAATGCCCGCCTCAGTGAGTTGGCGGAACGCAATAATCCGCCCAGTCCTGCATCAATGCGCGGCGCTTGTCGAAGAAGTCGGTGCGCCGATAGGCGGCTTCGACCTTGTTCTCGAGCGTGTGAGCAAGCGCAGCCTCGGCCGCCTCGCGCGGATGGCTGGTTTTGTCGGCCACCCAGTCGCGAAAGCTCGAGCGAAAGCCGTGGACCGTAACCGAGAGACCCATGCCCCGCACCAGCTGCAGCAGCGTCATGTCCGACATCACCGGCTCCTCTCGCTTGCGATCGGCCCCGAGGCGTCTGCGGCCTTGCCCGGGAAACAGCAGATCGGAATGGGCGAGCCAAAAGGTTCGGGCCTGCCGCACCACATCGGCCGCTTGGCGGGACAGCGGGATCGCATGCGCCTTGCCTGCCTTCATGCGGGCAGCAGGGATCGTCCACACCGTCAGGTCGGCGTCGAACTCGCTCCAGCGTGCGCCACGCACCTCGCCCGAGCGTGTGGCGGTGAGGATCAGCAGCTCCAGCGCCAGCCTGCTGACGCTCATCTGCCGATCATGGAGGTCCGAGAGGAACTGCGGCACCGCCTCATAGGCCATTGCCGCGAAATTGCCTTCCTTGCGAGGCTGGCGCGGCAAGCCCTTCGAGAGCGAGCGCATCGGCGCTTCGGATGACCGGAACCCCTTGACGTAGCACCAGTCGAGCACCGTCCCGATCCGCTGCTTCACGCGCCGCGCAGTCTCGGGCTTCATCAGCCATATCTCTGCCAACACATCGCGGATCAGCGGACCCTCGATCTCGTTTACCGCAAGCTTGCCAAGCTTGGGCCAGGCATAGCTCTCGAGCGTTGTCAGCCACTGGTCGCCATGCTTGCCCTTCTTCCAGCTCCTGCCCAGTTCCTCATGGACCACTTTGCAGGCTTCCCGGAAAGTCGGGATCACCACCGCTTGCCTGCGTCGTTCTGCGACAGGGTCCAGTCCCGCTCGGGCCTGCTTGCGCAAATCGCCCGCCGCCTCTCGCGCTTCCTTCAACGACACGCTCCTGGCATTGCCAAGGCCGATGTCACGACGCTTGCCGTCCACCTGCACCCGCAGAATCCAGCTGCGCCCGCCGGTCGGCCCGATCTTGAGAATCAGCCCGTCCCCGTCCGAATAGCGCCCCGGCTCAGTGAGTGCCTTGACCTGCAATGCGGTGAGCTTACCCATGGCGATGACATAGCGTCATTCCTAAGCCGAGGGAAGTCACCGGCCCCACATTCAGGCCCACACTCCCACGCGACTTGAGGAGAACAAACGCGAACAAAGATGGATCGAAATCCCCAACAAACAGCATAATTCAGCCATTTATCGGACGATCACAGATGCGGGCGAACAGAAGATTGGCGGAGAGGGAGGGATTCGAACCCTCGATACGGTTGCCCGTATGCCGCATTTCGAGTGCGGTGCATTCGACCACTCTGCCACCTCTCCAGGCCAGGCCCCAAAAACGGCGATGCCGCCCAGGGGACATGCGCCGATCCTCCGATAGCGGGTCGAGCCGCGGCACTTAACCGACAGCCCCGGCTTTGCCAAGCTTGTATCCGTATTTTTCTTGTATGCCGTCTCGAGCCCCCTACATAGGACGTGTGAACCGGATCGAAAACCAAGCCCCCGATGATGGAACCGGCCCGATGACGGCGCCGGCGATCGCGCACGCCCGATTCAGTATCGGCGACGTCGTGGAACACAGGATGTTCGGGTTCCGCGGTGTCGTGTTTGACATCGACCCGGTGTTTGCCAATAGCGAGGAATGGTATGAGGCCATCCCCGAGCCGTTGCGCCCGAACAAGGATCAGCCCTTTTACCACCTGCTGGCAGAGAATACGGACGGAAGCTACATCGCCTACGTCAGCCAGCAAAACCTCGTCCACGATGAGAGCGACGAGCCCGTCGACCATCCTGCCATATCCGGGCTGTTCGGCCCCTATCGCGACGGCAAGTACAGCCTGCGTCCGGTCTATCGCCACTGACCGCGCGGAGGAACCGCCGCTTTCCTTACGGACGAATTTTCCATCCTGCCTTGAGCACGCGATAGCATAGCGCGCCAAGCGCCACGTTGAGCGCAATCAGGACCATCACGCCGCGCGCAACCTCGGTGTCGGCGGTGCCCAGAAAGCCGTACCGGAAACCGGAAATCGCGTAGAAGAAGGGGTTGGCATGGCTGATTGCCTGGAATGCCGGGGAAAGGGCGTCGACGGAATAGAATGTTCCGGACAGAAGCGACAGCGGCGCCACGACGAAATTGGTCACCGCCGCCGCATGATCGAACTTTTCGGCCCAGATCGAGGTCAGGACGCCGAGGAAACTGATGAACATCGTGCCGAGCAGCGCGAACGCGACGATAGCCCATGGATGGCGGGGGCTTACGTCGGCCTCCGGCCACAAGGCGATCGCCACCCAGATCGTGCAACCCACCAAGATAGCGCGGGTTACCGCCGCGGCGACCTGAGCCAGCAGCAGTTCCGACGTCGACAGCGGCGGCATCAGATAATCGACGATCGTTCCCTGAATCTTGCCTGCCAGCATGCCGAAGCTCGCATTGGCAAAGGCATTCTGGATCATCCCCATCATGATGAGTCCCGGCGCTATGAAGTCCGCGAAGGGGACGCCCAGGACCGTTCGCCCCTGCCCTCCCAATGCCACGGTGAAGATGATGAGGTAGAGCAGGGTCGTTATGGAAGGCGCCCAGATCGTCTGCAACTGCACCTTCAGGAAACGCCTGACTTCCTTCACGTACAAAGCTCTGGTTCCGGGCCAGTTGACGTTGCGGATACGCGGAACGCCAGGTTCCGGCAGCCGCATCGGCTCGCCGGTCGTAACGGAGGTGGGCCCGGGATTGATCATGTTCGCCGACTATCGGTTGCGTCCGGGACGGGCAAGCCCAAATGGGTGGTTGTCATTCGTGACGGTTGAACTTGCGCGCTCCTGCCGCCATATGCGGTATCGACGGCGGGGGCGAGTCCGCACATCATGTAATGGAGCGTATTTTGTCCTGGACCGATGAACGGATCGATCAGCTGAAAACCATGTGGGAAAAAGGCATGACGGCCAGCCAGATCGCCGAGGAACTGGGCGGCGTCAGCCGTAATGCCGTGATCGGCAAGGCACATCGCCTGGGCCTGCAATCACGCCCGTCCCCGGTGAAGGCGAACGATGTGCCCCACAAGAAGGCTGTGTCGCGAAAGCCTGTCGCGGCGGCCCCGGGCAACGAGAGTGCGGATACCGAAAAGGATCAGCCTGCTCCGGCCTCTTCATCCGCAAGCCCTCCCCCTGCCGAAACGAAATCCGCACAAGGCCAGCAGCCGCAACAGCCGCAGCCGCGTATCGTGTCGATTGGACCCGGCGGCTTCATGCGTCAGGGACCTGCGGACCAGCAGGCGCCGATACCTCCGGCGCCGCCGCGTCGTCTGGTGCCCGCCAAGCCGAGTCCGGAGATCGCCGACAAGACAAGCCTGCTCGATCTGACCGAGAAGATCTGCAAGTGGCCCATGGGCCACCCCGGGGAGCCCGACTTCCATTTCTGCGGGCAAAAGGTGAACCCGGGTTTCCCCTATTGTGTCGAACATTGCGGCCGCGCCTATCAGGCACAGCTTCCGCGCGGCACGCGTCGCCCCCCGCCCCCGCTGCCGTTTGGCGGACCACGCGTCCGCTGAAGCGTCCTGCAAGGGCTTTCCGGATTCTTCTCCCGGTCCAAAAGCGATGACAGCCCCGCGATGAGCGCCTAAGGGCGCGCAGGTGAACGCTTTGCGCGCCTTCCTGGCCGGTCGTCCTGCCTTATCCCTGCTGTTGATTGCGGCAGTATTGTCGGTGCGCGCGATTATCCCGGCGGGCTTCATGCCGTCGGAGACGACGCGCGGCTTCGCGGTCATGCTCTGCGCGGACCAGGGCAGCGATGCGATCCGCGTCGTTGTTCCGGTCGATGGCCCCGCATCGCCGCAGGATGATCCGGGCAACCATGCCAAGGACCAGCCCTGCGCGTTCGGGGGGCTGGCCGCAGCCTCTGCCGGAGGCGCCGACGCCGTCCAACTCGCGGCGCAAGTCGTGCACATCGCCGCGCTCGGCCTCGCGCCGGTTCGCTACCCGCTGATCGAGCGCTTTTCTCGCCTCCGTCCGCCGCTGCGAGCTCCCCCTCACCTTTCCTGAAAAGTCGACTGCGACGCACGCCCGCCGCGCCCACCGGGCGCGAGCGGCCTTGGCCTGTGCCGCTGTTCCCCAACGTTATTCAGGAATTCACGGATGTTTCTTCGCAAATCATTGCTGGCGTCTTGCGCGGCCGCCAGCCTCGTTTCCCCCTCAACCCATGCCGAGGAGGCGCCCGATATCCACGCGGAGCGGACCATCATCGTTACGGCCCACAGTCACACCGACAGCGCGGAAAATCTTGCCGCGCGTACGCCGGGAGGCGCCGACATCGTTACCTACGCCGACTATGCCGACAAGGCCGTGATGTCCCTGCGCGACACGCTCGCCTTTTCACCCGGCGTCTATCTCCAGCCCCGGTTTGGTCAGGAAATACGCATTTCGGTTCGAGGTTCCGGCCTCAGCCGCGGATTCCACATGCGCGGCCTCACTTTGTTGCAGGATGGCGTGCCCATCAACCTTGCCGATGACAATGGGGACTTTCAGGAGCTGGAGCCGATTTTCTTCGACCACCTGGAGGTCTATCGCGGCGCCAATGCGCTGCGGTTCGGCTCGGGGACGCTGGGCGGCGCGATCAATGGGGTTACGCCACGGGGCGTTGACGCCACGGGACTTTATGTCCGCGCGGACGGCGGCAGCTTCGGCACGCTCCGCGGCCTTGCCTCCTATGGCGGGACCTCAGGCCGGGCCGATTTCTGGGCAGGCCTCAGTGCAGATCGGTCGGACGGCGATCGCAACCATGCGAAACGGCGGAGCCTGCGCTTTCACGGCAATATCGGTTTGCAGCTTTCCGACCGGATCGACACCCGTTTCTACGCGAGCTTCAATCGCATAAGGCAGCAGCTGCCGGGCGCACTGTCCCGATCCGACGCCCTGATCGATCCGGCGAAGGCGAACCCCAGCGCCATTGCCGGCAATCAGGCGCGGGACATCGATTCCGTCCGGCTGCAGAGCCTGACACGCATCGAGGTCGATGGCGGCAGGCTCGCCATAGGCATTTTCCTTAACAAGAAAGACCTGTTCCATCCGATCTTTCAGGTGATCGATCAGGCTTCGGCCGATGCGGGCGCCTTTGGTCGCTTCGATTATGAGAAGGGCGCGCTCGCCCTCACGCTGGGCGGCGAGATCCGCAGGGGCAGCACCCGCGCGAAGCAGTATCTCAATAGCAACGGAAGGCGCGGCGCGATGGTCTTCGATGCCGATCAGGACGCGCAGACCGCAAACATCTACGGGGAGGTGCGGTTCAGGCCGACGGACAGGCTCAGCGTTATTGCGGGCGCCATCCACGCGGCCGGCTGGCGCGGACGCCGGACGCGTTTCTCGTCGGCACAAAACGGCCGCATCGCCTTCAGGGAGTTTTCGCCGAAGGTCGGCGTGCTGTACGAACCTTCCGAGCGCGTGCAATTCTACGCCAATTACAGCCGCTCGGCGGAATTCCCCGGCTTCGGCGAGATCTTCCAGACGGTGTCGGGGGTCAGCAGCTTCATCGGCGCGATCCGCCCGCAAACGGCCTGGACGGCCGAGATCGGAACGCGCGGCACCAGCGGCGTGGCGAGCTGGGACGTGTCCCTGTATCGCGCGGACCTGACAAACGAGATGCTGCAATATGCAACGGGCGGAAACACAAGCATCCCCGCCTCCACCTTCAACGCCGGACATACCCGCCATCAGGGGATCGAAGCAGCTTTAACGCTGGAGCCAACGGATTGGCTGCGCCTTCGGCAGGTCTATCAGTATAGCGATTTCCGTTTCCGTAATGATCCGCGATATGGCGGCAATCGCCTGCCGGTGGTGCCCCCGCACCTTTATCGTGCCGAGCTTCGTCTAGGTACCGATGCACTCCATGTCGCGCCCAACGTCGAATGGGTCCCCCGGGGCGCGTGGGCGGACTACGGCAACACGCTGCGGACCGGTGGCTATGCGTTGCCGGGTGTGACGGCTGGCGCGACGGTCGCGCGCGGCATGGACCTGTTCCTGGACGCGCGCAACATCACGCGGAAGAGGGCGATCGGCGACATCAGTGCGACAACCGGCGCCCCTGCGGCGTCGGCGATCTTCTACCCCGTGGAACGCCGGGCGGTCTATGGCGGCGTACGCATGCGCTTTTGAACAAACGTGCGGGCGGTTCGAGAGTTGCGCCGTTGCTCGGGCCGATGCACAAGCGGGAAAGACGTCCGTTTTGGGGAAGTGAAGCTTGGCCGATCGTTCTGCAACTCTCATCCTCTTCGGCGCGACGGGCGATCTGGCTGCGCGCATGTTGTTTCCATCGCTCTACAACCTTCAGCAGGATGGGTTGCTTCCCGAAGATTTCCTGATTGTGGGTTCGGGGCGATCGGAGCAGAGCGACGAGGCATTCCGCAAAGACGTCACGGACGCGCTCGCCCGTCACATTGACGCGGGGCGTTTCGATGCCGATGCCTGCCATCGCCTGACGGCCCGCATGATCTATTGCCGTGCCGAGGCGGGCAACGCCGATCACTTCCGCGAGTTGGCGGGACGCGTGAAGGGCCGCGAGGACCGGGACATCGCGATCTATCTCTCGACGCCTCCCTCGCTTTTTGCGCCCACCGCGCAGAACCTTGCGGCCGCAGGTCTCGTCAATGGGAATACCCGCATAGCGATGGAAAAGCCGATCGGCCATGATCTGGCTTCCTCCATCGCGGTGAACGATGCCATCTGTGCACTGTTCGAGGAGGATCGCATTTTCCGCGTCGACCATTATCTCGGCAAGGAAACGGTGCAGAACCTGATTGCGCTGCGCTTTGGCAACATGCTGTTCGAGCCACTCTGGAACGCGAGCCACATCGACCATGTCCAGATCACCGTTGGCGAGACGGTCGGCCTGGAAGGCCGCGTCTCTTACTATGACACCGTCGGCGCGCTCCGCGACATGGTGCAGAATCACATGCTTCAAATCCTGTCGATCATCGCGATGGAGCCGCCCGCCCGCTATGATTCGACCGCCGTGCGGGACGAGAAGGTAAAAGTGCTGCGATCCCTGCGCCCGATGAACGGCGAAACTGCCCGCGCCAACAGCGTGCGCGGGCAATATCTGGCTGGCGCCGTCACGGGCGAGATCGTCCGGGGCTACGCCGAGGAACTCGGTCAGCCTTCGGACACCGAAACGTTCGTCGCGCTGAAGGCATATATCGACAATTGGCGGTGGTCCGGGGTCCCCTTCTACCTGCGGACCGGCAAGCGCATGCCGACGCGCCACAGCGAGATACTTATTCAGTTCAAGCCGGTCGCTCATTCGATCTTTGCGCGGAACGGGCCGCACTCTGAACTGGAACCGAATACGCTTATCATCCGCCTTCAGCCTGAAGAGAATATCCGGCTGCTCATCATGGCCAAGGAACCGGGCCTTGACCGTGGCGGCGTCAAGCTGCGGGAGGTGGGCCTCGACGTTTCGCTCGCCGCCGCGTTTGAGGGGAAGCGCCGCCGTATCGCCTATGAGCGGCTGCTGCTCGACCTGCTGGAGGGCGATCCCACCCTGTTCGTTCGCCGCGACGAGGTGGAGGCGCAATGGCAATGGATCGATTCCATCATTGCGGGCTGGCAGGAGGCCGGGGTCAACGTCGCAAACTACGCTGCGGGGAACTGGGGACCTTCCTCCGCGATTGCGCTCATCGAACGCGACGGAGCAAGCTGGCATGAATGATCTGCACCCCACGATCGAGCGGGTGACGCGGCGTATCGTTGAGCGCAGCGCACCGGCCCGCCGCAAATATCTCGATCTTGTCGATCGCGGCCGCGAGGCGGGCACCAATCGCCACAGGCTGTCTTGCGGCAATCTCGCCCACGGTTTCGCGGCGGCGGGCGAAGACAAGCCCATGATCCGCGCGCAGTCGGCGATGAACATCGGCATCGTCACGTCCTACAACGACATGCTCTCCGCTCATCAGCCCTATGGCCGCTATCCCGACCAGATCAAGCTGTTCGCGCGAGAGGCCGGGGCGACCGCCCAGGTGGCAGGCGGTGTTCCGGCGATGTGCGACGGCGTCACCCAGGGCCTGGCAGGCATGGACCTTTCGCTGTTTTCGCGCGACGTGATCGCGATGGGCACGGCGGTAGCCCTGTCCCATGCGATGTTCGAGGGCGTGGCGCTGCTCGGCATATGCGACAAGATCGTGCCGGGACTCCTCATCGGCGCCCTGCGCTTCGGGCACCTGCCGACCATATTGATCCCCGGCGGACCCATGCCGTCCGGCCTCCCCAACAAGGAGAAGCAGCGCGTCCGCCAGCTCTATGCCGAAGGCAAGGCCGACAAGACGGAGCTGCTGGAGGCAGAGGCCGAATCCTATCACACGGCAGGCACCTGTACCTTCTACGGCACGGCCAATTCCAACCAGATGATGATGGAGATGATGGGCCTGCACGTTCCCGGCGCCGCCTTCGTCAATCCGGGAACGAAGCTGCGGCAGGAGCTGACACGCGCCGCCGTTCACCGGCTGGCGGAGATCGGCTGGACCAGGGGCGCGCAGGACAATGACGACTACCGGCCTTTGGGCCGATGCGTCGACGAAAAGGCGATCGTCAACGCGTGCATCGGCCTGCTCGCCACCGGCGGATCGACCAATCATGCGATCCACCTGCCCGCCATTGCGCGCGCGGCGGGCATCCGGATCGACTGGAGCGATTTCGCCGAACTGTCGGGCGTCGTGCCCCTGCTCGCCCGCGTTTATCCGAACGGGGCTGGCGACGTGAACGATTTTCATCGCGCGGGCGGCGTAGGCTATGTGATCGGTGAACTGCTGGACAACGGCCTGCTGCACCCTGATATCCTGACCGTCGCGCCGGACGGCCTCTCTGCCTACACCCGCGAGCCCCACCTGGCCGGCGATGCGCTGGTCTGGGGTGACCGCCTTACCCAGCCGCGCGATGCGTCGATGGTCCGGCCTGTCACCGATCCGTTCAGTCCCGATGGCGGCATGAAGCTGCTCTCCGGCAATCTGGGCCGCTGCGTGATGAAAACCTCGGCGGTCGATCCGGCACACCGCACGATCGAGGCCCCCGCCCGCGTATTCTCCAGCCAGGAGGAGCTGCTTGACGCTTTCCGCGCGCATGAGCTGGAGCGGGACTTTGTGGCAGTAGTGCGGTTCCAGGGGCCGCGCGCCAATGGAATGCCGGAACTGCACTCGCTTACCCCCGCGCTGGGCGTGCTTCAGGATCGAGGTTACCGGGTGGCGCTGGTCACCGACGGGCGCATG
>DASULD010000029.1:0-4754 GCA_036278355.1 Sphingobium sp.
CCGTAGACTTCCCCCTCTTCCAGATTGCCGTTGAGATAGGGGTCGAGCCTGTAGAATCCCTCTTCATACATGCGGGGAATGTCGGGCAGGGCGGCTGGACCGGCGAACAGTTCCAGAGGGCTGTTGGGCGGCCTGTCCATCGGTCGGAACAGAATACCAGCATAATTGGCGTGGCAGACATCGCGCAGGCGATGCAGAAATCCGTCCCAAGGAGGCGTTTCGAACGGTCCCCCATGCAGAGCGGTCAGCAGCTCGCTCATTTGCATCACGTCCAGCACTGCGCGAGTCCCATTTGGTAGGTTCGGTCCCGCCAAGCCATGCCTATCCTCCGCGCAAACAGCAAATGAGGAGAGTCGGATGCCGGCGGAAACGGAACAGGGCCATGACCAGATCTGGACCGATTATCTTGCCGGGCTGAACATGGCGAGGGATATCTGGATGAACTCCCCCTGGGTTCGCGATAGGCAGGAACGAAGCAGGGCACTGATGCAGGTGACGTCGTCGGCCCATGTGGCCTTCAACATCGCCATCTCGCCTCGGCACAACTTCCCCTTTTTCGACAGGCATCCCTTTCATCATCCGGTTGCCTATAGCTGGGGACTTTGCTGCCCCGACTTTCACTATCGCCATGCATTTGTCGATGGCGCGCGCAGTTACAGGATCACGGGCCGCCGAGGCAGTTCCCCCTGGAACGAGTTTCACCTCATGTCCGAATTCTGGGGTGATCCCGATTACGTACAGGCCGGCGCGTGGGATCTCGATGATTTCGAAATCGCCGCCGATGGCCGGTTCGAGATCGTCCTGTCGGCCGAGCGGCACGACGGCAACTGGATTCCGCTGGATGCGAACCGCCACAATTATATGATCGTTGTGCGCGATGCCATTTGCGACTGGACCCGCGACCAGCCTTGCGAAGTTACCATAGAGACGATCGACGCCCGCCCCAAGGATATCGGCTTCCTGGACGAGGCTGACCTCTACCGGCGTATCGGGAAGGCCAGCAATTTCATTGTTGCGTCCGCCAAACATTGGGTCCAGCGGGCCCAGGATATTGTCGATGATGTCGGCTTCAACGAGTTCTGGGAGGGGCGCGAACAAAATCTGGGCGGCATCCAGCATGCCGGATATCATTTCATGCTGTTCGACATCGCCGAGGGAGAAGCCTTGGTCGTCGAGGTCGAAATTCCGCGCAAGGCGCGTTTCTGGGCGATCCAACTCGCGGACCTTTGCCAGCATACGCTGGATTATATGAATCACCAGTCATCACTGAATATGTCGCAGGCAGAGGTCGACCCCGACGGCAAGGCGCGCTTCGTCATCTCCCTGTCCGATCCCGGAACAGCCAACTGGCTGGACAGCGCGGGCAACAGGCGCGGCATCGCCGCGTGGCGGTGGGTCCACACCGATTTCGTGCCGCAGTCGAAAGTGACGAAAGTCGCGCTGGCCGATCTGCACGACTATCTGCATCCCGATCATCGCACGGTCTCGCCCGAGGAACGGGCGTCCACGATCGAGGCGCGCAGGAATGGCGTCAAGCGGCTTTACGGCCTCTGAAGCCGTGCCGCGATGGCGCAATGAAGGAGAGAGAGTTTGAACAGGATAGCGGATGCGCGCGCGCTGATGGATGGCGCAGAACTTGCAACCGGACGCTCGGACTGGGAAGCACCATTTACCGGAAACCCGCTGGAACCGTTGACCATTCTGGTCGATGACCTGAATTCGACAGCCCGTCTTCACGAACTGGGCGCTCGGCGCATCTATCGGCAATTGCATGAGAATCTGTGCGCGCGCCTTATCTATCTGGACGATCGCAAAAGACTAAAGGGAGTTGAGAACGAGCCGATAGAAAGCCCGATCTTCATTCTTGGCCTGCCCAGGTCCGGGACGACGTTCCTGCACAACCTGCTGGGTTCCGATCCTGACAACCGTGCGCCGCGCATGTTCGAAATGCTGTCGCCCGGGCCGAAGGATCCCGATCCCATGCACCGGGCGTTGCGACTGCAACGGGCGCGGGAAAGCGCGCAGTTCAACGGGCTGATGGATGATGACTGGCAAGGTGTGCACCCCAGCGATGCCGACAGGGCGGAAGAATGCCCGTTCATGTGGGAAATGTTCCTGCAATCGGTCAACTATGCGGCGCGCGCGCATATTCCGAATTACGAGCGCCATGTCTTTTCCCGGGATTTCACGCCGCTTTACCGGGAACAGCGCGCCCTGCTCCAATATCTGCAATATGGCGAGCCGCGCCGCCGGTGGATCCTCAAGACGCCGATCCACGTGCGCTTCCTGCAGGAGATCATCGAGGTCTTTCCCGACGCCCTGTTCGTGCATTGCCATCGCGATACGGCGAAAATCTATCCGTCCATGGGCAGCCTGACCACCATCCTGCATTCCAAGCATGGCGATCAACCCCCCGGTTCGGCCGCCGTGATCCAGGATTATGACGGGACATGGATAGATGCGCTGGCCTTTCGAGACCGCCCGGGCATGGCAGACCGGTTCATCGACATCCAGTTCGTGGATTTGCAGGCCGACCCCATGGCGACCGTCGAGCGCATCTACCGGCATTTCGGCATCTCGACCGATGATGGGCGCAGGCAGGTGATGACATGTTGGCTGGAGGAAGACCGTCGCGCCAGGGCAGGGCGCAGCCATCACAACTACACGCTGGAAAGCGCCGGACTGACGTTGGACGACATAGACCGGATGACCGGCGATTATCTGCGGGCTTTTTCGGTGCCGCTCGAACGCTGAGGTCATTGCCAGACAGATAAAAGAGGAGGGATCACATATGGTGGCTTTGAAAGAGGGCGTCGCGATCGTGACGGGCGGCGGATCGGGCATGGGGCTGGGCATTGCCCGCCGCTTCGCGGAGCTTGGCACCAAGGTGGTGGTGGTGGGCCGCACCGCCGGAAAGATCGAGGAGGTCGTGGCCGAGATATGCAGGTCGGGGGGGCAGGCTATCGCCTGCGCCGGGGATGTGAGCCGTGAAGAAGACGTCGCGTATATGGTGGATACGGCTCTCTCGCATTTCGGGAGGCTGGATTTCGCCGCCAATGTGGCGGGAACGGCGCATGCGCCCAAACTCCTGCACACGCTGTCGTTGCAGGAATTCGAAGATGATCATGCGGTCAATTCGAGAGGCGTCTTTCTGTCGATGAAATATCAGATACCGGCCATGATCCGGTCCGGCGGCGGGGCCATCGTCAACGTGACGTCCGGTTCGGCCTTGGGCGGCTTTGCCTATTTCAGCGCTTACTGCGCGGCGAAACATGCGGCAGCCGGGCTTACCCGTTCCGCAGCCCTCGAATATGCCGACAAGGGCGTGAGGGTTAACAGCGTTGCCCCGGGCGCCATCGCGACGCCCATGCTTCAGCGCAATCCTGCTGAGATCACCGAGCCGATCCGCACATCCATCCCCATGCAAAGGTTCGGGACAATGGATGAAATCGCGGCGGCGACGGTCTGGCTCTGTTCCGACGAGGCGAGCTATGTGACAGGCCAGATATTGCCGGTCGAGGGTGGCTATACAGCATCATGCCTGACCGTCACTGCCCCGCCCGGAACGCAATATGATACCTACCAGGGGGCGCATTAAAAGCATCGCGCGGCAAGTGGGAGCCGGCCGTCCCCTTGAAGCGATGCGACCATAAAAGGAGAAGCGTGCCGTGTCAGATGTGACGCAGCACGCTTAAGCCTGTCCGAAAGCGGGCAGGGCGATCTGCCTATTGCAGCGGCGCCGAACTCATCCGCCCCAATGGGACGAGGCTGTTAGCCAGCAGCGAAACCAGTTGCGCTTGCCGTGACACGTCCGCCTTGACGAACATCGAACGCAAGTGCGCGCGCGCCGTGTTGTGACGGATGTTGAGTTGCGACTCGACGTCCTTCAGGCACAAGCCCTTCGCCAGCCCTACCGCCAGATTCGCCTCCGTTGCGGTGAAGGAGAACAGCTGCTGCAGGAGTTTCTTGTCGGCATCGCCGACGATTTCCTTGACCCGCAGGAAGATCAGAGCCGATGTTTCCGTTTCGCCGGAAATCATAGAGCTGTGCCGCCGCGAACTGACGACGAGATGCAGCCGTCGGTCGTCATCGCCGCTGTTTACAAGCATCGCCCGCGAACCGGCCGGTTCCTTTTCGCACAAGGCAGCTCTAAGGGCCTGCTGAAACGCGCCATCGTCGGCGCGATCCACCGCCCGAAGTCCCCGAGCCGTCATTTCCAGCCCTATGCCCTCGTCCAAGGCGTCCTGAGCCGTCTGGTTCAGCACGACATGGCCGCCGCCCCGGTTGACGAGAATGGCGGCTATCCCGAGACTATCGAGCGCTTCCGTCTGAAACTGAGTGACGACCTTGCTCTGCATATTCCGTCGACGGAGCGTCATGGCGCGACGAAAATGTTCCGCAATCTGCCGGAAAGCATCGAGGTCCGCAGGCCGGAATTCTGAGTCTTCAAAGCCCCGGCTGCAATTGAGCGTATATTGGGCGTCATCGATCAGATCGACGAATACAGTCGCCGTGACCGCAATATCGTATCGCTGCAGCAGCTTGGAGCACTGAACGGCATTGCTGACGAGGCGCCAGTTAATAACGGTGGTTTCGCCGGGCTTGAGATCCTGCGGAAGCAGTTCCCTTGCACTTATCTGTTCCCATTCGCGAATGGCTTCTTCGGTGGCCTGTGGGCCCGAGGCAAAAAGATACTGCCGGTGGGATTTGGACTGCTGGGCTATGCGAAGGCAGGCGACATTGGCTCCAAGATA
>DASULD010000030.1:0-8405 GCA_036278355.1 Sphingobium sp.
GAAACCGGGCGGCCGAGCCAGAATCGCCAATACCCGCCATAAGCCTGAACCTGACCACGCCGGTCGTAAAGGACACTGCCGACCATGTGACAGTCGCCTCGCGACAAACGTTCGACCAGCGCCGAAAGTGCATCGCGCTCCGGCACCGTATCAGGATTGACGATCCACCAGGCGTCCGATTCGGGCCGGCTGCGCATCGCGAGATTGGCGCCGCCCGCATATCCCAGATTGCCTGGTGCGCAGATGCACTCAACCCCCTGCCCGCCCGGCAACTTTTCCGGAAGGGCCGCGCGCAGCTTTTCCCATGACCATCGCCCGCCATTTTCGCAGACCACCACATCGAACGTCGGATAGGTCAGGTCTGCGAGAGCAGCCACACACCGCGATATCTCGTCCTGATTGTGGAACCCGACGATACAGATCGTCACATGCCGAGGTGTGCTCATCCTCGATCGTTCCTGCGCAACAGCATGCGGTGTCCCTCGACGAAACGCCACATCCGGATCGCCACGAGCGTACGCAACGCCGCCCACCGCTCGCCCGGCGTCAATGCGCGCCTGCTGCATAACACGCGAAACGTGTGCGCCGGTATAGCGGGCAATTCCAGCCAGGTCTGCGCGATCCAGCGCAGCGCGCCGCCTCCGCGTTCCTTCATGAGGGCATGGCGTTCCGCGCAGATCCGGCGCCATTTGCTCTTGAGCTGAGCCCAGTCGCCGCGCGCAGGGTGGCCGACGACCGCATCTCCGGCATAGCCGAGCCGATAGCCCAGTTCCCGCGCGCGCCAGCACCATTCATTGTCCTCCGACACCTCCGTGCGGAAGGGACCAACCTTCTGGAACACGTCCCGGGGACAGAAAAGATTGGCGGTGACCGTGAAATGCTTTTCCCGGACATAACGTTCGTTGTCGAACGCGAAAATGCCTTCGAACGCCTCGGCCCCGGTCATTGGTCGCCCGGAAGGCACGAGCACCTCCATCTTGCCGCCCACGAAGTCCGCTTGCGCCAGCGCGGCCAGGCCGCGTTCGAGCCAGGCCGGATCGGGCACACAGTCGCAATCGGTGAAGGCAAGAACCTCCCCACGCGCGACCCGCGCCCCGGCATTACGCGCGGGTCCGGCGCCGCGTGTCGTCGCGACCGTAATGCGCGCACGTCCCGCAACCACGGCTTCCACCGCTTTCAAACCGACAGGCGAATTATTGTCGGCCACGATGATCTCATATTGATCACGCGTCATTGTCTGCGACATCAAGGCGTCAAGGCAGCGGTCCAGCCGCTCCATATCATCATAATGCGGGATAACCACGCTCACGCGCGGGCTGGCGACGGCGATGGCATTCATGCCCCCGGCCCTCCCCGCGGCCTTCCCTCTGCGGTCCAGGCGGTGATGCTCGCGGCTGTCGGGTGGAACAGCAGATCAGGATTGGCATTCAGGAGCGCGCGCAATTCGGGCGCGTCCAGTTCCCACCACCGGCTTTCCTCCAGCGCAGCTACAAGATCGGGCGTGAAACGGTCGCGCAGCTTTTTTGCGGGATTGCCCGCCATGACTGCATAGGCAGGGACGTCGCGGCTAACCACAGAACCCGCGCCGATAATCGCGCCCCTGCCTATATGTTTGCAGCCGGGCAGCAACATCGTGTTGTGGCCGATCCAGACATCGTCCTCGATCACGAGATAATCGTCGTAGAATATGTCCTGGTCTACAACACCGAACTTCCGCTCGAACAGAACAGGGTGCGTGGTCATCGCATCGAAGGGATGATTGATAGGCGCGGAACGGACCGAGTTGGCGATCGAACAATAGCGCCCGACCCGAATGGGTCCGGGCATCCGCCAGCGGTCGAAGCAACCATAGCTGTACATGCCGACGTCGATCCGGAATCGGTCGCGATAAAAGGTTCGCAACCGGCGATTCACATGCTGGTTGCGATGCCACAACTTCACCTTGATCTTTTCGGTGATCCCCCTGAGCAAGACCCTGTCCCCGGACGACGTTCAGGCGTTCTGCGCCACGGCATAGCGGTCGAGCAAGGCATCGAGTAGCCTCGCGTTGCTCTGCGAGCCCGCGAAATGGGCCTGGGCCAGTTCGATCCATAGATAGACCGCGACACCTTCTTCGCTGAAGTGAAAGGCGCCCGCAGGATCATTGGCCAAGGGTTCCAGCAGGCCGTACTCAGCCGCGATCTTCTGCATGTAGGCCATGCCCTGTCCCTGCTTTCGGATGACTTCATCCGCCTGTTGCGGCAGGACACGGCCGCCATAATGCAGCGCCAGCCGCGCGAGCAATCCCAGATTGGCGCCGTGGCCATCCGCCTTGGCTTTGCTCGCCTGATAGATGCTCAGGCTGGACACGCGCTGACGAATCTCGTCGAAGGACCGGTTTATCGCCTCGGCCACGTCCGCCTTTTCTACCGCAGTCGCCTGCCGGTCGACGGCTGCGAGGCCAGCATGCTGCCCCAGCAGGCTTGCAATATAGGGCGACCCATATGCCACGGCGCTGATGAACGCGATGGCATCACGGTCAAACGTCATGCCGCATATTTTCTCGCCGTTGTGAATCAGCTCCTCAATCTCGCTGTTCGACATATTGGGCACCTGAAGCCCCAATATGTTGCGGCGGATCGAGGGGATATGCTCAATCAGCTCGGTCAGGTTTGCGGCAACGCCGGCAATCACGATCTGTACGCGGCTGGAACGATCGGACAAATTCTTGATCAGTTCGGCGATGGACCTGCGGAAGCTGTGCGACTGCGCCCGGTCGAATTCGTCGAGGATCAGCAAAACCCGGGTATTGGACACCTTGGCAAACAGGTCGCTGATCTGCGGGACGGTGAGCGTGCCCTTGGGCAGCAGATCGGCCAATGACCGCCCGCTCTCGATTTCCGCGGAGGTCGGGGCGAAATCCGCGTGATAGAGTAGCGGGATGTCACGCGCGATAGCGCGCATCATATCGCTGAACTCTGTCTCCTCGCCGCAGGAGGCATAGCGGACGATATAACGAGCGTCGCGCGCAAGCTGAGCAAGGATGTGCAGGAGCGAAGTCTTGCCGATACCCCTGTCGCCATAAAGCACGACATGGAGCCGCTGATCCTCTATCGAGCGGATCAGCGTGCGGAGCACCTCGGTACGGCCGGCGAACATCTTGTGCGAAAACACCGGCTGGGCGGGCGTAAAGGCGTTGCGAAGATGAAAGCGGATCCGGTCGAGTCCCGAATTTCGCGTTCCGCTTCTTATCTGATCACCTGCGGTGCCCTGGAATCGGGGAAGGCGGTCGTCTTGCCTGTCCCTGCCACGACCCGACGGAAGGCGAGGCACAAGTCCGTCCTGATCCTGGTGCAGCGCAGCATGCCGCATTTTGCGGGACGAAAACCAGTTCTGCCAGCCCATTGCACCTAAACCTTTCACAGACGCCTGATGGCTCGTTCCCCCGACCAATACATCAGATTGATTTAACGTATAGTATCCGTGCTTCGCTTTGCATGCGCAACAGAAACCGTTCCATCAGTGTCCGTATTTCGTTCAGTCGTCCGCCGCGGCAGGAGGCGGCGCTTCAGCCACGCCGATACAGGCCGTTCAAAACCGTAATGGAGAGCAAATCCAGCCCCCACGCCACCGCCGATCAGCAGAGGATACAGGAATCCTTGCTGCACCAGCGTCGCGGGAAGGAAATCCGCCCCGCGAAGGAGCACCGCGTTGACCGGCGTGTGCACGAGATAAATGGCGTAGGAAGCCGACCCCAGAGAAATCAACCAGTTACGGGATGAGATATATCGATCAACGCACAGCAGGCCAAAAACGATTATCGCGAAGGCAGCACCCAGCACAGGGGTCCAGATCAGGGCGCCCAGGGAAAGATAATCACTGACGCCGTGGCGGTTGAGATCAAGCGATTCCTCCAGCCAGAGCACCATGCAGAGCAGGCCGATTCCACAGTACAAGGCCAACCAGCGCGAACGGAAATTACGGTGGCGAAAGGCCAGCCCGAGCGCCAGCCCGAACGCGAAGTCAATCGTGTAGCTGGAAAAGATCATGGCGGCAGATCCGGAAAATCCCTGTTCACCGGCCAGCACCAGCGCGATCTGAAGGAGGCTGCCTGCGACCCACAAGAAAAGCACCGGCCAGCCCGTCGCCGGACGCCAGATCAGCAGCGCAAAGACGGCATAGAACAGCCATTCATGGCGCAAGGTCCAGACCACCACAGGAGCCCCGTCTTCCAGAGTCGGCCAGGGCAACAGGGAGCGCAGCAGCGTCATCGGATCGACCGTATCACCTGCCAAGATCCGCAGCGCCGCGTAGCCGATCACAACCAGCCACAGGAGCGGAAACAAGCGAATGCCACGCTTGAGCAAATAGGGGAGGATTTGACCGCGTTTGCCAATATCATCGGCATGAGCGGCAAAGATGATGAACCCGGAAAGCACGAAAAAGAAGTCGACGCCATGCTCCAGCGCCCTCATCCAGTGCAGGTCAGGCCCCCCGACGAGCCGCGATCCGGCATTGGCGTGAAACATGACCACAGCGAGCGCGGCAAGTCCTCGTCCTATCTCAAGGCTCGGCAGGCGGCCTGCGCGCGGCGGCCGCACCGATCCTCCGATCGGCAACGGGGTAGAGAAATCGGTATCCCGATTGAAAGCCGTCATCGAAAAAGTCGCGGCTTCAAAACCAGCGCCACATAGACGCCAACGGCAACCAGCATCAGAATCGCCGCCACACCCATGTCGTTATTTCCCAGATAGTTGGACAGGGCACATCCTATTGCCGGGGGCAGATAATGCCAAATCGTGTCCGGCGGCTCATCCATCGACGACCTCTGAAGGAAAAGCACTATGAGACCCGCAAACGTTACTATCGCCAGCCAGTCATAGATGGTTTCCACGTCAACTTCCCCCGACCCGAGCCGAATACGCTGATGAAAAGGCGATCCGGTGCGCAATGCGCACGCTTGTTGCATTGCGCTATTGCACGATTATGCCTTAGGGCGAAACCGTCAAAACAAAAGCTAAGGTCGCGGCAGCCCCTGCGAAACCGGAAAGAGTGTCGGAACACGATGGAACTGTCGAGGATCCCGGCGGTGGCCTATGTCAGGCGCCACATCCATTCCCTGATCTCGCTTACGGTCCGCGGTCTGTCGGTTGTTGCAGGATTTGCAGTCACCCTGCTGATCGGGCGTATGTTCGGCCCCGAAGCCAACGGGCACTACGCCATCGTGACCCAGACGGCGATGTTTCTTTCGGTCGTTGCCGTCGGGGGAATCGACCTTGCCGTGACTCGCACATTTTCCGCCGCAGCGGCGCGGAAAATACAGATAGAGCTGCTCAGCTTCCTCAAGGTGGTCGGTTACTCCGCCGCTTTTTCCGCGATTCTGATGATCGGAGTCCTCCTGGGAGGGCACCGACTGATGATGCTGCTCTTCAATGGACCCGCACCAAGGGGCACCATCACAGTCCTTATCCTCATCATGATGGCTCGCACACTCACCCGCATGCTCGGGGCCGTCCTGCGCTCGCAACGGGCCTATGCTCTGGGCCAATCGGTCGAAGTGCTGCTGATCCCCACGCTGGTGCTGGTCCTTGTAGGTGCCGGCTTCGCGCGCGACGTAGAGGGAATCCTGTGGATGACCGCCTGGGTGGGTGTCGGGGTGGGTGTCGTCGCCTTCCTGTCCAGCCTCCGCTATACGTCAACGTCAGCCGATGCCCTGCACGTACCCATGCGCCAGGTCCTGAAGATCGCCGCGCCTTTGTGGGGAGTGGCGATTTTCCTCAACGTCTCCGAATGGTATGGGCTCGCAACGACCTCAGCCATTTTAGGCGTGCACGACGCAGGTCTTTATCGAGTGGCCGCACAGGTCGCTGGTGCGCTGAACATCATCACACTCGGGTTATTCAGCGTCTACTCGCCTCAATTCGGAGCGGCGGCCTCGGAACGAGACATGGCCAAGGTCGCGCGACTGGCCGGGACGGCAAGCCGCCTCGCCATTACATTCTCCCTGCCCGCCGCGATCTTGATCTTTGTGCTCGCGGGTCCTCTGCTCCAGCTTTTGGGCGAAGAGTTTCTCCGCGCCGAGGGCATATTGCGCATTGCAGTGGTCGGCCAGGCGATATTCACGATAACCGGCCCGTCAGGCCTTGTACTTGCAATGACGGGGAATGAACGCAGCAATCTGCTTGTGACGATCGTCAGCACCGGCACGTTGCTGGTAGCCGCGCCGGTAGCCGCGCATTTCGGCGGGCTGACCGGAATCGTGCTGTGCATGTCGCTCCTGATGATCGGCCGCAACCTCGCGAGCATGTGGTTCGTGCGCCGCCGGACCGGCATCAACGTGCTCACCGGCGGCTGGAATCCTCCGCCCGATCAGGCGGCTGCACGCTGAATAAGCGGCCGCCACCAACCTTCATTGGCCAAGTACCAGGAGAGTGTCTGCGCAAATCCCTCCGCGAATGTCCGGCGCGGCATATAGCCGAGTTCGTCACGCGCCTTTGTCTCGTCTATCGCGTAGCGCCGGTCATGGCCGGCACGATCGGTCACGAAGTTCTTGAGGCTGTCGGATCGAAGACCTCTCGCGGCCGGCGCTCTCGGGAACCGCGCGGCGAGCGAAGGATCCGCCGAGAAGGCGCGATCTACGGTGGCGCAGATTTCCTCAATCACCGTGAGATTCGGAAGCTCCTGCCCTCCACCGATATTGTAGGTTTCACCAGGCCTGCCAGCTGTCAGCACGCACTCGATCCCGGCACAATGGTCCTCGACATGCAGCCAGTCACGCACGTTCATCCCGTCGCCGTAAATGGGCAGCGCCTCGCCATGCAGGCAATTCAGCAGAAATAGCGGGATCAGCTTTTCGGGATACTGATAAGGTCCGTAATTGTTCGAGCAGTTGCTGGTGGTGACCTCAAGCCCATAGGTGTGATGATAGGCACGCACCAGATGGTCCGAGCCCGCCTTGGACGCGGAATAGGGTGAGTTGGGAGCGTATGGCGTCGTCTCACAAAAGGCTGGATCATCAGGCCCGAGCGATCCGTAAACCTCGTCTGTCGACACGTGGTGAAAACGATGCGGACGTCCCGACCCCTTGTCCAGCCACAGCTTCCGCGCGGCTTTCAGCAGGCTGTGCGTCCCCACTACATTCGTCGTGACAAAGGCGTCAGGACCGGTAATCGAGCGGTCGACATGGCTTTCTGCGGCAAAGTGCACGATGGTCTGTATGCTGCGATCGGCTATCAGCCTTTCGACAAGGGGCGTGTCGCAGATGTCGCCTTCAATCAGGTCCACACCGAGCCCCGCCAGATTGGCGGGATTACCGGCATAGGTCAGCGCATCCAGCACGGTGATCCCGTCATCGGGATGATGCGATCGCCAGTAGTGGACGAAATTGGCGCCGATGAACCCGGCGCCGCCAGTGACGAGCAGTTCAGCCATGCAATCTTACTTCCTTGATCATGCGGCGGAGGTTTACGCGCCAGTGGGGTGCGGATCCACCCAGAAGGGCAAAGGTCGCGCTCTTGTCCAGCACGGAATAATGTGGACGGATCGCAGGGGTGGGAAATTCGCTGGTCGCGATGGGGATGACCGGTACCGCTCGGTTCAGCAACCCGGCCGACAGCGCTTCCTCCTGGATCGCAACGGCAAAGTCGTACCAGCTGGCGACACCACTGTCGGTATAATGATGAATACCGAGGGCGTTCGTTGCGGCGAGCCGCCACAATGCATCCGCGAGCGAGGGCGCATAGGTCGGTGTGCCGATCTGGTCGGCAACGACGCGCACCTCATCCCGCTCCGCCATGAGTCGTAGCATGGTGCGCACAAAATTGTTCCCGGCGGGACCATAAACCCAGGCGGTGCGCACAACCAGCGCGTCTGCCCCTGCGGCCTGCTCTCCCGCGAGCTTTGTACGGCCATAGGCCCCTGTGGGTCCCGTGGGCGCATTGGGAGCATAGGGAACGCCGCTTCGCCCGTCGAAAACGAAATCGGTCGAGACATGGATCAGGCGTGCACCCCGAACTGCGGCCGCTGCCCGCAGGTTAGCCACCCCCTGCGCGTTTATGGCCAGGGCCAGCGCCTCCTCGCTTTCGGCACGGTCTACTGCAGTGTAAGCCGCCGCGTTCAAAACCAGCTGCGGGCGGACACGCGCCAACGCTCTTTCGACGGCTGCGGAATCGCGGATGTCGAGCTCGGCGGAACCGAGCGGTATTACCTCTACGCCCGCAGGAGCCGTCTGCTGCAGACAGCGGCCCAGCTGACCGTTGGCGCCAGTGACAAGAGCCTTCATGGGTCTGGCCTTATCCATGCTTCACGGAAAGGTCACGGCCTCGGCCAAAGTCTTGGCCGCCTCATCCTTTGTGGAAAGCTGCGGCTCCAGTCCGTTAAGCGGCCACTCGATCCCGATCTCCGGATCGTTCCATAGAAGGCTGTGC
>DASULD010000031.1:0-3266 GCA_036278355.1 Sphingobium sp.
AAGGGACTGTTCTGCCTCGAGGTGAACACCCAGCCGGGCATGACCGAAACCTCGCTGGTTCCCGAGCTTGCGGCGCATGCGGGGACAAGCTTCGAGGACCTGGTCAAGTGGATGGTCGAGGATGCGTCGCTGGACCGCTAAAGTTAGCGTCTATCATCTGAAATCGTTCAAATTTTACTGATCATTTACCAATAAAGCCGAAGACTAGGCCCCTGGCGGCGCACCGCGCGCTTGGCTGCCGTGGAGTCGTGCGTGCGGGCGATCCGTTGACGGCGGCGCTTGCGTGCCCCTCCCGGGCACAACGTTTGGATAGTAGGTTGCGATGGAAGGCCGGGGACGCCTCGCTCAATCGCTCACGCTGAAACGACGTGCATCGTTCGCTTTGTGGACGCGCTCCTACGAGCCACGTTGGTGGCGTGTTGCGCGCCATTGGGGCATCGGGCTCGTCAACCTCAAAATTCCCCAGGGGGCGGGCGCTTCGGCTGCCGCAATGCTGCTGCTCGCAAGCGTCAGCTATGGCGCCATCAAGGGTGGTCACGGGGAGCAGATCCTCGAGAACCTGCAGGATCTGTGCGACGCAGCCGCCAACAAAGCCGGCTTCCGCATCGCCGAAGTTGCGCTGACGGGCGAGCACGAAGTCCGCCGCGATGAAATCCTGATGCTGGCCGGCATCAGCGACCACTCGTCGCTTTTGTTCCTCGACGCGGCGCGTGCCCGCGCGCGCCTGATGAATAATCCGTGGATATCGGATGCGACCGTTCTTAAACTGTATCCCGATCGGCTGCGCATCGAGATCAAGGAGCGCAAACCGTTTGCGCTCTGGCAAAAAGACGGCCGCATTGCCCTGATTGCAGGCGAGGGTACCGTTCTTGCGACGACGGCGCCGCCGCGCTTTGCAGGCCTTCCCATGGTCGTCGGCAAGGGCGCCGAATACGGCGCACATGCTTTCCTCGATCTGGTCCGAAACTTTCCTGAGATCGCGCAAGCCACCGAATCCTCCGTTCTGGTCGCCGAAAGGCGGTGGAATCTGCACCTGAAAAGCGGTGTCGAAGTTCTTCTGCCTGAAATCGAACCGGAACGGGCGCTCCGGACTCTTGTCGAACTCGATCGCAGCAAGAAGTTGCTGTCGCGCGACATCGTCCTTGTCGATCTGCGGCTGTCCGATCGTGTGACCGTTCGTCAGTCCGACGGCGCGGGTGCCGCGCGCGAGCAGGCGCTCAAGGATCTGGAGAAGGCAAAGAAGAAGTCGGCCAAGGGAGGCGAAGCATGACCGTGCTCCGCTTCGGGCTTACCCCCAAGATGAGGCCGGTTTCGCCTAAGCGCGCGGCGGTCGTCGCTGGTCTCGATATCGGCACCAGCAAGGCTGTGTGCCTGATCGCGCGGCTTGAGCCGCAGGCGCCCCAGGATGTTCTGCGCCGGCGCAGTCACGGGGTCAGCCTGCTGGGCTTCGCCCACACCGCGGCCAGCGGCATGAAAGGCGGCTCCGTCGTCGACCTTGTCGAGGCCGAGGAGACGGTGCGCCAGGCGATCGACATCGCCGAAAGCATGGCCGGCGTTCAGCTGCAGTCGGTCGTGCTCTCCATGTCCGGCGGCCGTCTCGGAAGCGAGCGCTTTGTGGCAAACATCGATCTTGCCGGTGGCTCGGTCACCGAAAGGGATAACGCCCGTGTGCTGGCAGCCGCCAGCCGTCATTCGGTGCGTGACGGGCGCGCCGTCCTGCATTCCCTGCCGATCGGCTATGCCGTCGATGCCGCCGCCGGCATCCGCGAGCCGCGGGGCATGCTTGGCCGCCAGCTGGGTGTCGATATGCACATGGTCACGGCGGACGTGGCGACGGTGCAAAACCTGATGCTGACGGTGGAACGCTGTCACCTGTCTGTGGAAGCCATGGTGTCGTCCCCCTATGTCGCAGGCCTTGCCGCGCTTGCCGATGACGAGGCCGATTTGGGCGTGGCGACTGTCGATATGGGCGCCGGAACCACGACTTTGGCGGTGTTTTCGGGCGGCAAGTTCGTCCATGCCGATGGCTTTGCCCTCGGCGGTAATCACGTGACCATGGATCTTGCCCGAGGTCTCAACACCCGGGTCGCCGACGCTGAGCGAATCAAAGCGATTTATGGCAGTGTTTTAGCGGGCGGATCGGATGAAAGGGACATGATCACCGTACCTCCGGTCGAAGATGACGAGCGTGAGCCGCCGCAGTTCGTGTCGCGCGCATCGCTCGTCAGAATCATTCGTCCAAGGGTCGAGGAGATCCTGGAAATGGTGCGCGATCGTCTCGCAGCGTCGCCATTCGCGGCTGAGCCGCGCGGACGCGTGGTGCTGACCGGGGGCGCGAGTCAGCTGACGGGTCTCGCCGATCTTGCCGCGCGTATCTTGCGGCGCCCCGTACGAATTGGCCGTCCTCTTGGCCTGGCCGGGCTGCCGGAACCGGCAAAAGGGCCTGCCTTTGCGGTTGCGGCCGGACTGCTTGTCTATCCTCAGGCAGCCCATCTCGAACACTTCGAACCGCGGCGAACGCGGCAATTGATGACAGGAACGGGCGGTTACATGGCACGGGTCGGACGATGGCTACGCGAAAGCTTCTGACCCTTCATCAACAGAACCACGAATGGCCGGTGGCGGACCGGCTCAGTTCGGCGGCTTGCAATTGCATTGGCGCCTCCGGCGCGGCGCAAGGCCTGCTGCCCGTGCAATCATGAGGCAAACATGACCATCAACCTGACGATTCCCGATATTCGCGAGATGAAACCTCGCATCACCGTCTTTGGCGTCGGTGGCGCCGGCGGCAATGCGGTCAACAACATGATCGCGGCGGGCCTGCAGGGCGTCGACTTCGTCGTCGCCAACACGGACGCGCAGGCGCTTACAATGTCGAAGGCCGAACGCATCATTCAGATGGGCACCCAGGTGACCGAAGGTCTCGGCGCGGGTTCTCAGCCCGAAGTTGGGCGCGCTGCGGCAGAAGAAGTGATCGACGAAATCCGCGATCACCTCACGGGCGCCCATATGGTGTTCGTCACGGCCGGCATGGGCGGCGGCACCGGAACGGGCGCTGCGCCGATCATTGCAAAGACCGCGCGCGAGCTCGGTATTCTCACCGTCGGCGTCATCACCAAGCCTTTCCACTTCGAAGGCCAGCGCCGCATGCGCTTTGCCGAAGCCGGCATCGTCGAGCTGCAGAAGGTGGTCGACACGCTGCTGATCATCCCGAACCAGAACCTGTTCCGGGTGGCCAACGAAAAGACCACGTTTGCCGATGCCTT
>DASULD010000032.1:0-8526 GCA_036278355.1 Sphingobium sp.
GAGCTTCTTGTCGATGACTGCGGTTTCGAGGCTGTCGACGGTCGAGCTGCGCGGATCGCCATTATAGTCGATCGAGACCAAGGGCTCGTCCGAATAGCCGAGGACGCCCTTGAGCGGGGCGGATTCCGACGCGGCCTTGAGGAGCTTGTTGACTTCCTCGACCGTCGTTTCGCGCTTGGCGATGATCTTCAGATCGACGACCGAGACGTTCGGGGTCGGCACGCGGACCGACGAGCCGTCCAGCTTGCCCTTGAGCTTGGGCAGAACCTCACCGACCGCGCGGGCGGCGCCGGTCGTCGTCGGGATCATCGAGACGGCGGCGGCGCGGGCGCGGCGCATGTCCTTGTGGAGCTGATCCAGCGTGTTCTGATCGTTGGTATAGCTGTGGATCGTGGTCATGAAGCCGCTCTCGATGCCGATGGCATCGTGCAGCACCTTGGCGAGCGGCGCCAGGCAGTTGGTCGTGCAGCTCGCGTTCGAGATGACCACGTCGTCGGCGGTCAGCGTCTCATGATTGACACCGTAAACGACGGTCTTGTCGACGCCCGTGGCAGGCGCAGAAATCACGACGCGCTTGGCCCCCGCCGTGAGGTGGGCGCTCGCCTTGGCCTTGTCGGCAAAAATGCCGGTGCATTCCAGCGCGATGTCCACGCCCAGATCCTTGTGCGGCAGGTTGGCGGGATCCCGCTCCGCCGTCACCTTGATCCGCTTGCCGTTGATGACGAGGCAGTCGCCATCAACCGAAACGTCGCCGGGGAAGTTGCCGTGGACACTGTCACGCTTGAAGAGAAGCGCGTTCGACTGGGCGTCGCCCAGATCGTTGATCGCAACGAGGTCCAGATCATGATCGGACCGCTGCAGGATCGCGCGCGCGACCAGACGGCCGATTCGACCGAACCCATTGATTGCTACTTTGACAGCCACTGCACTAGCCTCCTGTTCTCGTCTGTTCAGTTCTCAAGCGCCGCAAGGATCTGCGGCGCGATCTTCTCGGCGGTGAGGCCGAAATAGTCGTAAAGCGCGTCGATGGGCGCCGATGCGCCGAACCGGTCGATGCCGAATCGCAGGCCGTCGGGACCCGTGATCGCTTCCCATCCGAAAGTGGTGCCCGCCTCGATCGAGACGCGCAGAACGTCAGACGGAATCACATCGCTCCGGTACGCAGCAGGTTGCGCCATGAAGCGCGACCAGCTGGGCATGGAGACGACGTCCGCAGCGATGCCCTTCGCCGCGAGCTGGGCCGCGACGGCAAGCGCGATCTCCACCTCCGACCCCGTGGCGACAAGGCACACCCTGCCCTTTCCGTCGCCATGAAGGCGGTAGGCGCCGCGCGCGCTGCGATTCTCGGTCGCATCCACGCGCACCTGCGGAAGATTTTGCCGGGTCAGCGCCAATACCGAAGGCGTATCCGCGTTCTGGAGCGCCAGTTCCCAGCATTCGGCGGTCTCCACGACGTCGCAGGGACGGAAGACCTCCAGATTGGGAATCATGCGCAGCGACATGATATGTTCGATGGGCTGATGCGTCGGGCCGTCCTCGCCCAGACCGATGCTGTCATGGGTCATCACATAAATGACCCTCTGACGCTGAAGCGCGGACATGCGGATCGCGTTGCGGCAATAGTCCGAGAAAACGAGGAACGTGCCGCCATACGGCACGACCCCGCCATGCAGCGCCATGCCATTCATCGCAGCCGACATGCCGAATTCGCGGATCCCGTAATAGACGTAGCGCCCGCCACGATCGTCGCGGGTGAAAGGCGCCGTCGCATTCGTCTTGGTATTGTTTGAGCCGGTCAGGTCGGCGGAACCCCCGATCATCTCCGGCACGGCAGCGGTCAGCACCTCGAGCGCCATTTCGCTCGCCTTGCGGGTAGCGACCTTCTGGGGCGCGGCGATCAGGCCGTCGAGATAAGCGCGCAAGCCAAGGTCCCCGGCGGGCAGGTCTCCCTTCATCCGACGTTCGAATTCCGCGCGCTGCCCGGCGGCGGAAAGGCGCGTCTCCCATTCGGCCCTGGCGGAGGCACCGCGCCTGCCCGCAGCCTCCCACTCGGCCTTGATGTCGGCAGGAATTTCGAACGCAGGGGCGTCCCACCCCAAGGCGACGCGTGTGGCGGCAACCTCTTCGCCACCCAGCGGCGATCCATGCACCGAATGGCCGCCCTGCTTGTTCGGGGCGCCCTTGCCTATGATGGTACGGCACGCGATCAGCGAGGGACGTGGATCGGCCAGTGCCTCGTCCATGGCGCGGCGGATATCGGCATGATCGTGGCCGTCACATTCGGCAACATGCCAGCCGGTAGCACGATACCGGGCCTTGACGTCCTCGCTCGAGGACAAGGCGACGTCGCCGTCGATCGTGATACGGTTATCGTCCCAGAGCACATTGAGACGGCCCAGGGCAAGATGACCCGCAAGGCCGATCGCCTCGTGATTGATGCCCTCCATCAAACATCCGTCGCCCGCGATCACCCAGGTGCGGTGATCGACCAGATCATCGCCGAAGGTGGCGTTCAGGTTGCGCTCCGCCATCGCCATTCCGACGGCCATCGCAAGTCCCTGTCCCAGCGGGCCGGTCGTGCATTCGATACCCGGCAGCTCGAAATTCTCCGGATGCCCGGCGCAGGGCGAGTGAAGCTGGCGGAAGTTGCGGATATCCTCGATCGTCGGCCGCGCATATCCCGTGAGATGCAACAGCGCGTAGACAAGCATGGAACCATGACCCGCGGAAAGGACGAAACGGTCGCGGTCGGCCCAATAAGGGTTGCCGGCGTCGTAGCGCAGATACTCGCGAAACAGCACCGTCGCGACATCGGCCATCCCCATGGGCATACCGGGGTGGCCGCTGTTCGCCGCTTGCACCGCATCCATCGCCAGCGCACGAATCGCGTTTGCCAGCGTCTGTTCGGGGATGCTCATCAATGGTGCCCTCAAATTCATGATCGGACCCACGGGAAGCTATGTTCGCGCGTGAGTCGCCGCCTGAGCGGTCCCTTTGTCCGGCCCGCGCCGAGTCGTCAACCGCGTGCAACCATTAATCAGCGCGGGATGCCGGGACAGTGCACGTGGGTGCTTGTGCGTGCTCGCCGGATATTGCTATGACCTTGGCCATGCCCGGTACGGACCTGTTCGACGCCATCGATCGCCTGGACAAGGCCGTAAGCCAAGCGGAAGCAGCGCTGGAGGCTTCGGCCACGGCGGTGCGAGAGGCCTCCCAGTCGCGCGACGCCGCCATCAAGGAGGCAATCCACGAACTCGACGGCCTGATCGGTTCTTTGCGGAAACAAAAAGGTGGCTGAGGTAACCCTTTCCATCGGCGGACGGTCATACAACGTCCATTGCGGCGACGGCGAGGAAACGCACATTCATCGGCTCGCGCGCATGGTCGATGAAAAAACAGCGGCGGCACGCGGTGCCTCGCCGGGCCTGACGGAGGTGCGTCAACTGCTGTTCGCCGCGATATTGCTGGCCGATGAAATCCATGACCTGCGCGCCCAGGGACAGGTCGGCCAAGGATCGTTTGATCTCGCGGACGGCACGACCGGAAACAGCGAGGAAATCGCCGCTCGGGTGAACATGCTCGCCGCGCGCATCGAAACTCTTGCAGAGAAGCTTGCGGGAGCCGAGGCGGCGACCTAGATAAGAGTCGGCGGGTACTGCCCGGCACGAGCCGCAGCGAACATCCCTGAGGCGATATAACATCCAAGGGGGCTGTCCCTGTACGGGTCCTGGCCCGATGCAAATGGTCCCCACCTGACGTTGAGGCGTCAGAGGATATTCCGGCAAACGACCACGGTGGTCCCGCCAACCGCCGTCTTTGGCCCACGCGGGACGGGATGGGCCTGAGTGTCCAGTTCTTTCAGCGCCATGGAAATGATCGATTGAGCCAATTGCCAGACAAGGCCGCCCTGCGTCTTTCCGCCCGGGCCACGCGCGCGGCGTTCGTCGCCGGGATCGACCCCCTTGCCCATCGGCTGGCCTTTCGCGCGCTGCCCAGCCCAGCGCGCGCAATGCTGCGCGACCGGACGTGTGTCGCCCTTTATGCCCCCGTCAATGACGAAGCGCCGGCCACGCGGCTGGCGGAGGCCCTTGTGGCCGAAGGCAAGCAATTGTGCCTGCCCCGCATGATTGACCGGATGGGCACCATGGAGTTTCGGGCATGGTTCCCCGGCGATCCGTTGGAGGACGGGCCGTTTTCCACCCGGCACCCGGGCCATGGGAGCGCCATCTGTCACCCCGAGGCGATCATCGCGCCGCTGCTGGCATTCGATAACATGCTGATGCGCCTGGGCCAGGGCGGCGGATATTATGACAGGGCCTTCGCGCGCTACGAACAGGCTCTGCGCATCGGCCTCGCCTGGTCGGTACAGCAGATAGAACAGGTCCCGGCCGACCCGTGGGACCTGCCGCTTCAGCTGGTCATTACCGAACGCAGCCTGATCGAGCCCGCAACATGATGCACGAACCGCCCCGGCCAAGCTGGCGCAAGCCCGCCGGAATGTTCCTTATCCTAGGCCTGATCGCCTTTTGGGCGTTCCTGATCGGAAGTTTTTCGCAGTCCATCGGCACCCTGCCGGGCTGGACCCAGATTCCGATTTATCTGGTCAGCGGAATCATATGGATCGCGCCATTAAAGCCGCTGCTTCGCTGGATGGAAACAGGCCGCTGGCGCTGAACGCGAGGGCCGTCGCGCAAATTTGCGGCGGCGGCGATAATGGCATGTTCGGGAGTTGACAGCGCCACGGCCATCCGATAGCTGCGCGGCTCCACGAGAGCATTGGCAGCGGGGAACCTGTTTTCCGCCTGAAAATGTCTTTTTCGGAGAGACCATTTTCCGAGTCGCCGGTCGCATGCGACCAACTCGAAAAAATGGCCAGAACGCGGGTGTAGCTCAGTTGGTTAGAGCGCCGGCCTGTCACGCCGGAGGTCGCGGGTTCGAGCCCCGTCACTCGCGCCATTTCAGAACATTTCCTGATGAGCGCTTTGCGGACAGATGCTGTCCGTCAAACCGCGACCGGCGCTGCGATATGCGCCTGAGGGGCGTAATCCACCACTTCGAAGTCCTCTATCCGGTAGTCGAACATGCTCGCCGACCGCCGGGCTATCCTGAGCTTCGGCGCCCCGGCGGGAACACGCGCCAACTGCGCCTCCACCAGATCGGCATGGTTGAGGTAGATGTGGACGTCGCCGCCCTGCCAGACTGCCTCTCCCGGCTCCAGGTCGCATTGCTGCGCCAGCATCCGGGTGATCAGCGCGAGCCCGAAAATATTGAACGGCACCCCGAGCACGAGGTCGGCGCTACGCTGGAACAAGAGACTTGAAAGCCGCCCGTCGGCGACGTGGAACTGATAGGTCATGTGGCAGGGGGGCAGCGCCATCCGGTCGACCTCCGCCACGTTCCAGCCCGTAAACAGCAGCCGCCGCGAGCCGGGATTGCGGCGGATGTTGTCGACCAGTTCGGCGATCTGGTTGATGCCCGGCTCAACCCGGCGGTAACGGCCGTCCTCCTCCAACTCGTAACGCGGCCAGTTAACCCATTGCGCCCCGTATACGGGACCGAGATCGCCCCATTGCAGCGCAAAAGCCTCATCAGCGACGACCCGTGCCTCGAAACCGTCACGATCGATATCCTCCCCCGTCGCGCGGCGGTAGGCATCGAGTGGCCAGTCGGTCCAGATATGCACACCCTGCTGCACCAGCGGGCGGATGTTCGTGTCGCCGGTCAGGAACCAGAGCATCTCCCGCGCGGCAGCCTTCCAGTAAACGCGCTTCGTGGTAAGCAACGGCACGGCGTCATCCCTCAGGTCGAAGCGCATGGTCGCACCGAACAGGGAGCGGGTGCCAACACCCGTGCGGTCGATGCGTTCATGCCCTTCATTCCGGATGCGGCGCATGAGATCGAGATACTGCTGCTCATAATGCGCGGGGTCCGCCATGCGCGTTCGCCTCTGGTGCGGGGTGGGAAAGTCCCCTCCATGCGGCGCGGCGCGGCGAGCCGTCAAGGGGGCGGTCACGCGGGCGCAGGTTGCCCGGGAAGAAGCGCCCGCAACAGCAGCATAATGGCGCAATGTTTGTTTGATTATGGCGGGCGGGATGCTACTTCCCTCCGCGAGCGGCCACCTGAATCGTGGCGGCGATGCCAATCCTGAAGGGGGGAAATCGTAATGCCCAAGATGACGCGTCACCCAGGCCCCGCCCTTTCCGCCGTCGCCCTCGTGCTGGCCGCACAGCCTGTCCACGCCGAAACGCTGCAGGAGGCGCTGGCCAAGGCCTATGTCACCAACCCGACGCTGAATGCCGCCCGCGCCGATTTGCGGGCCACGGATGAAACAGTGCCGCTGGCCAAGGCGGACGGGAGACCGAACGCAGGCGTTTCGGGCGTGTATGAAGAGCAGCTGCATCGCGACCTGCCCGGCCTGACGCCCAAGCGCAACGTCAGCGCGCAAGCGTCCGTAAACGTGCCCATCTATCAGGGCGGCATCGTCAGGAACTCCATCCGGTCCGCCCGAAAGAATGTGGAGGCCGGGCAGCAGGATCTGCGCGCGACCGAATCCTCCGTGTTCGCGGCCGTGGTCGCCGCCTATCTCGACGTACTCGCCAGCAGCGCCGTCGTTACCTTCAACCGGCAGAATGTGGACGCGCTGGACGTCAACCTTCAAGCAAGCAGCGACCGTTTCGAGGTCGGCGACCTGACCCGCACGGACGTCGCCCAGTCGGAATCCCGCCTGGCCCTGGCCCGCGCGAGCCTGCAGGCGGCCGAGGCCCGGCTGATCACAGCGAAGGAGCGCTACATCCAGCTGGTGGGAAGCGCCCCCGACACGCTGGAGGCGCCGCCGCCGCTGCCGGGAATGCCTGCATCCCCCGAAGTCGCCGTGCAGGTCGCGTTACAGGACAACCCGGACATATTGGCCGCGCAGGCCACGCGCCAGGCCCTCCGGTATGAGGCCAACGCCGCCAAGGGACAGATCGCGCCTCGATTGTCGGCCTTCGCGGCGGGCGATTATGTCGATTACCTCAACACCGAAACGATCGCCCAGGGGGTCGGCTCGTCGAAATCCGCCGCTGTCGGCGTCCAGATCACCATCCCGATCTATCAGGGCGGACGCCCCGGAGCGCTCGCGCGGCAGGCGACCGCGCGTGAATCGGCCGCGCTGGAACAGGTGATCGCCACAGAGCGCGACGTCATATCCCAGGCTCGCGCGGCATATGCGACCTGGCAGGCGTCGTTGCAGGCGATCGAATCCACCCGGCAGGCGGTTGGATCGGCCAGATTGTCGCTGGAAGGCGTAAGGGCCGAAAATACCGCAGGGACGCGTACCATTCTCGACATCCTGGATACCCAGCGCGATCTGTTGAACGCGCAGGTCGAGTATGCCGATGCCCAGCGCAACGCCTATGTCGCCGGTTTCTCGCTGCTTGCGGCGATGGGACACGCCGAAGCACGCGACCTCAACCTCAATGTTGGTCAGCTCTACGATCCCAACGTCAACTATAAAGCGGTGCGGGGCAAGATCATCGACTTCGATTTCGGTCCGCCGGCAAAGCAGGTTTCCACGCGCACCGTCGACACCGCGACGCAGACTTCGACCATTGTTCCGGGCCTTGCCCAGTAGGAGCGCGGAAGGCGGCGTTTCTTTTTGGTTAACCATAAAAAGCGCCCAATTTGAATCATTTAGGGCGAGCAAACGAGGTTAAAGCCCGCGTTAACAGTTACTTAACCACGAATATTGTAGCGTTTTCAGCTAAATCGTGGGACTGTTTAAGCTATGGACGGCGCTACTGTCACTTTATTGACCCGGGAAAGACGGCGGCAGAGATTAACCATTGGGAGCCTCGCGCTCGGCGTAGCACTGGTCGTCTTGTCTTCGCGCAGCGAGCGCGCGATGTTCCAGCTTGGAAGCGGACTGCCCGGCGTGTTCGCCACGCTGCAGGAACCTGGCGATCTTGGGCTGTCGCAGCTTTCCCTGCGCGATCGCATGGGATCGGCCTTTTTCGCGGATCTGGGCCGTCGCCCCGAAGCGGCCAATGGGCGCAACGTCATTTCGGCACAACCCCTCGAAGATATTGGGTTGGCGCCTCGGCCACTTCTGTATGCCGGGCCAGATGTTGATTTCATTCCGCTGGGTACTGGCGACCTGACGATCGATACGCCTGACCTGCCCGGGTCCCCGCCCCAATCGGCGTCACCCCCGCAATCCGACCCGAGCTATCTTGGCACGCCCCCCTCGGACAAGACTACTGATCCCGGTGGAGACACGAAATCTGGTGATCCGCGCACCGATCCCGATCCGGACAAAAATCCCGTTACGCCGGGGACCCCTACCACAGCTGTGCCCGAGCCCGCGACCTGGGCGATGATGATCCTTGGCTTCCTGGGCATCGGCCACATGATGCGGGCCGCTCGCACTCGCGCGCGTTTGAAAGCGCCTTCCCTTACCGAAGGCTGACGGGCTCACCGACAGCCGTCAGCATCTCGCCTCAGTGGATGATCATGCGGCCCTTGTCGAGCGTGATCGCGCCCAGCTCA
>DASULD010000033.1:0-10303 GCA_036278355.1 Sphingobium sp.
TCGGCGCCCGTGCCGGGTTCGGCGACACGGGGGTAGAAGACATAGCCTCCAGTCGACCGGCTGCGCTGTATCATGAAACGCCCCTCCGCGAGGTGCGCCCGCCATTCCGCTTCGGGCTGGAGCATGTGCGTCACTCGCCCTTGAACTGCGGCTTGCGCTTTTCGCGGAAGGCGAGCAGCCCTTCCTCATGGTCCTCTGTTCGGCTCATTAGAGGCTGAATTGCGGCTTCCAGCTCCAGATATTGCTCAAAGCCGGTGTTCCAGCTCAGTTCGAACTGCCGCTTGGCCATCCCCATGGCAATGGTGGGGCCGGATGCGAAACTTTCCGCCAGCTCCATGGCCCGGTCCATCAGGGAATCCTGGGCGACCTTCTCATAGGCGATGCCCGCCGCCACCGCTTCGTCCGCACGGATGATACGGCCGGAATAGACCAGTTCCTTCGCCTTTTGCACGCCCAGCAACTGCCGGAGGTGCCAGACAAGACCGCCATCGGGCGCCAGGGCGATATTGCGGAATATGGCGGCAAAGCGGGCCTGTTCGCCAGCCAGCACGATGTCGCAGGCGAGCGCATAGGAGAAACCGACGCCGACACATATGCCCGGCACCGCTGCGATCGTGGGCTTCTTGAGCGAATGGATGGCCTTGGCGATGCGATTGAGAGTATACATCCGGTCCATCGAGCCGGTGACGCCGCCCTTGCCCATGGCGGTCACGTCCATGCCGGAACAGAAGTCGCCACCGGCGCCCGTCAGGATCACGGCGCGGACGTCATGGTCCATGGCGATATCTTCGAACGCGCCATATAGTTTTCCGCGCATTTCCTGGGTGATGGCATTTTTTGTCTGTGGGCGGTCCAGCGTGACGATCGCGACCGGACCCCGCTTTTCGACGGTAATGGTCATTGTGAAGCGCTCCCTGCTTCGGAATCACACCTGTTTGTGGACGCGGAAGGGCTGGGTCAAGCAAGCCCCCTCGCTTCATCAAAGACGTGATGAGGCGGCCGCCTTATGGAAAGCGGCCGGCTCAAACCCTATGTGCTCGTCAGCTTCTGACGGGAGATTTCGGGCATGCAGGATGCAGCGATCGTCGCTACGGCGCGTACGCCGATCGGCAAGGCGCACCGGGGGGCGCTCAACAATATTCATGGCGCGACGCTGGCGGCGCACTCGATCCGCGCGGCCGTGGAACGTGCGGGGATCGACCCAGAGGAAATCGATGACGTGCTGCTGGGTTCTGCTCGATGCGAAGGCGCAGTAGGCTCGAACATCGCGCGTCAGGCTGCGTTGCGCGCGGGGCTGCCGATCAGCGTGTGCGGCATGACCCTCGACCGCAAATGCTCGTCCGGACTGCAGACGATCGCGATCGCCGCGCAGCGGATCCGTGGTGGGGAAGGCGGCGTCTATGTGGCCGGCGGCGTGGAAACGGTCAGCCTCGTCGATCCGCACCGCAATGTCTTCCGCAACAAGGACGAGTGGCTGCTCGAACATAAGCCCGAAATCTATATGGCCATGAACCTGACCGGCGATATCGTGGCCCGCCGCTATGGCGTCAGCCGCGAAGCGCAGGATGCATTCGCGATGTCGAGCCAGGCGCGCACGGCGACGGCCCAGGAGAAGGGTTGGTTCGATGACGAGATCGTGCCGATCACCGCGATGAAGAATGTCGTCGACAAGGCTCTTGCCGTCACGGGCCAGGAAGAGGTCACGCTGACGCAGGACGAATGCAACCGGCCTGGCACGGATATGGAGGGGCTTGCGCGCCTCAAGCCCCTGTTCGAAGGCGGATCGGTGACGGCGGGCAATTGCAGCCAACTGTCCGACGGTTCCAGCGCATGCGTCATCATGGACGCGGACGAGGCCGCGCGGCGCGGCCTGCCGATCCTGGGCCTCTACAGGGGCATGCAGGTCGCCGGATGCGAGCCGGACGAAATGGGCATCGGCCCGGTTTTCGCCGTGCCGAAGCTGCTCGACCGGCTGGGACTTTCCGTGTCGGACATCGATCTTTGGGAGCTGAACGAGGCTTATGCCAGCCAGGCGCTCTATTGCATCGACCGGCTGGGCATCGACCCTGCTCGCGTCAATGTCGACGGGGGCGCCATCTCGATCGGGCATCCCTTCGGCATGACCGGATCGCGCATGACCGGCCATGCCCTGCTGGCGGGCAAGCGGCTGGGCGCGAAGAACGCCGTCATCACCATGTGCATCGGCGGCGGCATGGGCGCGGCCGCTCTGTTCGAGATCATTTGATGGACCAGCGGGCGATCATGTCCGCTGGTCGCAGAACGGAGCGTTTCAGCCGCCCTTAGCCACGGGGATCAGCGCGCCGCTGATCGCTCGCGCAGCCGGGGAAGCAAGGAACTGGATAACCTCGGCGATGGCGGCCGGTTGCACCCATTGGCTGAAGTCCGCATCGGGCATGTCGGCGCGATTGGTTGGTGTATCGATGATGCTGGGCAGGACCGCGTTCACGGTGATGTCCTTGCCGGCCAGTTCGGCGGCCAGGCTCTCGGTCAGCTTGTGGACGGCCATTTTCGATGCGGCATAGCTGCCCATGCCTGCCGCAGCGACAAGGGCTCCGCCCGCGCCGATGTTGATGATGCGGGCCTGTCTCGCCTTCTCCAGTTCCGGAAGAGCCGCCTTGGTCATGTTGACGCAGGTCGTTGCGTTCATCGCGAACATGCGGTTCCATGTCGCGCTGCCTCCGTCGGCCAGCGTCTCCCATATGAAGCCGCCCGCGACGTTGACCAGCACGTCGATCGATCCCAGCGATGCTACGATCTCGGTCACCAGCTTCTGCGTCGCGGAATAGTCAGTCAGGTCGATGCCGCCGAAATCGAGGCAGCCCGCCGGGGTCTCGGCAGGAGCGGAGGCATAATCAACCCGCGCCACCCTGTCGCCCGCCGCTGCGAAGGCAGAGGCGACGGCGCTGCCCAATATCCCGAAAGCGCCGGTGACGACGACGGTCCGTGCGGTCATGCAATATCCTTCGATCAGATGTTGAACTTGCCCTGTCTATATCTTCAGCCGGGCGGGGAAGACAATCAACCGTCCTTTGCCTTGAGGACCAGCGGCCGGGCATAGGAAATATCCCCCTTGTCGCGCCGGTTGGGCCCCGTGCTGAAAATACGGGCTTTCCATTCGTCCGGAATCTCTGCCGCCGTCAGCGTCGCCGTCATCTCATTGACGCAGACCCTGTCGGCGATACGCCACTCGCCGTCGCGCTTTTCAAACCGGTCCACATAGCGGCCGAAGCTGAGCTGAGGCGGCGCGTCCTTATTCTCGCCCCAGAAAGTGTAATAGGTTTCGCCATGCGCCGTGTCGCCATCGATCTCCACCGTATGGTTGCTGATCGCGTGATGATGCTTTGTCTGGAACTCGCCATGCCATCCGATTGCCCAGTCGACGAAGTCCGCGGCATAGCCTTCCGCAACGCCATGGTCGTCGAAGGCGTCGGGCCAATAGGCGGAAAGCATGAGTTCGCGGTCGTGCCGGTCGACGCCGCGCGTGTAGCGCAGCAGGCAATCCTGGATGGCGGTGCGATCCTTCATTTCCTGAAGGAAGGCGATCATATCGGGCGTAAGTTCGGTCATGCGATTACCTTTGCGCTGATGGTCCGCGGGCGGGCGAGACGGCCGATCCGCTTCGCCGCCGATCCCGTCAGGCAGGTTCCAGCTTCTTTGCGGACGCGACCTTCGGCGCTTCCCTGCCGCCGCGCACCAGGCGGCCGGGCAGGGCGCCCGTGGAGCGGCCGTTGCGATAGGTTACCACGCCGCTCACGATGGTTGCGTCATAGCCGTCCGCCCGCTGTTGCAGACGGCGGCCGCCCGTCGGCAGATTGTAGACGACATGCGGCGCGTAAAGGTGGAGCCTTTCCATGTCGATGACATTGAGATCCGCCTTGTAACCCGGCCTGATCAGGCCGCGATCGCGCAGGCCGACGGCATGGGAGGGTTCGTAGGTCAGCTTTCGCACGGCATAGGGCAATTCGACCCCCTTGTCGCCCTTCGCGTCGCGCACCCAGTAGGTCAGGAAATAGGTGGTATAGGCAGCGTCGCAGATCATGCTGTAATGCGCGCCGCCATCGCCCAGCGCCGGGAAGGTCCGGTCATTCTTCACCAGATTGCGGCCGGAACTTTCGAACTTTTCGCCCTCCGAATTGCCGAGCGGCCGATAAAGCACCTCCCGCCCGTCGCGCTGGAGCAATGCGTCGTAGATCAATTCCTTGGGATCGACGCCCATGGCGCGGGCGCGGGCGCCGATGCTCTCGTCGCTGCGCGGATTATAGTTCGGCGGATTGCCCAATACGAACATGGAATCCAGGTCGGAGATGACATAGACGAAAAAGGCCTGCGGATCGGTCGGTTCCTCGGCGATCAGCTTCTTGCGGAACGCGGGATCGCGCATCCGTTCCACCTTTTCCTCCAGCGGTAAATGTTCGATCTCGCGGAAGCTGGGATTGAAGGAGAAGGGATGCATGGAGAGTTCAAGGCCCAGAAGGGCGCCGGTCGGACGCGGAATGATCTGACCGCGCACTTCCAGTCCCTCGTTCTTGGAGTTCTCCAGCCGGGCCACCATTTCCTGCCAGTCGCCTTCGCCATTGGGCGTCTGCATGAAAGTGAAGGAAACCGGCCGCCCCGACGTCCGCGCAATGTCGTCCAGCAGGTCCATGCGCTCTGCTGCCGTCACGTCATAGCTGGGCACCATCTGGAAAACGCCCTTGCCGGCATCGCGCAGTCCCTGGGCGAGCGCCAGCACTTCCTGATCCTCGCTTTTGACCGAAGGGGCCGGGCGACCGTCGCGGAACTGGTGCGCATAGCTGCGCGACGTGGTGACGCCAAGGGCTCCCGCCTCAACCGCTTCTGCGGTCAGGCGGCGCATCTCCGCCAGATCCTCTTGCGTCGGCGGCTCCAGATTGGCGCCGCGCTCGCCCATGACGTAGACGCGCAGCGGACTGTGCGGCAATTGCGCGGCGAAATCGATGTCGCTTTCGCGTTGTTCCAGCGCATCCAGATATTCCGGGAAGGTTTCCCAGTTGAACGGCACGCCTTCGGTCATGACGACTTCGGGAATGTCCTCAACGCCTTCCATGAGCTTGATCATCAGCTTGCGGTGCTCGGGACGCGAGGGGGCGAAGCCGACGCCGCAATTGCCCATGACTACCGTCGTCACGCCATGGTCGGAAGATGGGGCCAATCTGTTTTCCCAGGTGATCTGCCCGTCATAATGGGTGTGCACGTCGACAAAGCCCGGAGTGACGATACGGTCCGATGCGTCAATCTCCTCCTTTGCGCTGCCCTGCACCTCGCCGACCGCGGCGATCACCCCGCCGTTGATGGCGACGTCGGCAAGGAAGGGCTCTCCACCGCTGCCATCATATATCTTACCCCCCCGGATGATCAGGTCATAATCGGGCATGGCGCTTCCTCTCAGCTTGGTCTCGGCGGTGCGTTTGATGGAGTAATATGATCGCAACGCCGTCTTTGGGCGGCCGTTGCATCCTGTCACTTGCCGGAAAGTGACTCATGGCGGGTCCTGTGCCAAGCGAGCTCCTTTTCCATCATAGCACATTTCAGATAAGCGATGCTTCTGTCCTGTATGACGTGACGATGGGGACCTTTCGCGCGAAAGACGCTGGCATCGCTATCCGGCCAAAATGATCAAGCAGCGCGCCAATGTCGGGCCGCCCTCTTGGTTTGGCTGCCCCGTCGGGTTATCCGCGCAGGATGAGTGGCGAAACCATGGCGGCAGGACAACGCGCGGGCGGGCGCTGGCAGGGCGGGCGTCTGCCGCGTGCCGAGGTGGACCGGCGCATCGATCGGCTGCTCAACATCGCGCTGGAGGAGTTTGCGCTGACCGGCTTCGGCGGAACCAATCTCAACCGGCTGGTTGAACGTTCCGGCGTCAGCAAGACCACCATTTACCGCCGCTTCGGCAACAAGGAGGGGCTGTTCACCGCCCTGATCCATCGCAGTATGGAAGCGGTGCGTTCCGGTCTGTGGGCGCTGGAACTCGACCTCGAAGATCCGTTGGGCACGATCGAGCGGTTCGTCACTACCTATACGGAGGTCGCGGTGTGCCATCCGTTGGGACGAACGCTGCTCCAGATCGCCGTGGGCGAAGGGCGCGACTTTCCCCATCTGGGCGCGCAGCTGCTGGCCAATGCCTATATGGGCTTTCGTCCGATCAGCGATTATTTCGAGCAGTTGATGGCAAGGGGCGTATTGCGCCCGGGCGATCCGCAGGATGCCGCTTTCGATCTGCAGGGACTCATCACGCACGGCTTCCGCGTGATGGTGGATGATATCGCCTTTGTCCGCCGCCCAGGCCGTGCACGGGAAATCGCGGAACGGTTCTTGCGCGGCTGGGCCTGAGGCTCCCGCGCGGCTCTTCGACGCTGGACGCTTGGTTCTCTCGTTGAATGGCTATTGTTCGACGAAGGTGCCCATTGGCAGTGTCATGGGCTTCCCGGATTGTTGCGGCACTATACGGACAGGGATGCCACCCATGCGGGGAAGGCCAGTTACGGGATCGTAGCCGTCCTCCACGGAAATCAGCCGCCCGGTGTTGGCGCCAAGATTCAGCGGATCGTCCGATCCGGGGTTGGCGCCGAAGCCATGGGCCATGGATATGGTGCCGCGTCGCAAGGCCGCTTCAGCCGCGACGATGCCCTGGATCTGGCCATGCGGGGATTGGATCGTCACGCAATCGCCCTCCCCGAGGGCGAGATCCGTCAGATCGTCGGGATGCATATAGGCAGGGTTCACTCCGTCACCGGCCAGCCTGTTGATCCGCCGGCCAAAGCTGTTGAGGATATTGTTCGTGCGCCGGGGCAGCAGCCGGAACGGATAGTCCGCTTCAATGGCGCGGCTATCCTCGGCCAACAGCTCCGCCAGTTCCTCCACCATGGGCCGGGCGGCAAGTTCGAGGCGGTCGTCATTCCCGGCGGCACGGGGCAGCACGCGCTGATCGCTTTCGAAAATCTGGCCGTCGGGATATTGCTTCACGCGCTCCAGCGGAATGCGGGATCCCCGGCATGACAGTTCGATCAATTCATCCGTGGTCGGTTTCGGGCCGGCGGGATCGAGCGTGAAGGTCATGGGCGGCGCCTCGGCCTGCGGGCCGTTGCCATAGCGCAGGGTAGCGTCGATTCGCGTGCCCATGCGCTCCGCCAGTCCCCAGAAGAATTCCCAGTCCTCCATAACGTCGCTGCCGGCGGGCGGTTCTATCAGCGCCGGCGTATAGGCGGCATAAGGGTCGGGGAAGCCGCGCGTCGTGCCGTAATATTTGACGCTCTCGGGCATATAGGTTGTCATCGGTGTTTCCAGCGTCAGCCGGGGCGCGATCACATAATGGGAAAGTTCGGCCGTGGCGGTCATCTCCGTATCCACGGTGACCAGCAGGTCGAGCGTATTGAGCGCCGCAAAGGCGCGGTTCTGGTCGGGCCAGGCCATCATCGGGTTGCCCCCCGCCACGATCAGTGCCTTCACCTGCCCCGATCCGGGCATAAGGATCTCATCGGCCAGAGCGGCCGCCGACAGGCCGCTGGCGCATCCACCCAAACCCCGGACGCGCAGGCGTGGTTCGAAGCCCCAGGCCTGGAACGGGGGCCAGGGTTGGGCACGCGCTTCATAGGCGGGCAACAGCACATTGGGCTTGGCCAGAAGATCGCCCTCCCGTGCCCAATGTCCGCAAAGGCTGGCAAGGCAAAGCGCGAGATATTCGGTCAGCGTGGAATGGGTCGCGAAACTGGGTCCGGTGCCGCAACTCACCCCGGCATTGCGCGCGCCCGCGAATATGCGCGCCGCCGCCGCCAGATCCGCTTCCGAAATATCCGCGCGCCGGGCGACATAGTCAGCGGTGAATGGCTCCACCGCCTCTCTCAACGCAGCCACGCCTTGCGTGTTGGCCTCAACGAATTCCCTGTCTTCCAGCTTTTCCGTCAGGATGATACGGATCATTCCCGCCAGGATGGCTGCATCCTCTCCGGGCCGGGCCTGCATATGGATGTGGGCGCGCCTGGCAGTTTCGGTGACACGCGGATCGATGACGATCAGCTTTGCCTGCGCCTTTTCCATGTCCTTGAGAACGCGTCCGGGATTTTGTCCCGGAAAGCCCGGTGATTTGCTGATCACCGGATTGATGCCGACCAGCAGCCAGGCATCGGCCGTATCGAAATGCGGTTGACCCGCCTGCCACATGCCGTGATGGGCGAGCGCAATGAGGATGCCCGGCTTGTCAATCGAACCTGCGGTGAAGAACATGGGCGATCCGATGCCGTTCAGCCATCCCGCCGCGATGGCCGTGGATGCGACGAAGGGGACCAGCCCCATTCCGACATACATCGCCACAGAGCGGGGACCATGTTCGGCGATGATCGCGTTCAGCCTATCGGCGATCTCGTCCATCGCCTGTCCGGAAGGGATCGCTCCGAAACCCTCCGGTCCGCGCTTCAGGCTGTGAAGCAACCGCTGCGCGCCATGATGCTGTTCGGGCAGAGCGCGCCCCTTGGGACAGCTATAGCCGCCATAGAGCGGAGCGCGGGGGTTGCCGATGACCTTGGTTACGCGACCATCCTCCACCGTTACCTGGATCGGGCAATAGGCCGTGCACAGGCGGCAGATGCTGGGATGGACCTGCGCGGTCACGCGAACATCACCACGGATCGGGCGGTCGCGCCATCGCGCAGCGCGTCGAAGGCGTCATCTATGGCGTCGAGCGTGATATGCCGCGCCACCAGATCGTTGAGGTTAAGCCGACCGCGCAGATAGAAATCGGCATAGCGCGGTATATCGACCGGAAAATGGTTCGAACCCATATTGGATCCCTGCAACCGTCGCTCGCCCAGGAGGGCGAATCCGTCCACTTCCACCTTCACGCCCGGCGGCATCATGCCTGCGACCGTGGCGGTGCCGCCTGGACGCAACATGGCGAAGGCGCTTTCGACCGTTGATTTCAACCCGATCGCCTCGATCGCGTGATCGACGCCGCCTTGCGTCATTTCTATAATGTCGCCGACCAGATCGTCGGACGCCTCCACGCAGTCCGTCGCGCCGAAGCGGCGAGCCAAGCCCAGCTTGGCGGGCTGACGGTCGATCGCGATGATTCGTGCCGCCCCCGCGATCGCCGCGCCGTTGATCGCCGACAGTCCCACGCCTCCGCAGCCGATGACGGCCACAGTCTGCCCCGGCCGAACCCCCGCGCTGTTGATCGCTGCGCCCGCGCCGGTAACGACCGCGCAACCCAGCAGGGCCGCCCGGTCGAACGGCATGTCGCGCGATATTGCGACGCAGGCATTTTCGTGCACCAGCATTTCCTGCGCGAAGGCGGACAGATTGAGGAACTGATGTACGCGTTCGCCGTCGATCGACAGGCGTGCGGGCGCGTCGTCCGCGCGCTTGGTTTCCCCCGTGCCGCACAGCGCCAGGCGTCCGGTCGTGCAGTCGGCGCAATGGCCGCAAAAGGCGGACAGGCAACTCACAACAGGATCGCCCGGTCTGACCGACCGGACCTCGCTCCCCACGGCCAGCACAATGCCCGCCGCCTCATGCCCCAGGATGGTGGGCAGGGGGTGGGGCACATGCCCTTCCGCGAAATGAAGGTCCGAATGGCACACGCCGACCGCGCGATTGGCGATGCGGACCTCGCGCGGCCCGACATCGCCCAATGTTACATCCTCGACCGACAGCCGCCCTCCGACGGCGCGAAGGACAGCGGCCTTCATGGCGTCAGTCGACCAGCCGCTTCACTTCGCGGTCTCGGTCGAGCGTAGGGTCGAGATAACGGCCGACCTTGTAATCGCCCGCGATGGTGGTGCGGCGGGCACTGCGCTTGCAGTCGAGCGGAACGCCATTGGCGGAATGGACGATCCGCCAATTGTCCCAGACGACCATGTCATTTTCCTGCCATTTGTGGAAATAGGAATAGGCCGGGTCGCCCAGATGCGCCGCCAGTTCCGTCAGCAGCGCGTCACTCTCGGCCTTGTCCATGCCCAGCACATAGCGGGCATGCATGGGCGAAAGTTTCAGTACCTTCCGACCCGTTTCCAACTGGGTGATCACCAACGGATGAACGACCGGCGGGAAGTTGTACTTCGCTCCCGCCTTGACCGTCGCGCCGACGTCAAGGCGTTCTATGTCGGTGGGGAAGCCGAATTGACCGGAACAGAAATCGGGGTTGAATTCGTAAACGACCTCCAGCCCCTCGATGCGTTTCTGCATGTCCGGGGACAGCCGGTCATAGGCCTGGATCGCGTCGATGAAGCCGGTTTCACCCATGACGCGCGCCGGTTCGGTCATGCGCAGCACG
>DASULD010000034.1:0-10185 GCA_036278355.1 Sphingobium sp.
CCCATTTCTATCTCTCCATGACACTGGAGATGATGCGTCGAATTTACCACCGGCGCTCGCCATCGCTTTAGGCCGAACGGACTATATGGTGAGCCGATGAGCGGGCTTTCCCGTACTCCGCATGTGATTATCCTTCACGAGAACGGAAGCCCTGGCGGCGGCCCGTTCGCCGGAAGAGGCCGCCCGTCCGAAACCCCTCCCCTGCCTCAATCAAAATGATAGGTAAGGCTAAGACCGTAGGTGCGCGGTGCACCATAGAGAAGCGTCGTGAATCCCAGCGCGTTTCCCATAGTCGGATCAATCCGGCTGGCAGTCCAGAAAAGCGATGAGGTCGGCCGCAAACGCCTCCGGCGCTTCCATCGCGGCGAAATGCCCGCCGGCGGCCATCTCTGTCCAGCGCACGATATTATAGCGACGCGCCGCCAGCGACCGGTCGGCCAGCGGATAAAATTCGCCGGGAAAGCGCGCGATCGCCGTCGGCACCTCGACCCGTCCCTCCTTGCCCTCTTCATGGGACGAGCCATGATACATCCAGATCGATGAAATCACCGAGTCCGTGACAAGATAGGTCATCATGTTGGTAATCAGCTGGTCGGTCTGGAAACCGTTCGTCCCCGTGCTTCGCCAGTCGCTCCATCCATGAAATTTTTCCAGCGTCCATGCCGCCCAACCGAGGGGATTGTCGTGCAGCGCGAGCGCCAATGTCTGCGGCTTCGTCCCCTGCTGATGCAGATAGCCCGATTCGGGATAGGTGAGCGATGCGAGCTGTTGCCAATAGGCTTGCACTTCCGGATCGGCCGATGTTCCGGGACCGTCGGGAAGGTAGAAGTTGAGGTGGAGGGCGGCAACGGCATCGGCATGCCAGATGCCCAGCTGCGTCGCGACCAGCGATCCGAAATCGCCGCCCTGCACATGGAAGCGGGGATATCCCAGAACATCCACCATCAGCCCGCGCATCAGCGCGGCCATGGCCTTTTCCCCCAAGGGGCGAGGCGGCTTGCCGGACCATCCAAAGCCGGGAATGGAAGGCACGACGAGCGGATAGCCCGCATCCAGAAGAAGGGGGATGACAGCCTGAAACTCGACGATCGAACCCGGCCAACCATGCATAAGCAGAATGGGCAGTCGTCCGTCCCCGCCGCCCGGTGCGGGAATATGATAGAAGTGCAGCAGCACCCCATCCACCTCGGCCAGCGCCTGCGGCCAGCGGTTCAGCATCGCTTCCTGCGCCCGCCAGTCATAATCGTTGCGCCAATGATCGACGAAGGCGCGAAGACAGGAAGCGTCGGTGCCATAGCGCCAGTCCCGGTCGTCCTGCGGCGCATAGCCGATGCGGCTGTCGGCGAGCTTGCGGTCGATCCGGTCGAGCGTGGCCTGCTCCACATCGATGACAAAGGGGCGAAGGATCGTCATCCGTCCTGCCCCATGCTCCGGAAGGCCGGCACAATGGGGGTGGCAACCGAAAAGCCGCCGTCCATCACGAGAACATGCCCGGTCAGGAAAGCGGCGGCGGGCGACAGGAGAAAGGTGATCGCCTTAGCAATTCCGTCAGCAGTCCCAAGCTCCGCCGTCATATGATGATGCCGCAGCATGTCCAGCATTGCCGGATCAAATGCCGTCTGTGCCGCCGGCGTCATCACCAGACCGGGCGCGATGCAATTGCTCCTGATGCCCTGTTTGCCATATTGCACCGCGATCGATCGTGACAGGCCAAGCAGACCCGCCTTTGCCGTGCCGTAACAGGTCCTGGTATCTTCCCCGCGCAGGCCGCCGACCGAGGCGACATGGACGAAGGCGCCGCCGCCACGATCGATCATCGAGGGTATGACGGCGCGCGACAACAGCGCTGGTCCGATCAGATTGGCCGCCAGCAACCCATGCCATAATGACGCGTCTATATCGGCGACCTGCCTGTCGCGATCATCGGTCCGCACCGCGTTGTTCACGACAAGGTCGATGCCGCCTTCCTGTTCGATGACATCTTCCGCCAGCGCCGCGATGCTGATGGGGTCTCCCATGTCGACTGACCTGATGAAACAATCAAAACCCTCTCGGCGCAGCGATGCCTGCGCATCGACACTTCCGCTTTCATCTATATCCGCGATCCAGACCCGGGCGCCCGATGCTGCCAGGGTTCGGGCTGTCGCGAGCCCTATGCCCGACGCGCCGCCCGTCACGATCGCAACCTGGCCGTCCAGTCCTGAGTCCATGCCCCACCCTTCTTCAGGCCGGAGAGCAAGCTCCGGGAGCCGTCGCAAATCGAGCAGCGACATGAAAATGGCGGAATCAGCGATTCCGCCATTTTTTCATCTGGTTCAGGCCGCTACGCGATCGCTCGCATCGAGGAAACGGGCGGCCAGTTCGCCGGTGAATTCGCCGTCCTGCTGCGCCAGAACCCCATTGACGAACGTGTAGCGGAAGCCACCCACCGGGCGCCGGAACCGCGCCTTTCCGCCCGGAACATCGTGCACCTTCTTCTCGACATCCCAGTGCAGCTTGTCGAGGTCGAAGACGGCGATGTCCGCAATCGCGCCTTCTGCGATGACGCCGCGATCCTTCAGCCCGAGTATGAGCGCCTGATCGAGCGACATGCGCTTCACCGCCGTTTCCAGCGTCATGTCGGGACGATCGCGCACATGGCGGGTCAGGACGAGCGTGGTGTCGCCCGCGCCGTCGAACATGCCAATATGCGCACCAGCGTCGCTGGCGCTGATGATGCTCTCGTCCGCCGCCAGCAACTGCCCGACGATCTGGTCGTCCGTGTTGGTGAAGGGATAGACGAACTCCGGCTCGAAATCATTTTCCAGCACCCAGTCGGCCAGAATGTCGGACGGATGGCCCTCGCGCTCGTTCAGGACGACGTCGAACGTCTTGCCGATATAATCCTCATATTCCGCTTTGCCGACCTTCACGATCCGGAAGCCGCGGATCATGCCGCCGCTCGGAAAGCCCTCCTTAACGGCATCCCAGTCGGCGCGCGCCTGGGCCCGCCATTCAGGGTCGGACAGACGCCTGCGCTTTTCCTCGATCGGCATGTCCGGCTGCACCACGGCATTCCAGCTGGGCACATAGATGAAGACCATCGCCTGGTGGAAGTTCACCAGCAATTCGATGGATCGCGGCGAGGCCAGGAAATGGAAGTTGGCGCCCTTGGCCCGCTCTTCCTTGGCCATGTTCATCAACCGGGGATGATAGTCGGGGTCATCGGGACGCTGGTAGATGCCGTTCGACAGCACCGGCACACCGCCATGCGCGATGGAATAGCCGCAATATTCGCGCAGATCCTTCTCTTGCTGATCCAGGCTGCCCATGTCCGGGATCACCTGAAACACGCCGTTATATTTCTGGGCTACGCTGAATATCCCGGCCAGTTCCTTTTCATCGGCATGGAAGCTGGGAACCAGATCGCCCTGAGGATTGCGGTCGAACCGCGAACTGGAAATGCCGAAGGCGCCCGCCGCCATGGCGGAGTCGAAATTGGCGGTGATCCGGCCGATCTCTTCGTCGTTGGAGGCGCGGGTCCAGGCGTCATGTCCGAGTTCAAAGGTGCGCAGCAGAGAATGGCTGACGAGCGACGCGACATTCACACCGAACCGGCGGCTGCGCATCTCGGCGGCATATTCGTCGAAATTCTCCCAGGTCCAGGGAATTTCCTGTTCGAACGTGTCCTTCGGCAGATCCTCGATATAGCTGAAGATCGTAGCGAGATCGGACACATTTTCCTTGCGAACCGGGGCGAGACCGAGCGAGCAGTTGCCGATCAGGACGGTCGTCACGCCATGCTGCAATATGGGGTCGCACGCCGGATCCCAGAACAGCGAGCCGTCATAGTGGGTGTGCGTGTCGATGAAGCCGGGGCTGACATAACAGCCCGATGCGTCGTACACTTGGGAGGCTCCCGTCGCCAGATCGGGGCCGACCTCGACAATGCGGCCGTCCGCCAAGCGAACGTCCGCCACGAATGCAGGCGCACCCGTGCCGTCGATGACCTGACCACCCTTGATCAAGACGCTGCCCACATTCTTTGACACCTTCATCTCCTTCAGTCGGAACGTTCGAGCTATCATGCCGGTTTATCCGCATGGATCGCGCAGCCAACGTCCCACCGGACTAAGACCGGCGAACCGCTGCTGCTACTCTACCTTCGCAAGAGCAAGGAGAGGATTGATGACCGAAGTTTCCCAAGTCGCCTACTCGACGCAGGACATGGAGGCTACGGCGCTCGACATGGTCGCAAGGGACGGGGTCGGTCCGTTCTTTTTCGCCGAATTCCCGCTGTACGACCTGACCTACCAGGGCAAACCGGCGCATTATGACAAGATACAGGTCGCTTTCGGGTACAAGGGCGACCTGCAGATCGAACTGCTCCAGGTGCCGGCCGGGGAGCATTCCATCTATGCCGAGGGAATCGGCGGACGACGCGAAATCTTCCACCACAGCTACGTCAAAAGTGACGAGGATTATGATGCGATCGTCGCCCGTTATCAACAGGCCGGCGAGCTGGCGACCTATAAAGGCGTGTCCCTCGCGGGCGACGACCGCATCCGCTTCTGCTATGTCGATGCGCGCGAGCGGCTGGGCCATTTCATCGAAATATTGGAGACCAAAAAGATGGTCGGTCCCGCTGCACGGATTTTCGATGTCTATGAACAGATGAAGCAGGCGGCAAGGGGCTGGGACGGAAAGGATCCGATCCGGCAGATGGCTGATCTTTTCTAAGTACAGGCCGGCGAGGCGGGCCGGCCTACACCACGTCGGCCCCGGCAAGGCCAGGGCTTGCGCTCCTGTGGGATAGCGCAAGCTGGCCGCCTGCCTTACTGAAATGGCGAGATCATCACCTTGCACTGACGCGGAGACGTGCGCAGAGATTCGAACATTTCCGGCACGGCGTCCAACCCGATTGCATCAGTTACCATGTGGCGAGGTTCGACAGCGCCCGCGTCCAGCACGTTGACCGACATTTCGAATTCGCCGCGCGTATAGAGCTGCGGGAAAAGGAGCTGTAATTCGCGCATACCGAGACCAGCCGGAACGATCGGATCGTCGCCAAAGCAATAGCCCAGGGAAACCAGCCGTGCGCCATGCCGCGCGTAGGCGGCAGCCGCCATGAGCATGCCGGGGCGGCCCACGCATTCTACCACCACATCAGCCGCTTCCCCCATCGGCAATGCGCCATAATGGCGGGCAAAGCCGTCACCGCTGGAGGGAGCCTCGGGCAGGAAGACGCCAGTGGCCCCCATCGTTTCAGCAATAGCGCGCCGTTCAGGGACTTTTTCGATGACATAGGTCCGGGCGGCGCCAAAACGGCGAGCCCAGAAGAGAGCGGCAAGACCGATCGGCCCCGCTCCGACGATCGTCACGACATCGCCCGGCACGATCCGCGCGGCCACGACCCCATGAAGGGCGACAGCGAGTGGTTCGGCCAACGCGGCATCATCGAGGGACACTGTAGAGGGTAACCGGATGGCGGACGTCGGATCGACCGCGACATATTCCGCATAGCCGCCGGACGTGAACTGCATCGATGCGCAGCGCGCCGGCAAGCCTTGGCTACATGCCGTACAATGGCCGCAGCCGAAGATCGGCATGACCGCAATCTTGTCGCCAGCAGCGACGCCCTCGACGTTCCGGCCGATCTCGACGATCTCTCCGCTGATCTCATGCCCGAAGATCGTACCGGCGGGCGGCACATAGCCGTGTCCCTCCGACATGTGCAGATCGGACCCGCAAATGCCGCATCGGGCGACTCTCACAAGGACCTGGTTTTCCGCCGGCATTGGATCGGCAACCGTACCGAGTTCGAGCGGCTGGCCGACCTGCTGGAATAGAACTGCACGCATAGGAGCCTTTCATCATTCGCCGGCGCAGCCTGGTGACGCAGACCGTCGTCAATCAACCAACCGTCTCAGGGCCGCCAGAATTACCGGAGTCCGCGATCACGCGATCTCGCGCTCCGTTACCAGCCCTTCCAACGCGCCGCCGGCGCGCCAGTCCTCCAATATCTTCACAAAGGCGAACACGCCGCCGCCGAAAGACCCGTTGCGAACGAGTTTGCGGGACGGTTTGCCTTCGTCATTCCAGAAGCTGGGCGTGCATTCCGCCCATTGTTCGATGACAGCGGAAGCATTGTCTTCGTGGAACTGTACCCACGCGCGCTCCACATCTTCCGCGACTTCGACCCTTTTCAGGTCGCGCGCGCCCATCTCCGCGATGATATAGGCGATATGGCGCGCCTGTTCGTTCATCATGTGGGGGAAATTCGGCCCCCAAGGGGTTTGGGTGGTGCTCAGGATGAAGAGGTTCGGAAAGCCGTTGACGAGCATGCCATGCAACGTCGTAGCGCCGTCGTGCCATTTCTGGCCGAGCGTCAGCGCGTTCCGACCGATGACGGGCATGACCGCGTCATTATTATAGGCCGCCAGTTCAAAGCCCGTCGCATAAACAAGGCAGTCAACTTTGAATTCCTTACCCTGAACGATCAGCGCATCTTCGGTGATCCGCTCCACGCCATGCCCTGCCGTATCGATCAGGTGCACATTGGGGCGGTTGAAGGTGTCCAGATACTCGTCGTGAAAGCAGGGCCGCTTGCAAAGCCGATTGTACCATGGCTTGAGCGCCTCGGCCGTTTCCTTGTCCTTCACGACATCGTCGATCCGCTTGCGTACCGATTCCATATAGGCAAAGTCAGCCATCTGGAACATTTCGCCCAGTTGCTGCGGCGTCATGTCGGCTGTGGCCTTGCTCATCACGGCATGGATCATCTTCGTCCAGCCATCATCGACCTGATCCTCGGGGCAAGGAATGCCCATGACCACTGCCGTGTAATTGTCCATCCGACGCTGCTGCCAGCCGGGCGTCAGCGATTTGAACCACGCCTGATCGGTCGGATGATCGTTCCTGTATCCGATCGAGGACGGCGTGCGCTGGAAGACATATAGTTCGTTCGCCGCCGCGCCGAGATGGGGCACGCACTGCACGGCGGTCGCGCCCGTGCCGATGATCGCGACATTCTTGTCCGTCAGCTTGTCGAGGTCACCCAGTGCGTTGCCGCCGGTATAGTCATAGTCCCAGCGGCTGGTGTGGAAGCTGTGGCCTTTGAAGTTCTCTATTCCGGGCACGCCCGGCAGCTTGGGCGTCTGCAGAGGACCGGAGGCCATGATGAAGGAACGCGCCCAGAGGCGGTCGCCCCGATCGGTGCTGATCAGCCAGCGCCCACGTTCCTCGTTCCAGCGCGCCTCGGTGATCTGGGTGTGGAAAAGGGCCTTCTCATACAGATCAAATTTCCGGCCAATCCGCTGGGAATGTTCGAAAATTTCCGGCGCGCGCGCATATTTCTCCGTGGGCATATAGCCCGTTTCCTCGAGAAGCGGCAGATAGATGAACGATTCCACGTCGCAGGCCGCCCCAGGATAGCGGTTCCAGTACCATGTTCCGCCGAAATCGCCGCCCTTCTCGACAATGCGGACGTCGGAAACGTCGTTCTCCTTCAGTCGCGCTCCCGCAAGCAGACCGCCGAAGCCGCCGCCCAGGATGACGACCTCAAGCTCCTCCTCGATAGGGGCGCGTTCGACGCGCTCTGCATAGGGATCCTCGAGATAATGCGCCAGCGCGCCTTCCATCTTCACATATTGCGCGGTGCCATCGGAGCGCAGGCGCTTGTCGCGTTCTTCCCTGTATTTTTTGAGCAGGGCGTCAGGATCGAAGGTAAAGCCACCGGTATTATCCGCCATTTTCCTAATCTCTCAGTCAAGTTGCAGGCAGCGCGCCCGACATTCTCCCAGCCCCCCCTTATTCGGCTATCACGACACCGACATCGTCCGATCGCGCTAGGACGATCCATTCGAAACCCGCTATGGCCCGATGTTGACCAATATTGCCCATTCGGCAAACGTCCGTCTGCAAAATGGGGTGGTATTTCGTGATTGTCGGGGCTGGTGTCGGATGTTAACGGCGAATATTGACCATCAGACAGAGGAACCGAAAGTTTTGCATCGTGCTGCAGAGCGTGGCCGGGGTGCTGGCAGACCTACGCGCGCCAGGGCGGCGGAAATCAAGGATGTCATTCTTCGCGCAGCCATGACGGAGTTTGCCGAACGGGGGTTTCACGCTAGTTCCATAGCCAGTATTGCCGCGCGAGCGGAAGTTTCGCGCCGAACAGTGTACAACCAGTTTCAGACAAAGGAACAGTTGCTGGAAGTTCTGGCCAAGCATACCTGCGCACGGCTTAGAACTTTGCTGACTGAGGTAATCGAAAGCGACGAGCCGATCTGGGACACGCTGTATGGTGTTGGCATGTGCTTTTACAGTAACGCCATGGGTGCTGACTCGCGCGCGATTTCCAGGCTGCTCGTCATGGAAGCCGAACGAATGCCAGCATTGGCTCGCCAAGGCCTGTCATTGCGGCAATATGCGCTGGAGCCGCTGGTCAATTATCTTGAACGCCAGGCTCTGGAAGGTGTCATCGCCGTCGAAGACCATGCACGCGCCGCCCAGCAGTTTCTTCATCTGACGACCAGCAGCATCGACTATCTCTTCGGCGATAGCGGATATACGCCGGAAGAACAGCACCAATGGGTGACCGCCGCCGTTAAGACATTCCTCTATGGGGTGCACACGCGACGCTGATGCCGGACGGAAGGTCGCCGACACACCAGCCGCGTCCAGCTGCGCCCAGGACCGGATAATCCTTTCGAGTGCAGGACGATAATCGCCCAGACATTGCGGGCAGCGGGACAGGATCGCCCTCTTCATCCAAGGAATGGCGCGCAAGAACATGACGGCAGGCCACACCGCCGCTTCAATAGCGGCCCGAAACAGCGCGCCCGCCTACTCCGCAATCGGTGAATCCGACGCGGCAGCTATCAATCGGCGCGTCGCCGCAGCTATTTCATCGAAGGCCATGGCCGCGCGGTCCGAAACATGCGCGAAGTTGAAGAAGCCGTGCGGTAAATTGTCGTAGCGAAGGACGGTCACCTCATTTCCAGCGCGAGCAAGCTGGTCGGCATAATTCAGGCCTTCATCGCGCAGGGGGTCGATCCCGGCAATGGCCAGGACAGCGGGGGGCAGACCCGCATGATCGCTCGCCTCACAGGGAGAAAGACGGGGATCGCGCCGATCCGCCTGCCCGGCATAATGGTCCCAATACCATGCCATGTCCCTGCTGGTGAGGAGCGGGCAATGGGCGTTCTCCCGCCAGGAAGGTGTATTGCAACGGCCATCGATCGCGGGATAGAACAGCAGTTGCCCGTGAACCGGTGGACCGCCCCGGTCGCGCGCCTCCAGAGCCAGGACCGCGGCTAAATTCCCACCGGCGCTGTCGCCTGCCACAAGAAGCGGCACTGCCCCCCCTACAAGTTCGTCACGATGGGCGAGGCACCAGTTCAACGCAGCATAGGCATCATCCAGGCCGGCTGGGAAAGGGTGCTCCGGCGCCAGGCGATAGTTGATCGAGAGGATCGCCGCCCCCGTCCTGTTGGCGAAAGCCCGGACGGCGGGGTCATGCTGCAGCAGATCCCCGAGCACCCACCCTCCCCCATGCAGGTACAGGATGAGCGCCCTGGGAACCTCGGGACAATAGAAGCGCGCGGCGATGGCGCCTGCCGCACCGGGCACCTCCATGTCGCGCACGTCCCAGACGGCTTCGGCCTCGCCCATGTCGGCGTCGGCCCATAATGTCCTGGCCTCTTGCGGCGTCAGACTGGACACCGGCGGCGCCCCCGCCATCGCCGCCACCACAGGTTCAAAAGCGGTATCCAGCTTCGCGTCAGGCATGTACTTCTCCTCAGGCGACCAGGCCGCCGCTGGTTATTGGCTCGATCCCATCCAGGCAGGCAAGGCCAACCGCCTGTAGATCGGCAAGCGCGACGCGCCTGACGAGAACCTCCGGCGGGCTGCCCGACGTCCGGATCAGGCGCAGGCTCCAGCCGCCATGCACATGGCCGAACGGATCGATCCAGTTGCCGCCGATCCCAGGATCGCTATGCGCGATGACGATGCGAACCGATCCGTCCGCTTCATAATGAGCCCGGTATTTCTGCAAATATCCGCCACCGTCCTCGTAATTGTCGAGATTTTCCTGCCACATGTTGCACAGTTGGAGGATCCAGTAGTCACAGGGCGTCGGCATGAATTCGACCACCAGCGCTTCATCCGCGCCGCATTCCCACGTGCCGAACCCATGGTGCC
>DASULD010000035.1:0-11563 GCA_036278355.1 Sphingobium sp.
CGCCCACGCCCCAGCCGAGCACGCCCAGGCCGTTGATCATGGTAGTGTGGCTGTCGGTGCCGACGCACGTGTCAGGATAGGCGACGGTGACGCCGTTTGAATCGACAGACGACCACACGGCCTGCGCGATATGTTCCAGGTTCACCTGATGGCAGATGCCGGTGCCCGGCGGCACGACATTGAAGTTGTCGAGCGCCTTGCTGCCCCACTTGAGAAATTCGTACCGCTCGGCGTTGCGCTGATATTCGAGGACTACATTGTCCTCGAAAGCCTTGGGCGAACCGAATTCATCGACCATGACGGAATGGTCGATGACGAGATGCACGGGCACCTGCGGATTGATCTTGCTCGCGTCGGCCCCAAGGCTGTTCATCGCATCGCGCATCGCGGCAAGATCGACGACGCAGGGCACTCCGGTAAAATCCTGCATCAGTACCCGCGCGGGCCGGTACTGAATTTCGGCGGAGGACGCGACCGGGTTCTTCTGCCAGTCGCAGATCGCCTTGATGTCATCGGTGGTAACGGTGACGCCGTCCTCAAACCTCAGCAGATTTTCAAGCAACACCTTCATCGAGAAGGGCAAACGAGAGACATCCCCAAGCTTTTCCGCCGCTTTCTTCAGCGAGTAGATGGCATAATCCTTGCCGCCTACCGTCAGCGTCTGACGCGTACCCAAAGTGTCCTGTCCGATTGCCGTCATGTCGTTCGTCTCCATAGCTAGAGCGCTCACGGCCGGCCGGGCAGGGGGGAATGGACCGCAAGTGGCAGGTGCGGCAAGCACCGGTTTTCCGTCCCTGCGGTCCATCAATCCGGCGGTCAAAGCGGGATGATGCCTATGTCGCAGCGCAATAGCGTATGAGAACGAAGAGTCAACGCGCGGGCGCGCTCGCTTCCGGGCCATAGGGATGGACTTTCGGCCCGGGCGTGATAGGCGCGAGCCCATGAAAACACTGGGGATCATCGGCTTCGGCGAGTTCGGGCGACTCGCCGCCGCGCATTTAGGCGATCGCTTCACCGTGGGCGCCCATGACGCCTATATTTCCCCCGCGGACATAGCGGCCGGGGGCGTCCGTCCACTGTCTCTTGCAGAGGCGGCGGGGTGTGATGTGGTGATGATCGCGGTTCCGATACAGTCGATGGAGCAGGTGATCGCCAAAACAGCGCCGCTGGTGAAACCGGGGGCGACTGTCGTAGATATAGGCTCGGTCAAGATGCTGCCGAGCCGCTGGCTCTCGCAGTATCTGCCCGAGACCGTTCATGCGGTTCCGACTCATCCGCTGTTCGGTCCGCAGAGCATCGCCCGGGATGGCCTGAAGGGACGTCAGTTCGTCATCTGTCCGCTGCGTGGGGAGCAGCATCTGAAGGTGGCTGCCCTGGGTGAGGAACTGGGACTGCGCGTGCGTATAACCACGGCGGAGGAACATGACCGTGAGATGGCCTTTGTACAAGCGCTCACCCATCTTATCGGGCGTACGCTGGCCGGCATGGAAATACCCGACGAGATGATGAAGACGCAGAGCTATCAGCATCTGCGCGATCTGTGCGATCTCATCAGCCGTGACAGCTTCGAGCTGTTTGCGGCGATCGAAACGCTCAACCCGTTTGCGGAAGACGTTACGGCGGATTTCATCAGGCGCGCCTCGGCCCTGTTGGCGCAGGTGCATGGCGAAGCGATCGGAACTTAGGATGCCTCCGCCAGATTCTTCAGCACTCGCGCGACCTCCCTCATCTGCTCGTCCGTGCCGATGGTGATGCGCAGGGCATCGGGCAGACCCTGTCCTGGCAGCCACCGCGTCGCGTAACCCGCCTGCATCAGGCCCTCGAATGCCGCCTTTGCGCTGAGCTTGCCCCGAAACAGGACCAACACGAAATTGGCGAAGCTTGGGACGAACGACAGTCCATAATTGCCGAGCGCGGTGATCTCCGCACACAACCATTGCCGCCACAGGTGGTTGTGCGCGCGGCTGCGATCGACCCAGTCACGGTCGGCGATCGCCGCCGCCGCCGCGGCCTGCGCGGTCGTTGTCAGGTTGAAGGGCGCACGAATACGGTGCAGCGTCTCCACCACCTCGGCCGAGGCATAGCCCCAGCCGATGCGCTCCGCAGCCAGGCCGTGTATCTTGGAAAAGGTGCGCGTGACCAGCACATTGGGCATGATCCCGGCTAGCTCCAGGCCGCCATCGTCCTCCGACGGGTCCAGATATTCCGCATAGGCCTGGTCGATCACCAAGAGCACGTCGCGTGGCAACGCTGTGTGGAGGCGCGTTATTTCTTCCCGCGTCGCCATGGTTCCGGTCGGGTTGTTCGGATTGGCAACGAACACCACGCGCGTACGATCAGTGATACAGGCGAGGATCGCGTCGACATCCGTGCCATAATCGCGATCTGGGGCAACGACCGGGGTGGCGCCCACGCGCCGCGCCGCAATGTCGTAAACCGAAAAGCCATAGCGGACATAGACGATCTCGTCGCCAGGCCCGGCATAGGCGCTCGCCGCGATGTGAAGCAGTTCGTCGGAGCCGGTGCCGTAAAGGACGCGCGTCGGGTCAAGCCCGTGCGCCTTGCCTATGGCCTGACGCAGCAACGTCGCGCCGGGGTCGGGATAGGTTGCCAGATCGGCGCTGGCGCGCGCGCAGGCGCCGCGTGCCGCATCGCCCGTGCCCAGCGGGTTTTCATTGGCGGACAGTTTGATGACAGGGCGGCCGCTGTCGTCCGACGCCTTGCCCGGCACATAAGGCGCGATGGCGGCGATCCAAGTCTTGGGAACCGGCTTCAAGGGGGGCTCAGTTTCACTCATTGCGCCGCGTTAGAGCATTTTCAGCAAAAGGGGGAACTGGTTTTGTGCTGAAAATGCCCTGCCTTATCGAATTCAAGCCAGTTTCCGGGCGATCGCGTCAACCCGGAACCAGGACTTAATCGGCGAAGGGGTCCGTCACCAGGATGGTGTCCTCCCGCTCCGGCGAGGTTGAAACCAGCGTTACCGGACATTCGATCAGTTCTTCGATACGCCGGATATATTTGATCGCCTGTGCCGGAAGTTCCGCCCAGCTGCGCGCGCCCGCAGTCGTGCCCTGCCACCCTTCGACGGTCTCATAAACCGGCTCGACCCGCGCCTGGTCACGGGCGTGTGGCGGCAGATAATCGTAGCGTTTCCCGTCCAGCATGTAGCCCGTGCAAATCCTGATCTCGTCCAGCCCGTCGAGGATGTCGAGCTTGGTGAGGGCAATGCCGGTGATGCCTGATACGGCGGCGGACTGCCGCACGAGTACCGCGTCGAACCAGCCGCACCGCCGTTTGCGGCCCGTGACCGTGCCGAATTCACGCCCGCGCGTTCCCAGCAGCTCGCCGATCTCGTTATCCTGCTCGGTGGGGAAGGGGCCGCTGCCCACCCGAGTGGTATAGGCCTTGACGATGCCCAGCACAAAGCCGACCCCGCGCGGCCCGACGCCGGTGCCGGAACTGGCCGTGCCCGCGACGGTGTTGGAACTGGTGACGAACGGATAGGTGCCGTGGTCGATGTCGAGCAGCACGCCCTGCGCCCCTTCGAAAAGGATGCGGTCGCCCCGCTTGCGCGCCTCGTTGAGTGTCACCCACACCGGTCTTGAATAGGGCAGCACGAAATCCGCGATTTCCCGCAGGTCGGAGAGCAGCTTGTCCCTGTCCACCGGAGGCTGTCCGAACCCGGCGCGCAACGCATCATGATGTGCGCACAGCCGGTCGATAAGCGGCTCCAGATCCTCGAGATGGGCCAGGTCACAGATACGGATCGCGCGACGCCCGACCTTGTCCTCATAGGCCGGGCCGATGCCGCGGCGGGTGGTGCCGATCTTGCCCGCGCCGCTCGCGTCTTCCCGCATGGCGTCGAGGTCGCGGTGGATCGGCAGGATGAGTGGCGCGGTTTCCGCCACGTGCAGCACGTCGGGCGTAACGACCACGCCTTGTTCCGCGATCTTGGTGACCTCCTCGCGGAAGTGCCAGGGGTCAAACACCACGCCATTGCCGATGATCGACAGCGTTCCGCGCACGACGCCCGAGGGAAGCAGGGTAAGCTTGTAGGTCTTGCCTCCGATGACGAGCGTGTGGCCAGCATTGTGCCCACCCTGGAATCGAACGACGCAACTCGCCCTCTCGGCCAGCCAGTCAACGATCTTGCCTTTGCCCTCATCGCCCCACTGGGCGCCGATCACGGTAACGTTGGCCATGGATACAGGTCTCCGCCCTGCCGAGCGGTCCGCATCGCCCTTCGACAGGACTCGGCGATCGGACGGAACACCCCGGCGGTCGCGCCGCGTTCCGCGCGGCGCATTAACCGCGCGCTGCCAGGGCGTCAAGCGATGTGCGGCGGGTGCGGGCTCAGAATGTTTCCGCGAACAGGTCCTTCATTGCCTGCCAGCTTCGCCGGTCGGTATCGGGCTGAAAACCAAAGCTTCTGTTTTCTTCCAGGGGGACATCATTTGCGGTGAACGCATGGCCCGTGTGCCCATAGGCAACGAGCTGCCAGTCGGCCCCTGACTCGTTCAACTCCTGCGCCAGCGCCACCGTTGCCTCCGGCGGGCAGAGCGGATCGTTCCAGCCGTGGCAGACGAGCAGCTTCGCCTTGACCTGCGCGTTGGGGAAGGGGGGGCGGTCATAGACGCCATGAAAAACGACCCCCGCCCTGATGTCGCCGCCGCACCGCGCGAGATCGAGCACGCATTTGCCGCCGAGACAGAAGCCGATGGCCCCGCAGCGGTCGCCATCGACGCCGGGCAGCTTCTTGAGTTCGGCAAGCGCGGCCAGCAACCGGTCGCGCATCGCCGCCCGGTCCGAAGTCAACTCCTCCATATATGCCATTGCGTTGGGGTCACCCATGCCGGAAGCGCGCTTGCCCTGACCGTAATAGTCGACGACCAGCACTTTGTAGCCGAGCTTCACGAGCTCCTCGGCCTTTGCGAAATCCCATTCCTTGGTGCCGAGGAAATTGGGGAACAGCAACAGGCCCGGCTGATTGCCCGCCGCCGGATCGTACACCGCCATGGATTCGAACGGGCCGCCGGCCCCCTCGTGAATGACGACATGGCGTTCGATGGTCATGGGTTCTCCTGTGGGCTGATTCTGCGATGCGCCGTTATTGCGAGGATGGCCGCCCCCTACAAGTTGCGTCGGGATGAATTCACGGTATTAGGGCGGCGTTTTGACGATCCGCTGAACAGGAAGAAGCCTCATGCCGCAACTCGTCCTCATCCGCCACGGCCAGTCGGCGTGGAATCTGGAAAATCGTTTTACCGGCTGGTGGGACGTGGACGTCACCGAAAAGGGCGCGGAAGAGGCGCGCGCCGCCGGACGCCTGATGAGTAACCGGGGCCTTGATTTCGACCTGTGCTTCACCAGCGTGCAAACCCGCGCAATCAAGACGCTGAACCTCGCGCTGGAGGAAATGGGGCGGCTGTGGCTGCCGGTCGAGAAGGACTGGCGGCTCAATGAACGCCATTACGGCGGGCTGACAGGCCTCGATAAAGCGGAGACGGCGGCCCGGCATGGCGACGAACAGGTCCATATCTGGCGGCGCAGCTTCGATATTCCGCCCCCGCCGCTGGATCGGGCCAGCCCCTTCGACCTGAGCGGGGATCGGCGTTATGCGGGCGTCAATGTGCCGACCACCGAGAGCCTGAAGGATACCATCGCGCGCGTCCTGCCTTATTGGGAAAGCCGCATTGCGCCCGAGCTGAAGGCCGGAAAACGTATCATCATTTCCGCCCACGGCAATTCGCTGCGTGCGTTGGTAAAGCACCTTTCCGGTATCTCGGACGAGGAAATACCGAGCCTTGAAATCCCGACGGGACAGCCAATGGTCTATGAGCTGGACGGCGCCTTGAAAGCAACCGACCGATATTATCTCAGCGAGCGGTAAGAGCCGGAGGGGCGTATTTCCGGTTTCCGCTGAACGGTACCCGGGGCAACCGCAACGGTGCCAACGCCCACTTGCGTCTCTGACTCCCATCCTCCTATACCGGCCCCATGTCCGAAGACCTGTTCGCTTCCTCCGCCACCGCCACATCCGGAAATTACGATGCCTCCTCGATCGAGGTGCTGGAGGGGCTGGAGCCGGTGCGCCGCCGTCCCGGCATGTATATCGGCGGAACGGATGAACGGGCGTTGCATCATCTCGCGTCCGAAGTGCTCGACAATGCGATGGACGAAGCGGTGGCGGGCCATGCCACCCGGATCGAGGTTACGCTGGAACCGGGCAATCGCCTCACCATAACCGACAACGGCCGTGGCATTCCGGTAGATCCTCATCCGAAGTTTCCCGGCAAGTCGGCACTGGAGGTAATTCTCACCACTCTGCATTCCGGCGGAAAGTTTTCGGACAAGGCCTATGCGACGTCCGGCGGCTTGCATGGCGTCGGCGTGTCGGTCGTGAATGCGCTGTCGATCGAAACGACCGTAGAGGTCGCGCGCAATCGCGAACTTTATCGCCAGGGCTTCAGCAGGGGGCAGGCGCAGGGGCCGCTGGAGAAGATCGGCGCTGCCCCCAACCGGCGTGGTACGACCGTGAGTTTCGTGCCGGACGCGGACATATTCGGTTCCCATCACTTCAAGCCCGCGCGCCTTCACAAGCTTGCGCGGTCGAAGGCGTATCTGTTCGCCGGTGTCGAAATCCGCTGGAAATGCGCGACCGAGCTTATCATCGATGATACGCCGGCGGAGGCGGTGTTCCAGTTCCCCGGCGGTCTTGCCGATCACCTTCGCGAACAAGTGAACGGCCGAGAATGCGCGACCAGGGATTTCTTCGCCGGAACGCAGGAGTTTGCGGACGCCACCGGCCGCGCGGAATGGGCGGTCGCCTGGCCGCTTTGGTCTGACGGCTCCTATTCCTGGTATTGCAATACGATTCCGACCCCTGACGGCGGCACGCATGAGGCCGGGTTGCGCGCTGCGCTGGTGAAGGGCATCCGTGCCTTCGGCGAGCTTGCGGGGGTCAAGAAGGCGAAGGACATCACGGCGGACGATGTCATGACGGGGTGCGAGCTGATGCTCTCCATCTTCATTCGTGACCCCCAGTTCCAGAGCCAGACCAAGGACCGGCTTACCAGCGCCGAGGCCTCCCGTTTGGTGGAAACGGCCGTGCGGGATCATTTCGACCATTTCCTCGCCGACAATATGGATCGCGGCAAGGCGCTGCTGTCCTACGTCATCGACCGGATGGATGAGCGGCTCGCGCGCAAAGCCGAGAAGGAGGTGAAGCGCAAGACCGCGACCTCCGCACGGAAGCTGCGGCTCCCGGGCAAGCTGACGGACTGCTCCGCCGACGATCCGGCGAACACGGAAATCTTCATCGTGGAGGGCGATAGCGCGGGCGGTTCCGCCAAGCAGGCGCGTGACCGCAAGACGCAGGCGATCCTGCCCATTCGCGGCAAGATACTGAACGTCGCGTCCGCCACCGCTCAGAAGATCCTCGCCAATCAGGAGATTTCTGACCTGATTCAGGCATTGGGGTGCGGCACGCGCAAGGACTGCAACCCTGACAGTCTCCGTTATGAGCGGATCGTCATCATGACCGACGCCGATGTCGACGGCGCGCATATCGCGACGTTGCTGATGACGTTCTTCTTTCAGGAAATGCCGGAGCTTGTGCGGCGCGGACACCTCTATCTCGCTCAGCCGCCGCTGTACCGGCTGACGGTTGGCGGCAAGAGCGTTTATGCGCGTGACGATGCCCACAAAAACACCCTGCTCGCCGGTGAGTTGAGGACCAAGAAGGTTGACGTGTCGCGCTTCAAGGGGCTCGGAGAGATGAACCCGGGGCAGCTGCGCGAAACAACGATGGATCCGAAGTCGCGTAGCCTTATTCGCGTCACACTGCCCCACGAATATGAGGAGCAGGCGAGCGTGCGCGACCTGGTGGAGCGGCTGATGGGAAGCAACCCGGCCCACCGCTTCGCCTTCATCCGCGACAATGCCGCGACCGTGGACGAAGAGATGATCGACGTCTAGCACGACGGCCTGTCGGACACGATTGCCCTCGAAATGTGCTGGAACAAGCCGCCCGATTGTGGGAACATGGCACCTGTACCGCCGTTGAATCCGGTGGCGTCCGGGACGGCGCGCAGGGAAAGGAACCGGTATGACCCACATCGATGAAGCCAGGGGCGAGGCGCATATGCTCATCTCCTCCGACCGGGTCGAAGGAACCGCCGTGTACAACCGCGACGGCAACCGGCTCGGCACGATCAGTTCGCTGATGATCCACAAGCGCAGCGGTCAGGTCGAATATGCGATCCTTTCTTTTGGCGGCATTTTCGGCATCGGCAGCGACCACTATCCGCTGCCCTGGTCGCAGCTTGACTATGATACGGGCAAGCACGGCTATGTGGTGGACATGACCCGTGAGACGCTGCTGAGCGCGCCCAGCTTTCCGCCCGAAAGTCCGCCGAAGTTCGGTCCTTCGTTCGTCCAGGATGTCAAAGCCTATTATCGCGGGGCGAGATAGGATCAGCCCTGCGGTTCCAGCCCCGCGTCGGTAAGCCAGCCGCTGCGATGCGCCAGCGCGAAAACAGGATTGAGCAACGCGTTGCTCCAGCCGCTGTTGGTGGCGAAATCCCGCCGGAGAGTATCGTGATGGACCTGATGCGCGGCCGGGCTCATCAGCAGGCCCGTGCGGCGCATCGCGCGAATGATCCAAGGATTTTCGGCGCGGTGAAGTGTGCCGTGGAAATATTGCGCGAAGGTGCCGCCGATGAGGAGGGACAGCGCACCGGAGACAAGCCATCCGGGCACGACAAAGGTCACGCAGACGGCGTTGAGAAGCAGCGAGAGGGGCAGCGACCCGGCGACAATGGTTGACCCGATCTGACGCAGCATCGTCCGCCGCCCCAGGGCATCCGGGCGAGGGTGATGGTTCTTGAAATCGTAGACCAGCTGCTGGAACGGGTTCAGCCTCGCCATGCTTTGCCGGAACATGCGTTGATATTCCTCGGATTCGCGCGAGCCCTGATAGAAATAGATGCGGTCGAGCCCGACGCCGAGGCGCGCGGGATGATAATCCATCACCATGTGCACGATGCCCGAAATCATGTCTGCAGCATACCAGCCCGCAAGGACGGCGGGGATCATCCACCAGCTCGCATCGCGGGCGGCGAAACCGAGATTGGCGGCGCCCGAGGCAGTCAGCACGATGATGGCAAGTCGCATGCGCATGGACGGCCTTCTATCAGCGAGCCCGCAGGCGCCGCAAGGGCGGGAAATCGACACGGCCCGGATCAGTCGGTCACCGGTACATGCACTGCGGTGTAAGGGGGCTGCACATAATCGAGGACTTCGCCCGCGGCTCGTCCGGCGCGGGTCGACGAGTTCTTGAACAGCAGTTCCCGCAGGTTGAGGCCCACGCCGAAGAATATGTGCCGTTTGGGCCGGACTCCGTTGGCCCGGTCCTCATTCGTGAAGTCACTGGCGTAATAGCCGCCGTGCAGTTCGACGAAGCGCAGCGGTCCATCCTCGAACCGCCGGAACCCGGAGAGCTTGAGCGCGAGGAAATGCCGCTGCTGCGCGTAGTGGCGCTTTCCCGTGCGCGTGAAGATATCCGAATTGGGAATGATCATCAGCCGGAAGTCGAGCTTCTTGTCCAGGCCCGGTACGCTGTTGCGGAGCATCGAGAAGCCCGCGCCCAGCGCGTCGAACGTCACATCCTCCCACGACCAGCCTGACGTCTGCTCGATGCTGTCCCACAGTTCGCTGTAAAGCGTGGCGGTAAGGCCGAGCGCTGCGGCGGTCAGCGGCGTGCCGGGCGCGCCTCCGGTCTTTTTTCTGAGGCGCGCATGAAGCAGCTCCGATATGATATAGGCGCTGTAGGCGTGCGTCACCTTGTCGACCCCCATGTTCGCGGTCGAGGTGCCGAACCAGCCTTCCTTCTGAAAATGCGGCGAACGCGGATTCTCGGTCAGCTTTGGGGAATTGATAAGGGTGTAAAAAGCGATCACGCCCGCCATTTCCCATTTCACCGCGTCTACCTGACCGCCAAAGCTGCGATGGCGGCTTTCGATTTCGGGCGGCGGCGACGCGGCCGGATCGATCGGGCCGTAGACACCGGGCACCGGTTGCGCGTCCGGTCGCGCCTCCTGCGCCCGGGCCGGGAACGACATCGAGGTCAGGATCGCAATCAGGATGCAGAAGACAACGGGTGTCGGAACTAGTTTGGCCCTCAACCAATCAAACCGGTCCTGCTCGGCCCTGTCCTTGTCGGGGCGAATGAGATCGCGGATATATCCGCTGATATTTCCATGGGGCCCGTCATCGCTCACATTGGCGGCGACGAAATCGCTCAGCGCGCCGCTGAGGCGAACCGTCATCGTAGTGGTGCGGGACATGGGTGACTCCTGGACGCGGGTGAAGCTGTATTCAAGTTTATTCAATTTGAATACAGCTTATGTCCCGCCATCGCGGGGCATCAATCCCCGCGACACCAGTCTTGCGTCAATGTCGCCAAGTCTCAAATCCGGTCACGGTCGCGCGGCCGACACCCGCAGGGCGCGGAGCGGAGGGAACGGGGGTGGGCAGAGCCCACCCCGCGCGTCTTACAGCCCGTCGAGGCCCTTGCTGACCAGGATATTCACCGCGACGCGGCGGTTCTGCGCCTTGCCTTCGTCGGTGCTGTTGTCCGCAAGCGGATCCGCCTCTGCCATGCCGGTGGGGGTGAGCATGCGATAGGGCTTCCAGCCGCAGGCCTGCTGCAGATAATTGACCACGCGGCTGGCGCGCTTTTCGCTGAGCACCTGGTTGAATTCTTCGCTTCCTGTCGAATCGGTGAAGCCGACAACGAGCAGCAGGGCGTTATCCATGCTTTCGGCCGAGGATGCCGCCGTGCACAGGTCGGCCTTTGCCTGATCGGACAACACGGCCTTGCCGGTGTCGAAGTTCACGTTCGTCGTGGCTTTGATGTTATATTGATCGATGTCGGCGACGCGGCCGCGCAGCGCCTCTGTCGCTGCGGTCTGTTCGGCAAAGCGCTGGTCGGTGCCGTTACGGATCATCGACGCGGTCTTGAGATCCTTATCTTTGAGGGCGATCTGGCTCGCCACCAAGCCATCCGACCATTGCACCGTCTTGACGCTAACCGGCAGGCCATTGAGCAGCTTGTCCGCGGCAAGAGTGTTGCGGCTGACGCCGAGGAACCCGCCGCTGGATTTGATTTTGGTTGCTTCGCTGATGAGGACCACGGTTTTTGAGCCATCCGCGGTCGTGATTTGCATCTTCTCATCGTTTCGCGCGGAGATGAAGCCCTCGATCACGGGGCCTGCGGTCATTCCGGCCAGATCGGCGGGCGGCAAGCCGGTCACCGTGATGGACGGGTTGCCTTCGCCCTGGTCCTGCGGCTGCGCGTGCAGGATAGCCGGCACCGGCGCGGCAAGCATGGCAAGCAATAAGATACCTTTTGAACTTCTGGAAATGACATTCATTGCGATACTCCTTCAAACTCGACCAATCGGGCTGCCGATCTCAGCTTTTCGTCCAAACGCCGCCGCCCTTGTCGGCATATCCGGCGGCCGGAACCCTTCCATTTAGCTCATCAGAAGTGCGGCTTGTC
>DASULD010000036.1:0-2934 GCA_036278355.1 Sphingobium sp.
GTGAAATGCAGCAGCCCACCCCATTCGGCGCGCCAGCCCTTCGACAGGCTCAGCACATAAGCGAGGCGCCGGTTCTTGCCCGCGACATTGTCGTCATGCGAGGTCAGAAAGTCTCCCGGCTGATAGCGCGTGGCCTGCGCATCTGCGAACAGGATATGCGGCTCGTCTGTGATGCGGCGCAGGAAGTCGAGGATCGGTTCGCTGCCTAGCGCTTCGGCAAATTCGTCCACCAGGCGATCGGAGGAACGCCGTTCGTTAAGGCTGTCGGGTACGCGGATGGTTTCGTAACGGAACTGGAATCCGTGGGCGGCAGACTCCATGACGGTGGCGTCCAGCGCCCTGATCTCCTCGGGCGGCAGCGCGGCATAGTTCGCGGCTGGTATCTCGAACACCTTTTCGCCGCCGTTGATCACCCGCCGCCATTCCGGGCTGCCGGCAAGCTCCTGATATAAAGCTTCCGCCGTGCGGGGCGTGAGGAAATCGAGGATCTGTATCGCCCCATCGCATCGGAAACAGTCCGCCAGACGCTCGGCGTCGAGTGCGGGGTTGAGCGTGAAGGAGGCAGCATCAGCGTGCGTCATGCTCGTCCTCCTTACGCCCAATGCGTTCAGCTCGCTACTTCCAGCTTCAGTCCTCGTTCGCCCTCGTCAACCTTCACGGTCGAACCGTCGGGTACCTGCCCGGACAGGATCATTTCGGCGAGCGGGTCCTGCAGATACTTCTGTACCGCGCGCTTCAGTGGCCTTGCGCCATAGACGGGATCATAGCCCACCCGGCCCAGCCATGCCCGCGCGGCATTGCTCAGCTCCAGCGCGACCTTGCGTTCCTTCAGCAGCCTTGCCACGCGGCCGACCTGAATATCGACGATCGGCGCCATGTGTACGGCGTCGAGCCGGTGGAACAGGATGATCTCATCCAGCCGGTTCAGGAATTCCGGGCGGAAGTGCGCCCGCACCACGTCCATAACCTGCGGCTCGACATCCTCGACCTTCTGCCCTTCGCCCAAGGTGCTGAGGAACTGGCTGCCAAGGTTTGACGTCAGCACGATGATCGTATTGGTGAAATCGACCGTGCGCCCCTGGCCGTCGGTAAGCCGACCGTCATCCAGCACCTGGAGCAGGACGTTGAAAACGTCGTGGTGCGCCTTTTCCACTTCATCGAACAGCACGACCTGATAGGGGCGGCGCCGAACTGCCTCCGTCAGCACGCCGCCTTCCTCATAACCGACATAACCGGGAGGGGCACCGATGAGGCGGGCAACGCTGTGTTTTTCCATGAACTCGGACATGTCGATGCGAACCAACGCCGTGTCGTTGTCGAACAGGAAACCGGCCAATGCCTTGGTAAGCTCAGTCTTGCCGACACCCGTGGGGCCAAGGAAGAGAAAGCTGCCCAGCGGCCGGTTCGGATCCTGCAGCCCTGCACGACTGCGGCGGACGGCGGTTGAGACGGCCTTCACGGCGTCCTCTTGCCCGATGACACGCCGGCCCAGCTCGGCCTCCATGGTGAGCAGCTTTTCCCGCTCGCCCTCCATCATCTTGTCGACGGGAATGCCGGTCCAGCGACTGACGATGGAGGCGATGTCCTCGCTCGTCACCTCTTCGCGCAGCATCGCACCCTCGCTTGCGGACTGCGCCTCGGCAAGCCGCTTTTCCAGGTCCGGGATGCGACCGTATTGCAGCTCGCCCGCCCGTGCGTAATCGCCCGCGCGCTGGGCCTGCTCGATCTCCATCCTGGCGACGTCCAGCTCTTCCTTAAGCTTGCTCTCCCCGGCGATCTTGTCCTTTTCGGACTGCCAGCGGCCGGTTAGCTCGGCCGATTGCTGCTCCAGATTCGCAAGGTCTTCCTCCAGCGTCGTCAGCCGGTCCTTTGAAGCACGATCCTTTTCTTTCTTCAGCGCCTCGCGCTCTATCTTCATCTGGACAATACGGCGGTCGAGCGTTTCGATTTCCTCCGGCTTGGATTCCACCTCCATGCGGAGACGGCTTGCGGCCTCATCCATCAGGTCGATGGCCTTGTCCGGCAGGAAACGGTCGCTGATATAGCGGTTCGATAGCGTTGCGGCAGAAACGATCGCGCCGTCGGTAATCCGGACGCCGTGGTGCAGCTCATATTTTTCCTTGAGGCCGCGCAAAATCGAAATCGTGTCCTCGACCGTGGGTTCGTTTACGAACACGGGCTGGAAGCGGCGCTGCAACGCGGCGTCTTTCTCAACATATTTCTGATATTCATCGAGAGTGGTCGCGCCGATGCAGTGCAATTCGCCGCGTGCGAGAGCGGGCTTCAGCAGGTTGGACGCATCCATGGCGCCTTCGCTCTTGCCTGCTCCGATCAGCGTATGCATCTCATCAATGAACAGGATGATGTGGCCTTCACCGGCCTTCACCTCGTCGAGTACGCCTTTCAGGCGCTCCTCGAACTCGCCGCGATATTTCGCGCCCGCGATCAGGCTGCCCATGTCAAGCGCCATCAGGGCACGATCCTTCAGCGTATCGGGGACGTCGCCGTTGGCGATGCGCAGCGCGAGTCCTTCCGCGATTGCGGTTTTCCCGACACCAGGCTCGCCGATCAGCACCGGGTTGTTCTTGGTGCGGCGGGCGAGGATCTGAATGGTTCGCCGGATTTCCTCGTCGCGGCCGATGACCGGGTCGAGCTTTCCGTCCCGCGCCGCCTCGGTGAGATCGCGTGCATATTTCTTCAGCGCGTCATAACGGTCCTCCGCGCTCGCCGTGTCGGCCGAGCGACCGCCCCGAAGCTGGTTGATCGCGTTGTTCAGGCTCTCGGCGCGAACCCCGGCGCTGGCGAAAATGCCCGCAGTTTCCGGTTCGGGCGCCAATCAGCCTCCGGGCCTCGACAACGACGCGGTGCGCGTGCTCGACCAGGCGGAGCAGATCGCCCAGAAGGCGGGCGACAGCTTCGTAACGGTCGAACGGC
>DASULD010000037.1:0-48801 GCA_036278355.1 Sphingobium sp.
TCGCCGATCGACCGCAGGGTCACATTGCCGGTCTTGCGCGCCCGCTCGGCGATCAGATCGGTGGTTGCCAGAATCTCTGTCGCCTGTTCGTCAAACAGCAGATGATAATCGCGGAAGTGCGGACCAGACACGTGCCAGTGAAAATTCTTTGTCTTGAAGTAAAGCGCGAAGCTGTCCGCCAGTACCCGGTTCAGTGCTTCGGCAACCGACAACGTCGCGTTGTCCCGAAGATCGGTTGGGGTCTTCATTTGGCTTGCCGCCTTATCCTTTTTCGATGCCATGCCAGTCTCCTTTCATGTGCATCGAGGAGTACAGCATTTTACAATCGGGCGCCCACGACAAATAGCGTTCTGTGTTATCGATCACACCGATCAAAGACAGTGTCGGCGAGACGTAGTGCCGACGCGGTTGCGGGGTTTTCCGCTCAGTGTCCCATGCGCAGCGACAGGGCCGCCAGATAGGCGGTGCTCGCCTCGGGCCCGCAATCTTCGGACTCGCAGGCGTCGCGCATGATATCGAGGTAGGAAAGGACCACAGGCCCCAGTCCGTGTTGCGCCAGCGCAGTTTCCAGCATCGAGGCGAGATGTGCGACCGGTTCCAGCCCGTAGGCATGGGCGTCATGGCGGATGATGTCGATCTGTTCACAGATGCGGGGGAGGGTAATGGTTCCGCGCTGGGCAGCAATGGCGTCGATCCGTGCCTTGAGACCCGTTCGGATCTGAGTCATTGCTTCCTGCTGCATCACGACCTCCTTGCCCTGGCTTCGCATGATGCGCGCGATCCGTTAAAGGCGCGTAAACCGCGCCCGCTCCCTCAGCCCGTCCGGCCGGAGCTGGGGGCTGCGCCAGAACTGGTTGACAGCGACGTGATTCTACCGCATGAGCGCGCCCTGAAACCGGCGGCGTCCTGCGCCGCCCTATTTTTTCAACGAATAGCTCGAAGGAACGCTTCATGGCGAAGCCAGCCACCGTCAAGATCCGGCTCGTGAGCAGCGCCGAGACCGGATTTTTCTATGTCACGAAGAAGAATCCGCGCACGAAGACGGAGAAGCTGAGCTTCCGCAAATATGATCCGGTGGCGCGCAAGCACGTCGAGTTCAAGGAAGCCAAGATCAAGTAATCTGGTTGCCGCGCTTCTTTCGGGTGCGCCGTATAATCAGGTTGGCATGATTGCGGAGCCCGGGGCGCGTTCCCGGGCTTTTTGCTGGGCGAACCAATCGGGTCCCGCGGGCGCCTATATCAGCGTGTCTACAGTCTCGACGAACTTCATGACCGAAATGGGCTTGGACACATAGGCTTCCGCGCCCGCTGCTCTGATTCGTTCCTCGTCGCCCTTGCCCGCATATGCGGTCACGGCCATGATCGGCACCGATCCCAGCTCGTCGTCCGCCTTCAGCGTGCCGATAAGGTCAAGCCCGCTGACGTTGGGCAGGTGAATGTCCATGATCACCAGGTCCGGCCGAAACGCGCGTGCTTCCCGCACAACCTCCCGGCCGTCCGATACCGCCCCTGTTTCGTGTCCATGCGCCTTCAGCAGGTCGCAAAACAGTTTGCGATTGAGTTCATTATCTTCGACAACCAGTATGCGTTTCGTCACCAATCACCCGAACACATGCGGCTATCGCGCCAAAATGGCCACGAATTCAAGGGATATCCATGCGCCGAGCCGATCAAAATGGCAATCCTCACGAACCTCAAATCGTCGCATTGCAGGCATTGGTGTGGGTTTTGGGTGACGATGCCCGCGCGTGCCGCCTGCTGGCGCTCACCGGGCTCGACGCCGAACAGCTTCGCGCGGGCGCGGCGGACGATGCCGTGCTGGGGGCGACGCTCGGGTTCCTGATGGCGCACGAGCCCGACCTTGTCGCCTGCGCCGAGGCGCTATCGTTGAGACCGGATGAGCTCACACAGGCCGCGCGGAGTCTAGGACAATGAGCCGGCCTTTGCTCATCACCGATTGCGACGAGGTGCTGCTGCACATGGTGGTGCCGTTTCGCGACTGGCTGGACGAGGTGCACGACGTACATTTCAGCCTGGAGAACACCAATTTCGTAGACGCTCTCCGCAGGAAGGCATGTGGGACGATTCTGGAGCAAGGTGAGGTGTGGGAGCTGCTCCGGGCTTTCTTCCGGACGGAGATGCACCGGCAATATCCGATCGACGGCGCACTCGATGCGCTCGATCGGCTTTCGGCCATCGCCGACATCGTCGTTCTGACCAACATTCATGAGGAGGCGCATGAAGGACGGATCGAACAGCTGCGCGCCCATGGTGTCCATCATCCCGTTCACTGGAACCAGGGCGGCAAGGGACCACCGGCCCGGCGTCTGATCGATGCCTACCGTCCGAGTTGCGTTCTGTTCGTCGACGATCTTGCGTTTCAGCACGTCTCCATCGCCAGCCACGCTCCCGAGACCTGGCGCCTCCATATGGTCGGAGAACCGCTAGTGGCCAGGATCGCGGAAACGGCCGAGGCCGCGCATCGGCGGATCGACCGTTGGGCGGATGCGGAAATCTGGATGGCCGAAGTTCTGCAACAGGGCATCGCCCCGCCCGATGCGCAGGCGCACACATGATTCGCCGAACGTCCGCGTCTGTGCGGCAATGGTTCCCGGACGTTCCGTTCTTTGCCCATCGCGGTCTCCACAGCGTCGGCGCGGGGCTTGTCGAAAACAGCCTCCCGGCGTTTGAAGCAGCGCGCGACCGCGGCTTCGGCATGGAATGCGACGTGCGCCTGTCCGCTGATAATATTCCGTTCGTGTTCCATGACAGGCTGCTCGATCGGATGACGGCGTCTTCGGGTGCGCTGCGTGATCGCCGGGCCGATGAGCTTGACCGGATCATGCTGACGGGCGACGGCGCCATTCCCCGCCTTTCGGCCCTGCTTTCGCTGATCGCGGGAAGGGTTCCGTTGCTGATCGAGCTCAAGCTGGATCGGAGGGAGCGACTGAGCCCGCTCTGCGTCGCAGTACGCAAGGCGCTTGACGGCTATACCGGCCCCGCCGCCGTAATGTCGTTCCATCCCGGTGTGGCGCGCTGGTTCCGGCTCCACGCGCCGCAAATTGCGCGTGGATATGTCGTCACCGAAGAAAATGATGGTGGCTTGCGCGGGCGTGTGAAGCGCGGCCTTGCAATGCGGGCCGCTCATCCCGATTTTCTGGCCTATGACGTGCGCGATCTTCCGAGTGTTTTCGCTGCCCGCGTGCGGGCGAGGGGTGTCCCTGTGTTGAGTTGGACGGTGCGAAGCCCCGATGACTGGGCGAAGGTGAAGGCGCACGCCGACGCCGCGATATTCGAGGGAGAGCCGGGATCCGGTCATGGCCGATAGGGAACCGGAATACAGGCTGACCGCGCGCCTCGCGTCCGGGGTGGCTGCGGTCGATGCCGATCAGTGGAACCGGTGCGCCGGAGATGCCGACCCATTTCTCAGTCACGCCTTCCTGTGTGCGCTGGAGGAATCGGAAAGTGTTGGCGGTGGCACCGGCTGGGAACCCGCGCCGATCGTGATCGAACGTTCGGGCGGCGAAGTGCTAGCCTGTGCTCCGGCCTATTTCAAATCGCATAGCCAGGGCGAATATGTGTTCGATCACGGATGGGCCGATGCTTGGCACCGCGCTGGTGGCAACTATTACCCAAAGCTTCAGATCGCCGTGCCGTTTTCTCCAGTGCCGGGACGCCGTCTGCTTACCGCGCCGGGCGCGCCGCCCGATCTCGCGTCGGCTCTTATCCGGACCGCAGAGCAGGTGGTGGAACGGCACGGGATCAGCTCGGCCCATGCGACCTTCGTGGCGCAGGATCAGATCGGCCTGTTCGAAGGCGCTGGCTGGCTTATCCGCGAGGACAGTCAGTTTCATTGGGAAAACGACGGCTACGACAGCTTCGACGCTTTCCTCGCCGCCCTGTCCAGCCCCCGGCGCAAGTCCCTGCGCAAGGAAAGGCAGAAGGCGCAATCCGACGTCGAGATCGTCCATCTGACCGGCGACGCGATCCGTCCGGAACATTGGGACGCGTTCTGGACCTTTTATCAGGATACCGGCGCCCGCAAATGGGGGCGGCCCTATCTGACCCGCGCCTTCTTCGATCTGGTCGGAAGTCGCCTTGCCGACAAAATTTTACTGATCCTGGCCTTGCGGGATGGTCGGCCGATCGCCGGGGCGCTCAACCTGATCGGCGCGGATACGCTCTATGGCCGATACTGGGGCTGCGTGGAGGATGTGCCCTTCCTCCATTTCGAGTTATGCTATTATCAGGCGATTGATTTCGCGATCGCGCACGGCCTCCGACGGGTGGAGGCGGGCGCGCAGGGCGGTCACAAGCTGGCGCGTGGGTATAAGCCTGTGAGGACCTGGTCGGCGCATTATATTGCCGACGATAATTTCCGCGCGGCCGTAAGCCGGTTTCTGGTGCAGGAGCGGCAAGCAGTCGGAGCCGATCGGGAATGGCTCGGTGAACGGACGCCTTTCAGGAAGGCTGAGTAACCAAGACGCGGACGTCAGGCGGCGTGCCGGGCCGATGTCGACGCCAGCCAAGCGCGTGCCTGGCGCTGGGCTTCGGCGATCTGGCGCGCAGACATTTCCTCGGCGACTTCCGCCCGCATTGCCTGGCCTTGCTCGCTGCCGGCAAGGGCCGCGAGATTGAACCATTTGTGCGCTTCAACAAGGTCGATTTCGATCCCTTCGCCGCCACAGCTATAGGCGATGCCAAGATCATAGCAGGCTTGCGAACTTCCTCGCGCGGCATCCGAGAGTCGGCTCTCCGTCAAAAATCGCGCGGACGTCATGCTGTTGGCCATGATTCCAACTTTCTCATCCTGTTTGAGGAGGAGATTTGCGAATCAAGACTAATTTTTGGTTAACTTAACGCGGCACCTGCGACGATCCGTTAACGCGGCATCATGATCTGGACGAAACGGGGAGATTATCGATGAGCCGCGTCCTCCCGAGTCGCGCGGCGACGAGGAGGCGCGCGGGCGCGGCTAGCGTGCGTACAGGGCGCAGCGATTCGGCATCGCACAGTTCGACATAGTCGACGGGGTCGAAACCTGCCGTTTCCAGTTGCGCGCGGGTGATGTCCAGCACCACGTGGGCGTCCTCCCCGGCTTCCAGCGCCTGCACTGCCGCCTGCATCGCCTTCGGTAGATGGGCGGCCGCCGCGCGTTCCTCTGCACTCAGATAGGCATTGCGTGAGGACAGGGCCAGACCGTCCTCCGCGCGAGCGATGGGCACGCCCACGACCTCCACATTCATGTCGAGATCGCGCGCCATCCGGCGAATTATGGCAAGCTGCTGATAGTCCTTCTCGCCGAACAACGCTAAATCGGGCCGAATCTGGTTCAAGAGCTTGGCAACCACAGTTGCGACCCCATCGAAATGGCCCGGCCGTGCCGCGCCGCACAGTCCTTCGCTCACTCCGTTCACCGAAATAGTGGTGGAAAAGCCGTTCGGGTACATCTCCGCCACCAATGGCAACCAGAGAACCGCAATGCTCTCCGCCGCCAGCATCGCGGCGTCGTCCTCTTCCCGTCGGGGATAAGCGTCGAAATCCTCATTGGGGCCGAACTGTGCCGGGTTGACGAAGATCGACGCAATCACATGGTCCGCCCGGGCTTTGGCCGCTCGCACCAGGCTCATATGGCCTTCGTGGAGAGCGCCCATTGTCGGCACCAGGGCAATCCGGCCCCCGGCCGATCTCAGGTCCCGGATTGCTGCACGTAGCGATGCGATGTCACGGAGTGTTTGCACGGTGGTGGAGGCTCCGGTAAGGCAGGTTCAGGAATGATATTGGCCGACAACGCTTCGGAAGGGTTCGGAAAATCGATGGCCGGTGAACACACTCATATTATCGTTTTCGCCAATGAAAAGGGGGGGACAGGCAAGTCCACCACCGCCGTCCACACCGGCGTCGCGCTCGCGTCGATGGGCCACCGGGTGGGAATGCTCGATCTCGACCCGCGCCAGCGCACCGTTACCCGATATCTCGAGAATCGCGTCGACACCGGACGCCGCCGCGACATCATGCTGCCGACGCCGGAATTCCGGGTCTTCTCCGAGGGGGGCGAGGCCGAACTCGACGCCGCCTGGCGCGGCCTTGCGGCGGGCAAGGACTTCCTGATCGTCGACACGCCGGGCCGGGACGATCCCCACGCCCGATATATGGCTACCCGGGCGCACACGCTGGTGACGCCGATGAATGACAGCTTCGTGGACTTTGACCTGATCGGTCAGGTCGACGCGGAGAATTTCCGCGTGAAGCGCCTGAGCTTCTATTCCGAACTGATTTTTGAGGCGCGCAAGAGCCGCGCAAAGGCCGATGGCGCGACCATCGACTGGGTCGTCCTGCGCAACAGGCTTCAGCATCTGGAGGCGCGCAACATGCGGCGCGTGGGTGATGCGCTGATAGAGCTGTCGAAGCGGGTTGGCTTTCGCGTGATCCCGGGTCTGTCGGAACGGGTGATCTTCCGGGAACTGTTCCCGTCGGGCCTTACCCTGCTTGACAAGGGGCATCTGGGCGATCTCGGCTTCAGCCATCTGACCGCCCGGCAGGAACTGCGAGAGATGCTCGCCGGGCTGGCCTTGCCAATGGTGAGCGTGGCCGCGCACGCCGAAGCAGAGCAGAGCGCCGCCTGATATGGGCTTTCTGGCGCTGCTGCTGGTCGTGTTTGCGGCCTGGATGGTCGCGACGGGACGGTTGCGGCGCCTGACGACGATTGACGGCGCCATGCTTGGTCTCGCGATTGTCGGCGCGATCATGGCCGCGCGAGGAAGGCCCCTGATTGGCGGCGTTCCACTGCTGATTACCGCGCTCTACGGCTTTCGCCGTTTCTTTTCGTCGCGCACGGCCTCACCTGTCGGCGCGACCGGTGCGCCCGGGGAACAGGCCGTACGCGATGCGCGTGCCCTGCTGGGCGTAGAGGAGGACGCCGACGAGGAGGCCGTCCGTGCGGCGCATCGCCGGCTTATCGCAAAAATCCACCCGGACGCCGGAGGTACTCAGGCTCTGGCGGAAAAGATCAATGACGCGCGCGCGTTGCTGTTGCGTCACATATCCGAAAACAAGGGGTCGCATCCCACTTCTTCCTCTCAATAGCCCCGCAGGACGCCCATGACCTATAATTTTCACCCAACCTCCCTTCGCGAGTATGACATACGTGGCATTATCGGCGAGACGCTGGGGCCGGATGACGCCTATGCCATCGGGCGTGGATTCGGCACGCTGGTCGCCCGCGCGGGTGGTCGCAGAGTTGCGGTCGGCTATGACGGTCGTCACAGTTCGCCGATGCTGGAGCAAGCTCTGGTGCAGGGTCTCAATGAATCCGGCATTCACGCGGTGCGAGTGGGCCTGGGCCCTACGCCGATGCTATATTACGCCGAGGCGGTGGAGGACGTGGACGGCGGCATCCAGATAACCGGCAGCCACAACCCCCCCAATTACAACGGCTTCAAGATGGTGTTCCAGCATGGGCCGTTTTTCGGCGAGGACATCCAGAAGCTTGGCCGAATGGCGGCGGAGGGTGACTGGGACGCTCCGGCCTCCGGGGCGAGCGCCGGCAGTGAACAGATCGACATCATGGACCGCTATGTGGCGCGGTTGCTTCAGGATTTCGACGGCGCGGCCCTGCGTATTGGATGGGACGCGGGCAACGGCGCCGCCGGGCCTGTGGTCGAGAAGCTGGTGAAGCTCTTGCCTGGAGAGCATCACACGCTGTTCACCGATGTCGACGGCAATTTTCCCAATCATCATCCCGATCCCACCGAAGAGAAGAACCTGACGGATCTGAGGGCGCTCGTCGCTGAGAAGAAGCTCGATTTCGGAGTAGCCTTTGACGGAGACGGTGACCGGATCGGTGCGATCGACGGCGAGGGCAGGGTGATCTGGGGCGATCAACTGCTTGCCATTTACGCGCAAGCCGTGCTGGCGGAGGAGCCGGGCGCAACGATTATCGCCGATGTAAAGGCAAGTCAGGCGCTTTACGACCGGGTTGCGGAACTCGGTGGCAAACCGTTGATGTGGAAAACTGGCCACAGCCTTATCAAATCCAAAATGAAGGAAACTGGCTGCCCGCTTGCAGGGGAGATGAGCGGCCACATCTTCTTCAAGCACCAATATTACGGCTATGACGATGCGCTTTATGCTGCAGTGCGGTTGATCCGCGCGGCAACCAGCATTGGCAAGAGTGTCACACAACTCCGCAGCGAGGTACCTGACATGGTCAACACGCCGGAGATGCGCTTCCAGGTCGACGAGAGCCGCAAGTTTGCTGTTGTTGATGAGGTGCTGGCCCGGCTGAAAGCGGCAGATGCCAAGGTCAACGACACGGATGGCGCGCGGGTCAATACCGATGATGGCTGGTGGCTGCTGCGCGCGTCGAACACGCAGGACGTGCTCGTCGCGCGGGCAGAGGCCAGGGATGAGGCGGGACTCGAGCGCCTGATGGCGCAAATCGACGATCAGCTGTCCCGCTCCGGTATCGCGCGCGGGCCGCAGGCGGCGCATTGATCAGCGTGACGATTGCAAATTTTGCAATCACCTCGCTCTCTTTCGCACTTGCAACATTTTTGCTGCACGTGCAAACAGGATGGGCCTTTCAGGCATCCTCTCCTAAAACTTTCAGCCGCCCTTCGGGGCGGCTTTTTTTTGGTCCGGAGCAGATGACAGGATTTCCATCAGGTTTTTAGGGTTCCGGTCACGAATTTACATTTTGGTAACCACCGTTTGACTTGATAATCCTATAATATCCTTCATAGTTACCAGACGAACGACGTGACCGGCGCGGATCGGTACGCAATAGGAAAGGGTGCGCTATGAACAAGAGCTTCGGGTTGCTCGCGTGCGGTACCGCTGTTACCGCAATTATCTTCAGCATGTCTGCCCACGCGCAGGATCAAGATACGGTCAGCGCCGATGAGGCCGCTGCCGCCGACAGTAATGTCATAATCGTCACCGCGACGCGGCGGGCCAGTCCTCTCTCTGAGGTGCCGATCGCCGTTTCTGCTGTGACCGCCGCCAGCCTGCAGAACAGCGGCGCCAACGACATCCGCCAGCTCAATCAGCTCGCGCCATCGTTGCTGGTGTCGTCGTCAGGGACGGAAGCCAACGGTGCGGCGCGCATTCGGGGCATCGGCACCGTGGGCGATAATCCGGGGCTTGAAAGCTCGGTCGCCGTCTTCATCGATGGCGTATACCGTTCCCGCACTGGCGCGGGTCTCAGCGACCTCGGTGAAATTGAACGGATTGAGGTGCTGCGCGGGCCACAAGGGACTCTGTTCGGCCGCAACACGTCTGCGGGGCTTATCAACATCGTCAGCAAGGCGCCCGAGTTCAAGTTCGGGGCCAGTGGCGAGATCACATACGGCAATTACGACTTCTGGCGCGTCGCGGGCAGGGTGACCGGGCCGCTTTCCGAACAAGTCGCGCTCAGCCTCGATGGCGTATGGTCGAAGCGCGACGGCTTCATGGACCTTGTCGATGCGGCGGGGAACAAGGTCGGCGACACCAACGACCGTGACCGTTATTTCGTGCGCGGGCAGGCTCTGATTGAGCCCAATGATGCGCTCTCCATTCGCCTTATCGGGGATTATACCAATCGCGACGAGCATTGCTGCGCCGCAGCCTATATTTCCACCACCGAAACGGTGGATCCGACGCCGGGTGTGCCGGGCGATTACGCCGTCAGCCCGTCGACCAACCGGATCGTGCGGATATTGAACGCCATCAGGCCCGGTTCGGTGCCGACTTCTCCAAACCCTTACGCGCGAGAGGCCTATATCACCGCCGGGCGGGAATATGGCAGCAAGCTTCGCGACTGGGGGCTGTCGGGGGAGATCAATTATGATTTCGGCGCGGCGAAGCTGACCAGCATCACCGCCTATCGTGATTACAAGTCCAAGGATTTCGGCGACTATGACTATAGCGCCTCCGACATCCTGTATCGTGATCCCAACACCTTCCGCCAGTTCAAGACCTTTACGCAGGAATTGCGGCTTCAGGGTGAAGCTTTCTCGGGCGGGCTCGACTGGCTCGTGGGCGGATATTACGCCAATGAAAAGCTGACGCTGCGTGACAATATCGTGTTCGGAGCGGATTATGGCAAGTTCGCGACCTGCCGCCTGCTCACCGCGAACCTGACGCCGACGCAGTCGGCCGCCTTTCCATACGCGGCCTGCGGATCGGCACCGGGGGTGGCGGGCCTGATCAGTGCCCTTGTTCCCGCTCCGCTGCAACCGGCCTTCACGGCACTCGCCAATATTCCCTCAGGGTCCGGCGATACCAATTCCCGCTATTTCCAGAAGAGCGAGAACTGGGCGCTGTTCACGCACAACATCTGGCATATCACCGACCGGATCGATTTCACCGCGGGCCTGCGGTACACGCATGAAACCAAGGATTTTTCAGCCAGCCTGGCCAACAACAACGCCACCTGCCCGGCGCTTCAGACGGCATTGGCGGGCGCTGTGGCGGGCGGGCTAGGGGCGCCCGCTGCAGCCGCGGCGCGCGGCATTCTTGCGCTGGCGTGCCTTGGCAACAGCAGCACCGGGCTCAACGCTCTGTCGCTGAACGACGGCATCAGCGATGGCGAGTTTTCGGGTACGGCGGTCCTGTCGTTCAAGCCGGTCGATCGCCTGATGGTCTACGCCAGCTATTCGCGCGGCTACAAGGCGGGCGGGTACAATCTCGACCGGTTCGAGCTCGGCAATACCGGCCTGTCGACGCTGACATCCTCGCCCGCGACCTATTTCTTTCCGCGCACCAACGCCGACGCGGCGAGCCTGCGCTTCGCGCCCGAAAAGGTCGATGCGTTCGAGGTCGGCCTCAAATATGCGACGCGCGGGTTCAGCGCGAACATCGCGGCGTTCCGGCAGGAGTTCGAGAATTTTCAGCTGAACACGTTCAACGGCACCAGCTTCGTCGTCCAGAACATCAATGGATGCGGCGCGGCACTGACCCCGGGTTCGATCGACACGGGCGGTCAGCGGTGTGCGTCGGGCGACGTGGAGCCGGGCCTCATCAGCCAGGGCGTTGAGGTCGAACTGTCGGCGTCGCCCATTCCAGAAGTCCGGGTCAGCGGCGGCCTGACGTACGCCGAGGCGAAGTTCAAAAAGCGCCTGGTCGGGAGCAGCGATGGCCAGACGCCGCTCGATCCGGCTCTGTTCCTGCTGCCTGGCAACTTCAACAGCAACGCGCCCGAGATCGTGACGACCATGAGCTTTGCCTGGACGCCGCGTTTGGGCGACAGCGGCCTCACCGGCCTGGTCTATTTCGACGGACGCATGACGAGCGACTACAATACCGGGTCCGATCTGTTTCCGGAAAAGGAGCAGGACGGATACAGCGTGTGGAACGCCCGGGTGGGCGTTCGCGGCCAAGATGAGCGTTGGGCTGTGGAGTTCTGGGGCCAGAACGTCTTCAACACGAAGTACACGCAGGTCGCGTTCAACTCGCCACTGCAAGGGAGCGGAAGCGTTGCTTCGGTGCGGGCGGGTTCGCCGCTGGCGACGCAGCTGTTTTCGGCCTATCTCGCCGAGCCGCGTACATATGGAGTCACCCTGCGCGGCAAATTCTGACCGTTGTAGCCATAACGTGACAAAGGCCGCCTTCGGGCGGCCTTTACCATTTATGCGGGCATCACCATCATGAGCGCGTGCCGAACAGCGCCGTGCCCACGCGCAAATGGGTCGCGCCGAGCATGACCGCGGTTTCATAGTCACCCGACATCCCCATCGACAGGTCGCTGAGGCCATTATCTTTGGCCAGCTTCGCCAGCAGGGCAAAATAGGGCGCCGGTTCGATCTGCGCGGGCGGTACGCACATCAGGCCCGCCAGCGGGATGCCAGCGGCCCGCGCCTCCGCCAGCAGCGCGGGCAGATCGGCTATCGCGCAGCCGCCCTTCTGCGGCTCATCGCCGATGTTGACCTGAACGAAGCACGGGATGCGCCGGTCGGCCTGTTCCATCGCTCGTGCCAGGGCGGCGACCAGCGCGGGACGGTCCAGCGAGTGAATGACGTCGAACAGCGCCACCGCATCGGCAGCCTTGTTGCTCTGAAGCTGACCCACCAGATGCAGGACGATGCCTTGCGTCTCAGCCTTGAGCGCGGGCCACTTGCCTTGTGCCTCTTGCACGCGATTTTCACCGAAATGACGCTGGCCCGCCGCGATCAGCGGCCTAATGGCGTCTGCCGGGTACGTCTTGGACACCGCGATCAGCGTCACCTCGTCGACCTTGCGGCGAGCGGGAGCCGCCGCCCGGGCGATCGCGGCGCGCACGGCCTCAAGTGCATCGGCAGCGGTTTGCGGGCTGGATCGGGGCATCGCCGCCGCTATAGAAGGCCCGATGCCTCGTCGCCAGACAAAATCATCATTGCCGCACCTGTGGCTGTTCACCGACGATCGCGTGGCGGACGAAGCGATGCTGCGCGCGGCCGCTGCCCTGCCGCGCGGCAGCGGCATCGTCTTTCGCCATTACGCGCGAACGGAAGACGATCGGCAGGCGCTGTTTGATCGGCTGCGCAAGCTTACGCGGCGTCGGGGCTGCGTGCTGCTGCTTGCCGGTTCGGCGCGAACGGCAGCGCGCTGGGGCGCGGAGGGTGTGCATATGCCAGGCCGGCGAGGGAGTGGAGCGCACTTCGCTGCCCGGCCGTGCGGCGGACTGCGTTCCGCCTCCGTGCACAGCCTGCGCGAACTGCGCATGGCGGAACGCGCAGGTGCTGACCTCGTGTTCCTCTCACCGGTCTTCCCGACCCGATCGCACCCAGGTGCACCCAATCTGGGGCCTTTGCGTTTTGCCGCAATCGCGCGCCAGACGCGCCTGCCGGTCATCGCGCTTGGCGGGATGACGGCGGACCGTTTTCTCCGGCTTCGTCCGCTTGGGGCCTGTGGCTGGGGAGCAATCGACGCACTGACGATGAGGTAGTTGAAATAGGGGTGGGCTACCCGTTGGAACCCCGCTGGCGGTCGGGATGCGCCTCTGCGAAGGGTGGGAGCGCGGCGCATGCCTCCGCTACGTCCAGCAATCGAGGAAAGGCATCCAGCGCGACGCCGAACCGCTGGGCCGAGCCGATCTGCGGGACGATGCAGCAATCCGCTATCGTGGGCCTGTCGCCGAAGGCGAAGCCCGCGCCGTAACGCGCAACCAACGTTTCCAGCGCGCCGAGCCCATCACTGATCCACCGTTCGGCCCAGCGTTGAAGCGCGGCCTCATCGGCGCCCAGATCTTTCTTCAGCGCCTTGCGGACACGCAGATTGTTGAGCGGGTGAATGTCGCAGGCGATCAAGTCCGCCATTGCGCGTACAAGCGCCCGATCGTTCGGGTCGCGAGGCAGCAGCGGTGGTTCGGGCCAACGCTCCTCCAGCCATTCGATGATCGCGAGACTCTGCGTCAGTACGACGCCGTCGGCCTCGATGGCCGGAACCAGGCCCTGGGGTGCCAGCGCCACATAATCCGGTGCACGCTGCTCATCCGCCAGCAGATTGTGTGTCACCTGATCATATTCGATCTTTTTGAGGTTCAGCGCGATCCGCACACGCCACGCCGCGCCCGAACGTCCATAATTGTGAAGCGTCAAGTTCAAGCGGATGCTCCCCCTACCACTGTCCCGACGCAGGGGCCGAAACCGATCGTGCGGAATCCTTCGGCGCGGGCGAAGGCCGAAAGCGTGATTTCGTCCCCATCCTCAAGGAAGCTGCGCGTCTCTCCGGTGGGCAGGAGAACCGGATCCTGACCGGCGCGGGAAAGCTCCATCAGGCTGCCTTCACTGCCCGCATGGGGGCCGGAAATGGTGCCGCTTCCCAGGAGATCCCCTGGCATCAGATTGCAGCCGTTCGATGTGTGGTGCGTAATCATCTGCGCGACGGTCCAGTACAGGCTTGACGCTTCGCCGGTCGCGAGCCGGACGGGCGGCACCTTACCGCCGCGCATCCTGGATGTGCGCAGATGAACGTCGAGTATCAGCGAAAACGCGCCGGATGACTGGTCCGCCTGGTCCATGAGATAGGGCAGGGGAGGAGGGTCGCTTTCGGCTCGTGGCGGCTGCTTCATGCGAAACGGCTCAAGCGCCTCGGCGGTGATGATCCAGGGCGAGACGGTGGTGAGAAAGCTCTTTGCGAGGAAGGGGCCGAGCGGCTGATACTCCCAGGCCTGAATGTCGCGCGCCGACCAGTCGTTGAGCAGGCACAGGCCCGCGACGCGCCTGCCGGCTTCCCCTATCGGGACGGGGCTTCCGAGTGCATTTTCGCCCGCGATCCATATGCCAAGCTCCAGCTCATAATCGAGGCGGCGGGTGGGGCCATACTCTGGCGCATCGGCATCGGGCGGGCGCCGCTGTCCTGACGGGCGATGAACCGCCGTCCCCGACACGCGCACCGACGAAGCACGGCCATGATAGCCGATAGGGACGTATTTGTAGTTGGGGAGCAGTGGGTTGTCGGGCCGGAAAAGCCTGCCGATGTTGGTGGCGTGATGAATGCCGACATAGAAGTCGGTATAGTCGCCGATCGAGAATGGCAGGTGAAGTTCGCAATCGACCGCGCGATGAACATGCGGTTCGACGCCCGGTCGATGTGCCTCGTCCGTCAGCAACGCGAAGAGCGCGTGGCGCAGCGACAGCCGCGTCTCACATGGCAGGGCGAACAGCGCATTGAGAACCGGCTCGGCGATCGCCGCCCGCACTGCCTCGGGCAGCAGCGGGGCGAGCGCGGCAAGGTCGAGGATGCGTGTTCCGATGGCCGTGCCCGCGCGCGGCGCCCCGCCGCGGGGTGCAAAGATGCCCAGCGGCAGGTTCTGGACCGGGAATTCGGGGTGGGCGTCGGCTCCCTCCACCCAGCAGCGCGCATCGGGGTTGTGCGTGTGGTCAATCGTCACGGTTCGCCCCGGTTCTCCGGCGCCTGATGCAGCCAGGCGGCGTGACGCGGCGCCCGTTTGGTGCGGCTCCATTCTTCCAGCATGTCAGGTGCGACGCGGCGCGCCTCGGCCAATTGTTCGTTGGTGCCAATGTCGCAGGCAAGCTCGATCCGGTGGCCATTTGGGTCGAAGAAATAGAGTGATTTGAAAAGCCCGTGCCAGGTGGGACCCAGCACATCCACCCCCTGCGCCTCGATATGGGCCTTGGCGGCGAGCAGTGCGGCCTCATCCGGAACGCGGAGCGCGAGATGCTGGACCCACGCCGGCGTGTTCGGGTCGCGGCCCATGTCCGGCTGGTTGGGCAGCTCGAAAAAAGCGAGCACGTTGCCGCCGCCTGCATCGAGGAATACGTGCATATAGGGGTCGAACTCTCCGGTCGACGGGACGTGGTCCTCCGCGAAGGCGGTGGTGTATTCCATGCCCAGCACGCGCCCGTACCAGTCGACCGTTTCCTTTGCATCGCGGCAGCGGTAGGCGACATGATGCACGCCGCCGAGGCAAGGAGCTGTGTTCATGACGACGCCTCTTTCACGCCGAGTGTGCCACGACGGATCTGATCCCGCTCTATGCTTTCGAAAAGGGCGGTGAAATTACCTTCGCCAAAGCCCTCGTCACGCTTGCGCTGAATGAACTCGAAGAAGACCGGGCCGATCATCGTTTTAGAGAAAATCTGAAGAAGCAGGCGCGGATCACTGCCGTCGGTGGCGCCGTCGAGCAGGATACCGCGACTGCGAAGTTCCTCGACCGGCTCGCCGTGACCCGGCAGGCGTTCATCCAGCATCTCGTAATAGGTGTCAGGCGGCGGATCCATGAAGGGGGCGCCCAGCGCCTTCAGCCTGTCCCAGCACGCGATGAGGTCGTCACACAGGAAGGCGATATGCTGAATACCCTCGCCATTGTGGGCGCGAAGGAACTCCTCGATCTGGCCGCCTCCGGCCTGTCCTTCTTCATTCAGCGGAATGCGGATCTTGCTGTCCGGCGCTGTCATCGCCTTGCTGGTAAGGCCCGTGTACTCGCCCTTGATGTCAAAATAGCGGATCTCGCGAAAACCGAAAACCCGTTCGTAGAACGCGGCCCAGTGCGCCATGCGCCCGCGATAGACATTGTGCGTCAAATGGTCGATCACGCCAAATCCCGCGCCGGTGGGGTGAGGATCGACGCCGGGTTCGTTTACGAAATCGATGTCGTAGATGGTGAGAGCGTCTGGATTCTCTGGACTGGCGTAACGGTCGATGAGGTAGATGATCGAGCCCCCTATGCCCCTGATCGCGGGCAGGTGCAGCTCCATCGGTCCGGCCTTGACTTCAACGGGCTCTGCTCCCTGCTCGTGGGCAATTGCCAACGCCTTGGCCGCGTCACGCACGCGCCAGCCCATGCCGCACGCCGAGGGGCCGTGTTCCGCCGCGAAATAGGCGGCCGGGCTTTCCGGTTCGTAATTGGCAATAAGGTTGATGCCGCCCTGACGCCATAGCTCCACGTCCTTGGAGCGATGGCGCGCGACGCGGGTGAAGCCGATAGCCGTAAATACCGGGTCGAGCACACCTTTTTCGGGGGCGCTGAATTCGATGAACTCAAAGCCGTCAAGGCCGAGCGGGTTGTCGAATGGATCGGGCATTGCGTAACCTCTGCCGAATTATCGACATGATAGCAGCCCATTGGCGCGATGTCCGGGCCTTTCTGTCCCGCGAGATTATGCGATGATTTCAGGAGAAGTCGGTGCCGGACCTTCCGGTTCCCGCGTCCCGCGGCGCTGCCTTCGCGCCAGCCGAGACCGTTGCCGGTATCGCTTCCATCGCACGAGGCCATGAAAGCGGACCCGGCCCCGGTTCCGCCGCCGCTTTCGCAATGCTGTTGACGTGGCGGATGCTCATCGCCGCCATCAGCGGGGCGCTAAGGAACCGGATGGCCAGGCCTGCCGCGGCCATGAATGCGAGCAAGGCGAATTCAGAACCCAGGGCGTCGCGATTGATGAGCGCCAGCACCCCGATGAACAGCGTGAAAAGGCCGATGCATGTTTCCGGCAGTGTCGTTTCGATCGGCGATTCGCTCGTGCCTTCGACCGCGAACTTGGGCGTCCGTCGCCAGGCAAGCGGTTTGCGCGATAGCCCCGCAACCCCCGCGACCAAAATGACGTAGGACAGAGACATGCGCGCGATCTCTCCACCAATCATATCTTCCACACGCTCGCACCCCGCAAGGCGATAGCGGTGCCACGTGCGGACGAACGAGGTCGTGGCGCCTGTGATGAGTACGAACCATGCGACATTGGGAATATCCACCGGTTGCATCGACCGCGTAAGAATCGCCGTGGTCATCGCCGCCAGGCCCAAGATCGCGCAGACCATGCCGAGCAGGGTCTTCAATGGCGCGACACAGCGCAAGACCTCCAGCAGCTTGGTCCAGCCGGGCATTTCGGGGGCGAGCGGTGCGGGCAGGAACAGGCGCCAATAGCGCCGCAATTGCTGCACCGGACCGGCCGTCCAGCGGAACCGCTGTTTCTTGTAGTCGTCGAACGTCTCCGGAATGAGGCCGCGCCCGAAGGTCTCGCCCAGATAAACTCCATAATAGCCGGCTGCACGCAGCCGTACGGAAATCTCCGAATCCTCGGTGAGGCACCATTCGGCCCAGCCACCGACCTGACGGAGCGGCGTCGCGCGCAGCAGGCACATCGTGCCGATGGTGAACGCGCCGCCATATTCGCTGACACCCGGCATATCGACCTTGTTGTTGGGCATATATTCCCAATAGCTGGCCGTCAGATAGTCGCTGCCCTCATAGTCGCGATAGTCGTGCGGCGTCTGGACATATGCGATCTGTGCATCGTCGAAGAACGGCGTGAGCCGCGACAGAAAGTCCGGCCGCGACTGATAATCGGCGTCTACCACTGCAACGATCTCGGTTGCCGGGTCCATTGCCTCAAGACAGAAATTGAGCGCGCCCGCCTTGGCGCCGGGCAGCGGCGATACATGAAAGAACCGGAACACATCCCGCCCCAGCCGCCTGTTGAGACGTCTGCAATGCTCCTCAAGCGGACGCCACAGAGCCTCATCACGAGTGTTGTTGTCGCAAACCAGAACCTCGAATACGGAATAATCCTGCTCTGCAAGGCTATTCATCGTCGCCTTCACAACCTCCGGAGGCTCGGCATAGCAGGGCAGATGAACCGACACGCGATAAGGCCGGATGCGCGCGGGTGGAACCGGCGGGGCGATCGGCATTCGCCAGTTCTCGTGCGTCAGCACGGCTTCACGGGCGAAGCGTTCGGCAAATTCCATCCCAACCATGACCAGTGCAGAGCCGAGGCCCGCAATGGACAGCCCCTCGACCCAGGCAGGCAAACCCATGCTTCGGATGACGAGATAGAACCACAGGCCTGACACCAGCATGGCAAACGGCTGTACCGTCAGCCACAATATGCCCGGCATACTGAGCCGGCCCACGCGATAGCGCATAAACGCGGCAACGTTGACGAACAGCGCGACCACCGGAAGCTGCCCCACAATATCGCCGGTCAGAAGCGCGGTCGTCAGGAAAGCAGCGCCCGATGCGCCGAATATCTCCAGCATTTCGTAAGAGTTCGGCCGGGTGATCATGTGCGGACTGCGTACCGTACGCATCACCAGAAGCGCGGAAAACAGCGCCATCACTGCAAGAAACACCATCGAGGAGTCGAGCGACACGTGTGTTAAATTCATGCCAGTCCTTTTCGCGATCAGGCAGAACGATCCCGGGACCTGCTAGAGACGAAGGTTAACATTCATCAAGGAAAATAAGCCGGACCGGTGCTGAACAACGGGAGAATGCGCTTTCCCGTGGGGCCTCAGGCTTGATCTGACGGTTCGGCAAGCACCGCCGCGATCGCCTCCCGCATCCAGACGCAGGCCGGTCCTGGCGGATTATCCTTTCGCCACAAGGCATTGAGGCCATAGCGCAGGCCTGGCGACTCGGGCAGCGTCAGTTCGACCAGCCGGCCCGCCGCAATGTCCTCCGCGACCGCATGTCGGGGCATGTTGCCCCATCCTATCCCCTCCAGCAGCAATGCATGCTTGGCGGCAAGGTCGCCCAGCCGCCAGCTTCGGGCGGCGAGGACGGAGTAATCCTGCCCCTGCGTCAACGTGGAGCGATCCGTCAGCACCAGCTGGAGGTGCCGCCGCCCTGCTCCGGGAGGAATTTCTTTCATCTGTGCGAGCGGATGGGAGGGCGCGGCCACAGGGACCATCTCGACCGCGCCGACGGCCACCAGCTCCAGTTCGGGCAGGTCGGTGATCTCTGGCCCGCCGATCGCAAGATTCGCCTGACCATTGAGGAGGAGCGCGGCGACAGCCCCAAGCGCCTCGACATGCAACCTCAGGTCCACCGTCGGAAAGCAGCGCTGGAACTCACGCAGAACATGAGCGAGCGCGGAGGCGGGAAGCATGACGTCGACCGCCAGAGACAGCTCTGCCTCCAGCCCTTGGTGCAGGCCACGTACCCGGGCGACGAGCTCATCTACGCCGTCGGCTATGTTGCGGGCGTCGGCCAGCAGCGCCTTGCCCGCCAGCGTCAGTTCCGGCTTGCGTGAGCCTTCCCGCTCGAACAGGCTGACGCCCAGTTGTGCTTCAAGCTGGGCCACGCCGTAGCTGATCACCGAAATGGCGCGTTTGGTCCGGCGGGCGGCGCCATTGAAGCTGCCCTCCTCAACGATCGCGAGGAATATGCGAAGCTGATCCAGAGTTGGCTGACCTACGTCCATGTTCCATAATTTCATACAAAGAGTTCGATTTTATCGCAATTTCTGGAGCACGCCTCAAGCCGTATCTGCGGGCTTGTAAAGAGACCGCCGAGGAGAAAACAGATGATCGAACTGAGACCTTTTGCAAAGCTGGGCACCGCGGATCATGGCTGGCTCCTGGGGCGGCACCATTTTTCCTTCGCCGACTATCACGACCCGGACCGGATGAACTGGGGTCGTCTGCGTGTGTGGAACGACGACGAGATTGCTGCCGGCACTGGTTTCCCCACTCATCCACACCAAGACATGGAGATCATCACCTACGTCCGAAAGGGCGCAATCAGCCACCGTGACAGCCTTGGAAATTCGGGGCGCACGGAGGCAGGTGACGTTCAGGTGATGTCGGCGGGAACCGGAATCCAGCATTCTGAATATAATCACGAGCATGAGACGACGGAGCTTTTCCAGATATGGATATTGCCCGACAGCAGGGGGCACGCGCCGAGCTGGGGCGCGCGTCTGTTTCCGAAGGACGAGCGGTCTGGCCGGTTCGTTGTGCTAGCCTCTGGTATGGAGGGAGACGGCGACGCTCTCCCTATCCACAGTCATGCCCGGGTACTGGGAGCGACGGTGAGGGCGGGTGAAACCGTCCGCTACGAAACGGACGCCGAACGTCACGCGTATCTGGTCCCGGCGAGCGGACGAATCCGGGTCGGGGATGTGGAGGCGAACGCGCGCGACGGCGTCGCGATTACGGACGTGGCGCGCATCGAGATCACCGCGTTGGAGGACAGTGAGCTGGTCCTGGTCGATACCCGGTAATCGGCGAAAAACGCACAGCCTTGGGGCGAGTATCCTCTACATCGTCGCTGTGGGGACGCGCCAGGGCACGGGCGTAAGGGAATGGCGCATCATCTCCAGAAACACGCTGGCCCGTTGCGTTCGTCCATGACGCGCGCTGAGCAGAGCGACAACGTCGGCCTCTGGGCAGTGCCAATCAGCCAGTACCGGGACCAACGCACCGGACGCGATGTCCTTGGCTATGTCCCATTCTGAACGAACCATGATACCGAGGCCGGCCAAGGCCCATGAGCGCATGATAGTTCCGTCGTTCGTGGACATTGCCGGCTTCACCCTGACGGTCGTTGCTTCGTGCCTTGGATGAGAAAAACGCCAAAGGGTCACGTCCTCGTTATTCTCGCGCAGGGCGAGGCATCGATGCCCCTGAAGGTCGGCAGGGGAAACAAGGGCGGGCCGGTTTTCAAGATAGGCGGGCGCTGCGCACAGCACACGCCGGTTGGACGCCAATGTTGTGATCAATCGGTTCGTCGGATCCAGACTGCCGATATGGATGACTATGTCCCAACTGTCTGAAGATAGCACGTTGGGATGATCGGAGAGTTCAAGTGCGACCGTGGCTTCGGGATGCTGGCACGCGAACTCCTGAGCGACAGGGGCGACATATTCACGGCCGAAACCATATGGCGCCGCAATCCTCAGCTTGCCTCGTACCCGGCTGGTCCGCTGGCCAAGCCGTTCGCCCAGATGCTCAATCGAGTCGATGATGGTTGTGCCCTCGCGCGCCATCAATTCGCCCTCGTCGGTCAAGTGGAGGCCGCGAGATGTGCGTTCGACCAAACGCACGCCTGTGCGTTCCTCAAGCGCCTTAAGTCTCTGGGAGATCGCGGGCGGCGTGACATTGAGCTTGCGGGCGGCATCTGCAAGCGACGCCGAAGAAGACAGCGCGGTGAAAAAAATCAGGTCGTCGCTCGTGATCATTAAGTTCAACCTTATTCGTATATGAAATAGACGTTAATTGTAGAATAATGACGCGGCGTTAAACTGCAACTCTTCAAAGGACCTAAGCGCGAACGGAGCCAGACTTGCTCGACGAACTAACTCGCAAGACTGCACCGGTGGTCGGCCAGACCCTCGAGAATGTGGTCACCCCCTGTCTCATCCTCGACCGCAATCGCATGGAGCGCAACGTGGCGCGGCTGCGCGCCCGCCTTGATGCCCTGAATGTGGGATTGCGGCCTCACCTTAAGACCAACAAATCGGTTGACGCGGCCCGCGCCGTCATGACGACGCCTTCAGGGCCCGCAACCGTCTCCACCCTCAAAGAGGCGGAGCAATTTGCCTTGGCGGGGGTAACGGATCTGACGTATGCCGTTGGGATATCCCCTGACAAGATTGACCGTGTCCTTGCCCTTCGCGCAAGCGGTGTCGATCTTGCCGTGACGCTGGACACGGTCGAGCAGGCCCGCACCGTTGCCGAAGCCTCGCGCCGTGCCGGAGACGCCGTCCCCGCACTCATAGAGATCGACTGTGACGGACATCGTTCTGGCGTGCTGCCCAACGACAGCGCACGATTGATCGAGATCGCCAAGGCACTGGGAGAGGGCGCGGAGCTTCGCGGCGTTCTTACCCATGCCGGCGCAAGCTACGGCGCGGTCGGCGCCGACGCGCTGCGAATTTGCGCGGAGGAGGAGCGTGCCCGTGCCGTGGAGGCCGCGACCATCCTGCGCCATGCCGGTTTTTCCTGCCCCGTGGTCAGCGTTGGCTCGACGCCCACCGCGCATTTTGCCACCTCGCTTGACGGGGTGACCGAGGTACGCGCCGGGGTATTCGTCTTCTTCGATCTGGTCATGGCAGGTATCGGGGTTTGCGCAATTGACGATATCGCGGTCTCGGTCCTGGGTACGGTCATCGGTCATCAGACGGAAAAAGGCTGGATCCTTGTCGATGCGGGCTGGATGGCCATGTCGCGCGACCGCGGTACGGCCAAGCAAAAGGTCGACCAGGGCTATGGCTTGGTCTGTGACATTGACGGCAACCCCTTGGGCGATCTGATCCTGTCGGACGCAAATCAGGAACATGGCATCATCACGGTCCGGCCTGGATCGACTGCCCAGTTGCCGGAGCTGCCGATCGGTACCCGCATCCGCATTCTTCCCAATCATGCCTGCGCCACTGGCGCGCAGCACGAGGCGTATCATGTCGTGCGTGGCACAAACCACCAGATCGAGGCGGTGTGGCCTCGCTTCGGAGGCTGGTGATGAGCCGGGACGGGAAGCCTGGGGCGACGACGACGGTCGTAACTACCCGGGGTGCCGCTCCCGCCGGGGGGCATTATTCGCAGGCCATCCGGCACGGGGACATCATATATGTGTCAGGGCAGTTGCCCATCGCGCCTGACGGTACGCACCGGTCCGGTGAGGATTTCGAAGCACAGGCACGCCAGGCGATATCCAACATGGTTGCCGTGACGGAGGCAGGCGGGGGCTCGATCGCCAGCCTGCTGAAGGTGACGGTCTATCTGGTGGGTGTCGAGAACTGGCCGCGTTTCAACGCCATCTACGCCGACATGATGGGAGATGTGCGGCCAGCCCGGTCGGTGGTCCCCGTACCTGAACTTCACTACGGCTATCTGGTGGAGATCGATGCGATAGCAGCGGCGACCAAAACTGACTGATCGCTGCGTCCCTTTTTTGAGAAGGAAGCGTCATGGCAAACCCGGTTACGCGACACAGAGAATCGGCAATTGTCTTGCTTTGGTTCGCTCAGGCAAAAGCCTGTCGGCTGTGCCTGTAAGGAACGGATCGCGTGACGTCTTCCTTCTCCCCCGCCATCACCCTGCGTCCGATGACTGGTGAGGACCGTGACCTGGACGGCACGCTGGCGCTCTCGCAGGCCGTGCGGTGGCCCCATCGCCGGGACGACTGGAGCCTTGCCGTGACCCTGGGACATGGGATTGTGGCGGAGGAGAACGGCCAGATCGTAGCCTCCGCCATGTGGTGGCCCTATGGTGATGCTTTTGCCACATGTGGCAGCATTATAGTGTCCCCCGCCATGCAGGGCCGAGGGCTGGGACGGGCGTTGATGACCCGTCTCCTCGAAGCGACCGGAGATCGCGCCGTTCTGCTGAGCTCGACTGAGGCGGGGCTTCGTCTCTACCAGGCGTTCGGCTTCGAAGAGGTCGGCACGGCTCACCAGCATCAGGCGCAGATACCGGCGCCAACAGGCCTTTCCCAAACCGAGTGCGACCGGACGGTACGAAGGGCGCACGCCGACGATCTGCCCGCCATGGTGCGGATCGACCGGAACGCCTTCGGAACGGAACGAACCAGATTGATTGAAGAGTTCAGCCGGGTCGGAACCGCCGCCGTGATTGACCGGGACGGCATCGTCCAGGGCTTTGCCATGTGCCGCCCGTTTGGCTTCGGCTACGCGATCGGGCCGGTCATCGCCCGCACAGAGGATGACGCCCGGCTGCTGATCGGTTATTTTCTAAACGACAAGGCCGGGGAATTTGTGCGCGTGGACATCACGGGCGATGCCGGGCTCGGCGATTGGCTGAGCGCGCAGGGTTTGCCAGAGATCGGCACCGAAACTCTCATGATACGTGGGAACCGCCTTCCTGTTTCAGGGCCAGAGCGGATCTACGGTCTCGCCAGCCGGTCTTTTGGCTAAGGCACGTCCGATGGACTTACTGCTTGGCTTGCGCGCGACCGCGCCGTTCACCGGCACTCCGATCGGTGGCGGTCAACCCGGGGACGCTGGTGATCGGGTCGAGGGCTGATGCAGCAGAATATGCTGCGCCGGTCGGCGATAAGGGCATGGGCCGCTTGCAATTCGAACCCTTATCGGAAGTTCGCTCTGCGGCGTTCGGTTAGGCTGACGGCCATCTTAGGGTGAGGCAAACGCGATGAAACTAACACCTTACTGGCTTGACACCGCACCAGTCTTTACAGGCACCAAACAAGGACCGGTCGAAGGTGACTATGACGTGGCCGTTGTGGGCGGTGGTTTCACCGGGCTGTCGGCGTCGCTCGCTCTGGCGAAGAAGGGTGCCCGCGTCGCCTTGCTCGAAGCCGATCGGCTCGGCGGCTGCGCGTCGGGGCGCAACGGCGGCATGTGCAACAACGGCTTTGCCCAGGATTATGCCGGCATGGTCGCCCGCCTGGGCGCAGACCGCGCCAGAATGCTTTACGAGAGCTTCAATCTCGCGGTGGACACTGTTGAGCGGATAGTCGGTGAAGAAGAAATCGACTGCAATTTCGCGCGGGTCGGAAAACTGAAGATGGCGGCCAAGCCCGCCCATTACGACAAGCTCGCACGCTCGCAGGAGTTGATGGCGCAGGGAGCCGACCCCGAAACTTACCTGGTTTCCCGCGAGGACATGAGGTCAGAGGTAGGCACGGACCGCTATTTCGGCGGTTTGATCTTCCCCAAAAGTGCAGCGATGCACATGGGCAAGTTTGCGCATGGGCTTGCGACGGCCGCAACACGGCACGGCGCCGTCCTCCACGAAAGCAGCCCTGTCACCGGCATTGCCCGGCTGAACGGCAGCGCCCATCGGCTCTCCACCCCCCGCGGTTCCATAACCGCCAAGCAGGTGTTGCTGGCGACGGGAACGTCGGCCGTTGGCCCGCTATCCTATTACCGGCGGCGGATCGTCCCGGTCGGTGCGTTTATCATCGTGACCGAGCCTCTTTCCATTGAACGGCTCGACAGTCTGGTGCCGCACAGGCGCAACGCCACCGACACCAAGAACTTCGTGAGCTATTTCCGTGTCACGCCCGACAATCGCCTGCTCTTTGGTGGGCGCGCACGTTTCGCGAAGTCGAACGCCCGATCCGACGTCAAGAGCGGTACGATACTCAGGCAGTCGATGGTCGAGGTGTTCCCTAGCCTGGCCGACGTCCGTATCGATTATTGCTGGGGCGGAATGGTGGACATGACGGCCGACCGTCTGCCTCGCGCGGGCGAGCATGACGGGCTGTTCTACTCCATGGGTTACAGCGGGCACGGGACACAGATGTCGACCTATATGGGGCAGATCATGGCCCAGGTCATGGACGGAAACAGTGCGGTCAATCCCCTGGCTGATTTCGACTGGCCGGCCATTCCGGGCCATTTCGGGCCGACCTGGTTCCTTCCCTTTGTGGGCGCCTACTATAAATTGCAGGACATCCTGCACTGAGCCCACCGTGAACGTGACGACGTGAGGATCGCACCTGTGAACAGACCGCAACTTCGGCAATTCTACATCGACGGGCAGTGGACGGCCCCCCTGTCAGACGCGGTCGTACCGTTCACGAACCCGGCGACCGAAGAAGTTATCGGGCATGTTGCAGTCGGCACCTCCGGCGACGTCGACCGTGCGGTCGCAGCGGCGCAGAAAGCCTTTACCGCCTTTTCTGTCACGGCTCCGGCCGAACGGCGCGCGCTTCTGCTTCGCATCCTGGAACTGATGGAAACGCGCGCAGAGGAACTTGCGCAGGCCATAACCGCGGAAATGGGCTCAGCGATCAGCTTTGCGCGGGCCTCGCAGGTGCCCTTCGGCATCGCCCATATACGCGCCGCTGCGGAAGTCCTGGCCGAGTATGAATTCATCGTCCGGCAAGGGTCGACCGCGATCGTGCGGGAACCGATCGGCGTTTGCGGGCTCATCACCCCTTGGAACTGGCCGCTCTACCAGATCACCGCGAAGGTAGCGCCCGCAATCGCTGCGGGCTGCACCATGGTGCTCAAGCCAAGCGAGCTGTCCCCGCTCAGCGCTGTCCTGTTTGCGCAGATCATGGATGATGCGGGAACCCCTCCAGGGGTTTTCAACCTCGTCAACGGCACCGGTGAAGAGGTAGGGGGAGCCATAGCGGCCCATCCCGGCATCGACATGGTTTCAATCACGGGTAGCGTCCGCGCGGGTGTGCTGGTGGCGCAGGCCGCAGCGCCCACGGTCAAGCGCGTCGTGCAGGAACTGGGCGGAAAGTCGCCTAACATTCTCCTTCCTGACGCCGATTTCGAGAGGGTCGTGCCCTTGGGTGTTGCCTCGGCCTTCCGCAATGTCGGCCAGTCATGCAGCGCGCCGACCCGCATGATCGTGCCCGGCGAGCGACTGGAGGAAATCGAGGCTCTCGCGAAGCGTCACGCCCAAAGCATCCTCGTGGGAGATCCGACGGACCCGAACACCGTGCTCGGCCCGGTCGCAAACAAGGCTCAGTTCGATCGCGTTCAGCGCATGATCGCGGTCGGCGTCGAAGAAGGGGCCAAGCTCCTTTGCGGCGGACCCGGCCGGCCGGAAGGGCTCGATCAAGGCTGGTTCGCCCGGCCGACAATCTTTTCGGACGTAAGGACCGATATGCGCATCGCGCAGGAGGAAATATTCGGTCCTGTCCTCTGTATCCTTCCTTATACGAGCGTCGAGGAAGCGCTCGTGATCGCCAACGATACTGTCTATGGGCTGGGCGGTCATGTCCAGTCGCGCGATACCGATCGTGCAAGAGACGTAGCGCGGCAGATCCGGTCGGGCCAAGTGCATATCAACCATCCGGCCTGGGACGCGCACGCTGCCTTCGGCGGCTACAAGCAGTCCGGCAACGGGCGCGAATATGGCGTCTTTGGAATGGAGGAGTGCCTCGAAACAAAGGCGATACTAGGATATTTTCCGTCGCCGGACATCACCCAATAATAATATAGCGGAAGTTGCCATGTCGCCCAGAGCCAAGAAGATCCCGAATGACGAGGTTTTTCCCCGTTCGGCGGACGTCGTAATCATCGGTGGAGGTATCGTCGGGGCCGCAACGGCGTATTATCTGGCCAAGCGAGGCCTCTCGGTTTCGTTGATCGAAAAAGGTTATGTCGGCTGCGAGCAGTCCAGCCGAAACTGGGGCTGGTGCCGCCAGCAGAACCGGGACATCCGGGAGATGCCGCTTTCGGTTCTGTCGATGAACCTCTGGGACGGGCTGGCCGACGAGATCGGACAGGATCTGGGTTTTCGCAGGAGTGGTCTCCTATACGCCAGCGATGATGCCAAGCAGTTGGCCGAATGGGAAAAATGGCAGGACGTCGCCAAGCTCTTCAATGTCGAAACACGGATGCTTTCGGCACGCGAGGCGGCCGACAAATTCCCCGGATCGAAACGGAAATGGCTGGGGGGGCTGCACGCGGCCCGGGACGGCAAGGCGGAACCGGCGCTAGCCGCGCCCATCTTGGCGGAGGGTGCGCGCGCGCTTGGCGCGACCGTCCATCAGCAATGCGCTGCCTATGGCCTCGACATCACCAACGGCGCCGTCACCGGCGTTCACACTGAAAAGGGCTTCATCAAGGCGGGTGCCGTCCTGTGTGCGGCCGGGGCCTGGGCATCGGCGTTCTGCGATACGGCCGGTGTTCGATTCCCGCAGGCAAGCGTCCGGCAGACCGCGCTGCGATCAAAGCCGGCCCGAAATGTCGGTGAGGTGCTCTATACGCCCGACTGCGCTCTCACCCGCCGGTTAGACGGTAGCTATACGATGACAATCAGCGGCAAGGCGACGCTTGAGGTGACGCCCCAGAGCCTGCGCTATGCCAAGCCCTTTCTGCCGATGTTCATGAAGCGACTACGCGCGGTCCAGGTCGGCGTCGGCCGGTCCTTCTTCAGCGGACCGGAATCGCTTTCTACATGGTGCTCCAACAGCGAAAGCAAATTCTCCGATATCCGCGTACTTGACCCGGATCCGAGCAAAAGATTTATTTCGGCCATCCTTTCGAATGTGCGGGCAACCTTCCCGGCCCTGGCCGACGTCGAGGTTGATGAAGCCTGGGGCGCGTATGTGGATTCGACGCCCGACGCCGTTCCGGTGATCTCGCCCGTTGAGCAGATACGTGGCTTCTATCTCGCTGCGGGCTGCTCCGGTCATGGCTTTGGCGTAGGTCCAGGCATCGGTTTCGTCGCAGCCGAACTTATCGTGAACGAGGCACCAAGCATTGATCTCAGTCCTTTCCGGCTGTCGCGACTTTCGGACGGATCCAGAATTGAAGTCGGCGCTCTTTAAGCCTTCTTCACAGCGAATATTTGCCAGGCGGCAGGTGACCGCTGGCGCGCAAGCCAAGCTTCACGGACGAGCCGGTCGATGATTCAGCCATCGTATTTTGAGCCGCTGAGTGGCGCTATGTACCCGTTGAGCGTGCCCCGGTGGAGGGCTGATAACGGGCGGCCGCTCCTCATCACACGTCATCGCGGAATCTCGCGAGAGGACATCGTCACCAGCGATCGTTCACTCTGGCGCTATAGAGCCTGCTTTCCGATGGAGATCGTGCGGCCGATCTCGATCGGCGAGGGTTGTACGCCGCTTATTCAGTTGCCGTGGGGAAATCATCGGCCATTTTTCAAGCTTGAGTGGTTTAATCCGACAGGAAGCTTCAAGGACCGGGGCACGACGCTCATGCTGTCCTATCTGCGGCAGCATGGCATAGACGCGGTGATCGAAGATAGCTCCGGTAATGGCGGATCCTCTGTTGCTGGATACGGTGCGGCCGGGGGTATGCGTGTCAAGATTCTTGCACCAGCGCATAGTTCGCCCGCAAAGATCGCTCAGGTTCGCGCTTACGGGGCCGAGGTCCAGCTGGTAGAGGGACCTCGCGAGGAATCGGAAGCGGAGGCGATCCGCCAGTCTGACCGGATATTCTATTCGAGCCATAACTGGCAGCCCTTCTTTCTTGAGGGCACAAAGACGCAGGCGTACGAGCTATGGGAAGACCTTGGTTTCACAGCACCGGACAATGTGATCGTGCCGGTTGGCGCCGGCAGCAGCCTGCTAGGCCTCTATTTCGGGTTCGCTGAACTACTTGATGCAGGACAGATAGAGAAGCTGCCACGGCTGTTCGCTGCCCAGCCCCTCAACTGTTCTCCAATCGATGCCAGCTTCAAAGCCGGACGGGATGATCCGGTTGATCGGCCCACCGCGAAAACCATAGCGGAAGGCACGGCGATCAAGCGACCGATCCGGCTCAAGCAGATCATTGGTGCGCTTCGCGAGAGTCGCGGTTCGACGATTGCACTGGAAGAGCAGGCTATTGTTGCCGGGCTTCGCAAGACTTGCGCAGCAGGCCTTTTCATCGAGCCGACAAGTGCCACGGCGACCGCAGCGTTCGACCGCCTGGCAGCGGACGGTATAATCACTGAAAATGAGACCACGGTGGTCATGTTAAGCGGAAGCGGCCTCAAGGCAGCACCAGTGGTTTCCGACCTTCTGCACCAAGCGTGACGGTGCTCAAAACATTGCGCGATCCTGTGCCGATCAGATCGGTTGGCCTGACCGGGATCAACCCAGCGCGGCCTGCTTCTCTTCCGCCAGCCTGTCCAGCTCCGCCCGGCTTTTCTTCTCCGCCGCTGACTTGAGCTGACCGCATGCCGCCATGATGTCGCGGCCGCGTGGTGTCCGGACCGGGGCGCTGATCCCGCCTTCGAACACAATATTTGAAAAACGTCTGATCCGCTCTGGTGACGAGCATTCATAAGGCGCGCCGGGCCAGGGATTGAACGGGATGAGGTTGACCTTGGCCGGCAGCTTGTACTTGCGGATCAGACGCACCAGTTCCCGCGCATCTTCGTCGCTGTCATTCCTGTCCTTCAGCATGACATATTCGAAGGTGATGCGGCGCGCGTTGTTCGCGCCGGGATAGGCGGCGCAGGCCGCCAGCAATTCCTCAATGCCGTATTTTCGATTGAGCGGCACGATCTCGTCGCGCACGTCCTTGGTGACGGCGTGCAGCGATACCGCGAGATTCACGCCGATCTCCTCGCCCGCGCGCGCCATCATCGGCACGACCCCCGAGGTGGAAAGCGTGATGCGTCGCTTGCTGAGTGAGAGGCCGTCGCCATCCATCACGACCTTGAGAGCATCGCGGACATTCTCGAAATTGTACAGCGGCTCACCCATGCCCATCATCACGATGTTGGTGAGCATGCGCCCGTCCGTCGAATAATGCGGCGCCTCGTCGTCATCGTCCCCGTCGTCCGCACCACCCGCCATCGTTCCCCGGGGCCATTCGCCCAGGGCATCGCGCGCCAGCATCACCTGACCAACAATCTCGCCAGGCGTCAGGTTACGGACGAGACGCATGGTGCCGGTATGGCAGAAGCGGCAATTGAGGGTGCAGCCCACCTGCGAGGACACGCACAGCGTGCCCCTGTCGGCGTCGGGGATGAACACCATTTCATAATCCTGCCCGTCGTCGGAGCGGAGCAGCCATTTGCGGGTTCCGTCGGTGCTGACCTGTGCCTCCACCACCTCCGGCCGTCCGACCACGAAGCGTTCGGACATCCAGCCGCGCATCGGCCGTGCCAGATCGGTCATCTTATCGAAATCGGTTTCGCCGCGATGATATAGCCAGTGAAACACCTGCTTGGCGCGCAGCTTTGCCTGTTTGGGTTCAAGCCCCTTTGCCTCCAGTTCCGCGCGAATCTGTTCACGCGAAAGCCCGAGCAGGTCCAGACGACCATCCTCGCGCGGGGTAATCACGCGCGGCACGGGAACGGGGTCGATATGTCCGGGGATTTGCATGCGCGAGCGATATAGTATCAGGGGCTTTGAATCGCCAGCGCTTTTGCCGGTTCGTTCATGAGCGGAGGTCGTTGCCAATGGACCATTTCTTCACCCGCGTCGCCAGCGCCGTTTCTGCTGCCGTAGGCCAGCCCTGGGCCTTTGTCATTGCGACGCTGAGCATCGTGATGTGGGGCTTCTCAGGGCCGCTGTTCGGCTTTTCCGATACCTGGCAACTCGTCGTGAATACGTCGACGACCATCATCACCTTCTTGATGGTCTTCATCATTCAAAACAGCCAGAACCGGGATGCTGCGGCGATTCAAGCGAAGCTCGACGAGATCATCCGGGCGGCGCACGGCGCGCGCAACAGCTTCATCGGCATCGAGCATATGACCGAGCGGGAGCTTGAGGACATCCGGACCGCGCTGGAAGCGGAGGTCGGGCACGATCAGGCGGCGCAACATGGTTCCAGCGCCCGCAGCGTGGGCCACCTCATCAAGCGCATCTGAATCTTCAGCGCGCGCAGGCGAGGGCGGCGGCGTCCATCGCCGTCGCCGCCCCCCTCAGGACATAAAGATCCGAGAAGAAACGGCCGTTCCGCGCTTTACCCTCGACGCTCATCGTGGCCGAGGAGCGCATGGCCGCGACTATCGCCGCATCCATTCTATGGTCCTGCGCCCAGGCGTCGGCGCCGCCGGTGACGAGGGCGAAGCGCCGCTCCCCGATGCTCAGATAGACGGTGCTGCCGGGTGCGCGCTCCCGGCTGAGGCGAATGTGGACCTGGCCCCGCACGGCGGTCTTGGGCCAGCTTCCGACGGATGCGAATGGGCGCCATTGTGCCCCGCCGGTGGATGTGCGCGCAGGCTCTGCAATCGCGTAGCAGCGCGGTTCCGCCGCATCGCGAAAGGCGCCCCAACTTTCGAACACGCCCAGCGAATCGCGTGCGTGTGCAGTTGCCCCCAGCACCCAGACAATCAGCAGAAGAAGCGAGACACGCGTCATCGTTCGAGGCAAAGCGCAACATGAGCGCCTTTGCAAGCCCGCGACTATGCAGGTGTACGTATAATCCACAGTATTGTCCCTTTCGGGCGCGACTGTTGCTTGCGGCGCGGTTGATTGTCGGTAATGAAGGTTCCCCATTGGGATCGGCCCGTCGAAATGCGCATCGGGCCGACGCCATGGGGTGGCACTGGCGAGCAGGAAACGGAACAGGGATGAAGGCAACGATCGAACGCGCAACGCTGCTCCGGAGCTTGAGTCACGTACAGTCGGTGGTGGAGCGGCGGAACACCATCCCGATCCTGTCGAACGTCCTCATCGATGCTGCGGGCGACGGCACAATCCGGCTGATGGCGACCGATCTCGATCTCCAGATTGTCGATCAGGTCCAGGCGCATGTCGAAACGCCCGGTTCCATGACCGTGTCGGCGCACACGCTGTTCGACATTGTCCGGAAGCTGCCGGAGGGCAGTCAGGTGCTGCTGGATGCCGCCGAGGGAAAAATGCTGGTCCAGGCGGGCCGGGCGCGGTTCAATCTCGCCACGCTGCCTCGCGACGATTTCCCGATTATTGCCGAGGGCGAACTGCCGACCCGGTTCGATCTGCCTGCGGAAACGCTGAAGCAGATCATCGACAAGACGCGGTTCGCGATCTCGACTGAAGAGACGCGCTATTATCTGAACGGCATTTTCTTCCATGTCTCGGACGATCCGCAGCCGGTGCTGAAGGCCGCGGCTACCGACGGCCACCGTCTCGCGCGCGTGACGGTGCCCAGGCCCGACGGGGCGGAGGGCATGCCCGACATCATCGTTCCGCGCAAATGCATCGCCGAACTGCGCAAGCTGCTCGACGAAGTCGAGGGCAGCGTCGCCATCGCGCTTTCGCCCAGCAAGATTCGCTTCGATATCGGCAACGCCATTCTCACCAGCAAGTTGATCGACGGAACATTCCCGGATTACAGCCGCGTCATCCCGACGGCCAACGACAAGCTGCTGAGGATCGACCCGCGCAGCTTCGAGGAAGGCGTGGATCGTGTGGCGACGATCGCGACGGAAAAGACGCGCGCCGTGAAGATGACACTGGATCGCGACAAGATCACGCTGTCGGTCACGAGCCCGGAGAACGGCACCGCGGCCGAGGAGGTTCCTGGCGATTACAGCGCCGATGGCTTCGACATCGGTTTCAATGCCCGTTACCTGCTGGATATATTGGGACAACTGGAGGGCGACATGGTCGAACTGCACCTCGCCGACCAGGCCGCGCCTACGCTGATCCGCGAGAATGACCGGTCGTCGGCGCTCTATGTTCTGATGCCGATGCGAGTTTAGGCTCAAAACCGCTAACGCTTCAGCCTTACCTCGTAGATTTTTGGCCAGTTTTTGCCCGTAACGAACAGCCGGTCAGCCTTCGCGTCATAGGCGATGCCGTTCAGCACAGCGTCGTAGTTCGACAGGTTGAGGCGACGGGAGAGGGGCGAGAGGTTGATCCAGTCGATGACCTTTCCGCTGGCTGGGTTGATCCGCGCGATTTGGTCGGTCATCCAGACGTTGGCCAGGATCTCGCCGTTCACATATTCAAGTTCATTCAGCAGGCGAACGGGCTTGCCGTCATCGGTCACCGTGATCCGACCCGTCTCGACAAGCGTTTGGGGATCAAGGAACCGCAGGTCGGCCGTTCCGTCACTCATGATGATGCGCGTTCCGTCCTGCGTCAGCGCCCAGCCTTCGCCCGGATAGCTGAAACCGCCGATTTCCTTTAACGTTGCTCGATCCCATCGGAATCCGGTATTTTCACGCCAGGTGAGGGAGATCAGCTCCCCACCCCAATTCACGATGCCCTCGCCGAAGTAGCGGGCGGGGAGTTTCACGGAATGGAGCACCTTGCCGTCCTCAAGTCGGACCTGCCGGATCTCGGATGCACCATATTGGCCGGTGCTTTCATACAGAATGCCGTCAGCGAACAGCAGTCCCTGAGTAAAGGCGGCAGGATCGTGGGGAAAGCTGTTGACCAGTTTCCATCGCGTCTCGGCGTGCGCCGACAGGGGCAGCAGAAAAAGCGAAGTCAGCGCCCAGAACAGCCTCATGCCTGTTCCTCCGCGACCGCACTGGCCAGCCATCCTGGCAGATCCAGCCCGGCAATATCCTCAACGCGGCGATGATCGATGGCAAGGTTGAGGTCGGGCAGGGCGCTCACCTGTCTTGCCTGATCGGACTGGTCGATCGGCACCACCACAAGCCGACGGTTCACTTTGTTGCGATAATGCATACGGGCGGTGTTCTCCTGCCCGACATAGCAGCCCTTTCGAAAATCGACCCCGTTCAGTTCGTGTGCGTTGGCCTCCAGCCAGAGAATGCGGTCGCTGCCAAGCTCCGCCACGCCCTCCGTCACCCCGAGCGACAGGCGGTGCGCCCGAAATGCTGCGCTTGCGTCGCCTTCGGTCGCAGCGGCAAGCCACCGATGCCCCAGTTCGGGCAGGCGCGGGTCGCTGGGCCTGCCCGGCGCGTCGGGCGACCAGTGCACCGCGAGGGTAGAATCGCGTGCGATCTCCACCTTGCGGCGCAGGCGATAGAGGGAAAGTCGACGGACGAGCGCATCGGCTTCCCGCGCCTCGCAGTCGATCAGGACATCATTGCCGTCGGTCCACAGCAGGAAGTCGAACAGTGCCTTGCCCTGCGGCGTCAGCAGTCCGGCCCAGCGCGGACTGTCGGCTTGGAGGGTCAACGCGTCTTGCGTTACGAGGCCCTGGAGGAAAGGCCGGGCCTCCTCGCCCGAAAGACGGATGAGGGCGCGATCATGAAGGGTGGTGGCGTTTGCAGTGGTATCGGGCATATGCATGAGATAGGCCAGCGACAGCGGATAGCCAACCCGTTCGCAGGAACGGAGGAATGTGAGACGAACAAGTGATGACCTACGACCTTATCCTGAAGAACGGCACGGTCCACACGCCGGGCGGCCCGGTGGCAACCAGCGTGGGTGTGCGTGAAGGGCGGATCGCGGCGCTTGGCGGCAGCCTCGGCGATGCGGGCGAGGTGATCGACTGCACCGGTCTTGATATATTGCCTGGCGTAATCGACAGTCAGGTGCACTTTCGCGAGCCGGGTCTCGAGCACAAGGAAGATCTGGAGTCGGGGAGCCGCGCCGCCGTGATGGGCGGTGTCACGGCGGTTTTCGAGATGCCGAACACCACACCCAACACCGACAGCGCGGACCGGGTCGCGGACAAGTTGGCCCGCGCGCATCATCGCATGTGGTGCGACCATGCCTTTTACGTCGGTGCTACCGCCGACAACGCGGAAGAGCTGGCCGAGCTGGAGCGTATTCCCGGCACCGCCGGCGTGAAAATTTTCATGGGCGCTTCGACCGGAAGTTTGCTGGTGGACGATGACGCCGCGCTTGCGCACGTGCTTTCGTCCGGTACGCGCCGGGTCGCGATCCACGCCGAGGACGAGGCCCGGATGAACGCGAGAAAGGAATTCCGGGTGGATGGCGACCCATCTTCGCACCCGGTCTGGCGCGACGACGAAAGTGCGATGCTGGCGACAAAGCGGATCATAGGGCTTGCGCGCGCCGCTGGCCGCCGCATCCATATCCTGCACGTGACGACGCCTGCCGAACTCGAATATATCGCGGGACACAAGGACATCGCCACTTGCGAGGTGACGCCACAGCATCTCACTCTTGCGGGCGAGGACGCCTATCCGCGCATTGGAACCTATGCGCAAATGAACCCGCCGATCAGGAGCGCGGCGCATCGCGACGGATTGTGGCACTTCCTCAATCAGGGGGTGCCCGACGTGACAGGCTCTGACCATGCACCGCATACCAGGGAAGAGAAGGCAAAAACCTATCCGGCTAGCCCCAGCGGTATGCCAGGCGTGCAAACATTAGTGGCGCTTTTCCTCGATCATGTCGCGAACGGGCGTCTCACCTTGCAGCGCTTCATAGACCTTACCAGTGCAGGGCCGCAGCGCGTATTTGGGCTGGCCGGAAAGGGACGGATCGCGGCAGGTTATGACGCAGACTTCACGATCGTCGATCTCAGGAAACGCTGGATGGTGGATCGGCAATGGCTTACCTCGCGCTGCGACTGGTCCCCGTTCGAGGGCATGGAACTGACCGGCAAAGCCATCGGCACGATCATCCGGGGACGCCGCGTCATGTGGGAGGACAGTCTTGCCGGTCAGGCAAGCGGTGAACCGGTGCGTTTCGAAGCGACGGAATTCAAGAGATAGTCACCCCTGTTGTCGAGTTCGGAGCGTCCTTGGCAAACGCTGCAGATGGGCGAGCGGCACAATCCGGCACCCGGCAAAATCCCAAAAAAGGAAATTACGTGACCAGCATAACCCGACGCGAATACCGCACGTCCGACGGCCTTTCGCTGATTGCCGACGTCGGGGGCGACAAAGCCGCGCCGGCGGTGATACTTCTGCATGGGGGCGGTCAGACCCGCCACTCCTGGTCGGGGGCGATGCGCCGTCTGATCGTCGAGGGTTATCAGGTAATCAATTTTGATGCGCGGGGTCACGGCGAGAGCGACTGGGCAAAAATTACCAGCGGCTATTCGCTCGCCGCGCGTGGCGATGATCTTCGCATCGTGACTGACGATATAGCGGGACCTGTTGCTCTCGTTGGCGCATCAATGGGCGGAATGACGAGTTTTTATGCAGTGGGAAGCGGATTGATCCCACAGGCAGCGGCACTGGTTCTGGTGGATATTGTCTTGAGACCGGCTCCTTCAGGCGTGAAAAAGATTGAGGAGTTCATGCGAGGGCATCGCAATGGTTTCGCGACACTCGAAGAAGCGGCTGCTGCCGTCGCAGCCTACAATCCCGAACGTAAGCGTCCGAATGATCCATCGGGGCTCCGGAAGAATCTGCGTCTGCGTGATGACGGCCGGCTTTATTGGCATTGGGACCCGCGCATCCTCGAAGAACGGCCAAGTGCCGAGCCGCCGGCGTGGACGCAGGAATTGCTTGGCGTCGCCGGCGGCGTTAGGACCCCGACACTGCTGGTCCGTGGCGGTCATAGCGACATAGTTGATGATGCCGGCGTCGAAGAGCTGCTGAAGCTTGTACCGCAAACGGAAGTTTACGAAGTGCCGGACGCGGGACACATGGTTGCAGGCGACCGCAACGACGCCTTCAACGACGGCGTGATTGATTTCCTCAAGCGCACGGGGTTCGGTCAGGCGCACCGATGACGGCCGTTCACACCTGCCATATCCGTAAAGTTCATTAAAGCTGCTGTCGTGACCCTGCGCGCCTTACGTCCCCCGGCTGGGCGGATATTTGGCGCGGATATAGTTCCGGGTGCGGGCTATACCTTCGTCCGCACCGACCGTCGGTTCGTGCAGGCGGGCGCGCATCTTCTCGATGCTCGCGCGGCCCTGAGCGTAGAACAAGCGAGGATTGTCGAGGGCAGGGCGATACACCCTGCCGCCCGGTTTCATGCCCATCAACCGGGAGCGGAGCCGTTCCAGTCGCGCCGCGCCGATCGTGTCAGCCGCCAGTGCACTCGCGCGGCGGGCCAGCATCGAGATCGGGGAGGGCCGGACCGCTGATATCGCCGGCCGTGGAGGGACAAAATCGGCCGTACCCTCGAATCTGACCCGTGCGCCACAGGCTTCTGCCCAAGCGGTGAATAGGTCGCGCCAGGGGAAGGGGTTTGGCCCCGACACGATGAATCGTTCCGCCGAACCTCGCTCCAGCAGTCCGGCGGCGACGAATGCCTCGACCACATCATCGATATGGACGCCGTTGCACAGCCCATTGAGCCCTTCTGGCAGGATCAGCATGCCGCCCGCCATCCGCTCGACCAGCGCATCGACCCATTGCGGTGATCCGGCGCCGTAGACGATGGTTGGCTGAAGAATCACTGCGTCGAAGTCGCCTGCCGCGACCCTGCGGTCTACGTCGTACTCGATGGTGCGCTTCGCGATCTTGTACTCATGGCCCGGGCCGTCGCAAGGGGAGGATTCGTTCACATCCTCGACCGGCCACCCATCATAGACCGCGATGGAACTCGCCTGAACCAGCATGGGGACATGTCCTGCCGCACACGCATCAGCGATCCGGGAGTAGAGCGCGACATTCTCCTCCGCGGATCGGCGGAAATCATATGCGAAGTTGAACACGGCGTCGGCCCCGGCGACCATTTCCGCCAACCGCGTGGCGTTGCCCGATGCCGATGCGACGTGGCGAATGCCGTGCTCACCTGCTCCGCCGATGAGCGAGCGGTCCCGCGTCGGTACGATCACCTCTGCGCCGAGGCCCGCAAGCCGCCGCGCGAGCGCCCCGCCGATAAACCCGGTGCCACCGGTGACAACCGCACGCCGTCCTTGCCAGGATGCGCCGTTCACGTGCGCCGCCATTCCAGCCTGGTCAGCATCTCGCCATAAAGCGCCTCAAACGTGGCATAGACATGGGGCGGGGAGAACCGCTCTTCGGCGGCCCTGGCCAGCGCTGCCTCCGAAAGTCGCGCAAGCAGCGCCTTGTCGGCCGTCAGCTCGATCAGGCCCCGCGCCATGGCATCGATATCGCCGATCGGTACAACGCGTCCGACAGCATCGTCCACCAGTTCGACCACGCCCGCCGTGTCGGTCGCGAGCACCGGCGTTCCCTGCTGGAACGCCTCGACGATGGTGATGGGCAGGGACTCCCAGCGCGAGGGTAGAAAGAACAGGTCGGCGGCGGCAAGATATAGCGGCGCGTTGTCGCTGTGACCCACGAATCGCACCTGGTCCTCCACGCCCGCGTCCCGGGCCCATTGCCGCGCCTCTTCGCGCTGCGGCCCGTCACCCACAATGACGAAGCGAAGGCGAGGGTTTCCGGTAAGTGCCTTTGCCGCCGCCGCGATCAGATGATCAATCGCTTTCTGGTGCGCAATCCGTGCGACTGTGACGATTAACGAACCTCCGTTCTGGTCCAGCAACTGTTGGCGCAGCGCGTCCCGCTCAGCCGCCGCGGGGCGGGGCTTTTGCTGTACGCCAAGACCCATCACCTTCAACTGCTCCTGCGGCACGCCGCCTTGCTCGCGCAGGTCCCGCGCGCTGTTATGGCTGGGCGTGACGACAAGGTTGGCGCACGAGCGCGCGATCCGGCCGAACTCGGCGATCCGTTCCGGCTCGGCGCCGTGGAAGGTGACGAGTACCGGTCGCCGCAATCCACGAGTCGCCACCCATGCGACCAGCGCGGGCGCGCTTTCATGGGCGTGGACCAGATCGATCCGCTCTTGCTTCAGTACCCGCCGCAGCGCCAGCCCGCTGCGGATCGCGGTCCACAGCCGCCGCACCACCGGCCCGCCTTCGCCCGCGACGTTGTGCACATCGATATGGCGGAAATCATGGTCGATCCCCTCATTCATCCATTCGCCGCGCGTTCCCGCGATCGTGACATGATGTCCGCGCGCCCTCAGTCCTCGCGTCAGGTCTATGACATGGCGCTGAATGCCGCCCGGGGGGAAGCGGGTGCAAAGCTGAAGGATGCGCACCGCCTAAGCCTTGACCGCCTGCGTGGCTTCCACTCCGTGCCTGGACAGGGCGTTGCGTGTGTCGACGATCAGCTTCGCGTGGGCCGCCACCATCCCATAGTCGACCGCATTATGGTCGGTCGCGATCAGCACCGCGTCATAAGCCGCCAGCGTCGCCGCGTCGATCGGGACCGACTTTCGGCCAGACAGCGAGGCATGTTCACGTGTCGACGGCACAACCGGAATATGCGGATCGTGGAAATCGCATTGCGCGCCCTGTGCCTCGACCAGGTCGATCAGCGTCAACGACGGACTTTCCCGAAGGTCATCGACGTTGGCCTTGTATGCAAGGCCCAGGATCAGCACCTTCGCGCCCTTCAAACCTCGCCCGGCCTGAGCGTTCAACGCGTGGGCAAGGCGCCCGACAACATGACGCGGCATGCTCGTGTTGATCTGCCCGGCAAGTTCGATGAAGCGGCTTTCGATACCGAACTCCCGTGCTTTCCAGGTGAGGTAGAAAGGGTCGATCGGGATGCAGTGGCCGCCAAGTCCCGGACCGGGGTAGAATGCCTGGTAACCGAAGGGCTTGGTTGCGGCGGCGGCGATCACCTCCCACACGTCAATGCCCATTTCGGCGTAAACCAGCTTCAACTCGTTGACGAGTGCGATGTTGACGGCGCGAAAGATGTTTTCCGTCAGCTTCGCCGCCTCGGCGACAGCGGCGCTGTTCACCGGCACGACCTGCGCCACCGTCTTGCCGTAGAAGGTCTCGGCAAGCTTGCGCGATTGCGGGTCATCCGCGCCGACCAGCTTCGGAATGCTCTTGGTGTTGAAGCTCTTGTTGCCGGGGTCCTCCCGCTCCGGCGAGAACGCCAGGAAGCAGGTCTGGCCGATGATGCCGCCCGCCGCTTCGAGAACGGGCTGCACCACCTCGCGCGTGGTGCCGGGCCAGGTCGTGGATTCGAGCACGACAAGCTGGCCGGGGCGCAGGGTTCGGGCGATCATTTCGGCGGTGTTGACGACATAGGAAAGATCGGGATCGCGATTGCGCGTTAACGGCGTCGGCACGCAGATCGACAGCGCGTCGGGTTCGCCCAGGCGTCCGAAATCGGTGGTCGCCTCAAAGCGCCCCGCGGCGACCGCTTCACGCATTTCGGCGGGATCGAGATAGGAAATCACCTGCTCGCCCCCGTTGATTGCGGCCACCCGGTCCGGATTGATGTCGAAGCCGATTACGCGGTATCCCGCCTTCACGCAGGCAAGCGCAAGCGGCAGACCCACATAGCCCAGGCCAACAACGCCGATCGTCGCCGACCCGTCGTGCAGGCGGGAAAGTGTGTTTTCGAAATGGGACAACGGCATTCCTGACCGATCCTTTCAGTGGGCGTGGTTGGTGCGTTCGCCGCCCGGTGGCGGTGAGGTAGGGTCCGGGGCGGGCACGGGTGAGGGGTGGCGCGCGCGCGCCGGGGCGTTACCGAAGACGATGAAGCGGATTTCACCGACGAGATGACGGTCTATCACGAACGCCATCGCGATGAATGCAGCCATGCCCAAGGCGCAGGCAGGTCCCGGCCCGAGCTCAAGCAGCTTTGTTGCGACGATGACGAGAGCAGCGGCGATCATCGCAGGCAGCGCGGGCAGGAGCGGCACGTCATGCCCCCGCGCATAGGTATAACATTGTGATACGGCCCAAACCGTCGCGCACGCTATCGTCATGGCCATCGCCGCGCCCAGCGCGCCGAACGGCCCGATGAGAAGCCACGCAGATGGAATGGCGACCGCCACTCCTGCGATTTGCGACAGGAGCATGTCGTTGCCTCGCTTTGCGGCGATCAGGATCCAGCGCGCATGGCCGGACAGCAGCGTCAGCGGGAAGGTCCACACCAAAATGCTGAACGGCCCCGCAGCCGCATCAAAGCCCGGTCCGAACAGCAGCCGGAGCAGCGGCGCGGCGACCAGCGTCAATCCGAGCGTCAGGCCGATCCCTCCCCAGGCGGCAACGCGAACGGACATACGCGTGAGCCTGGCGAGCGCCTCCGGGTCGCCCTGCATCCGGCGGGAAATGACCGGGTACAAGTTGAAATGATAGAGCCAGCTGAATGTCACAAGCGACACCCCGAGGCGATGCGCAGCGCCGAAATAGGCTGTTTCCGTCATGCCCGCCATCGCCGCAAGCATCAATAGCGGCGCATATTGGAACAGTGCCCAGCAGATCGCGCCTAGACCAATGGCCGCGCCTTCGCGCAACAGGTCGGCCAGCTTGTGGAGCGCGAATCGGATGCGCAGCGGCACCACGCGCAACTGCTGGATCGTCGAAAGATAGGTGGTCGCGCAGATGACCGACAGAATTTCTGCTCCGCCAACCCATAATATGTCGGCATCGCCCCGAACCAGCAGAAGCGCGCCCAGCATGAAGGTCAGGACGCGGATGCTCTGCGCGACGACTATATGGGTCATCAGGCCCTTTGCCTGAAACAGCCAGTCCTGTTTCCACGGTACGATAAAGAGGCTGCAGGCGACGAGGGCCGTAAGCGGCAGGGCGTTCGGATCGTGCGCGAAGAGCCAGGTAAACAGCAACATCGAGGGGGCAATCACCGCAGCTATGCATAGCTGTGCCGCCGGGATCAGCGCCACCAGCTCCTCCGCCCGCTGCTGCCCCTGGGTCAGCCTGCGCACGCCCACCGATCCGAGTCCGCCGTCGATCGCCAGCGTCGCCAGCGTCGCCAGGCCCATCGCATATTCCACCGCGCCATAGCCCGACGGCAGCAACCGGCGGGCAAGCACCGCGAACGCGACAAAGGCCACGCCCTTGGTCATTATCTGGCCGACCCAGAGCGTGCCGAGGTCGCGCGCCAGCTTGAACTGCGGGCGCATCATCGTTCGGCCGATCAGGATGAAGGTTCGCGTCACGCTATCGGGCGCTTTTCGAAATAAACGTCTGGATCGCGCCGTCACCGAGCGTGCCGGGAAAATCGTCCATGTCCGTGAAGTTGCGAGCGACTTCGGCTTCCACGTCGGGCCTTGCCTTCATCGTCTGTCGCGGAAACGCCATGACCAGCCAGGTGGAGCCTTTCGTTGTCCTGCGCAACCGTTCGAGGTCGGCACCGGTTTCCACGATTTTGAACCGGGGTTCATGAAAATATTGCGTGTAGACAAATCCGGCCAGCCCCACCACCGCAATGCTGTCATCCGGTTGGGCATACCGCAGGACATAATCGCGCGCAGCCGGGAAGTCCTGTTTGGGATGGAGATAGTTCGGCACCATCAGCGCGAGCGACACCAGCACCATCATCACCGTACCGAACCGGAAAAACCACCGCGCGTCCGCCACCGGCTTTCCGCCGAATTTCAGCGTCGATGCGATCAACCCGCTCCACACCTGCACCCCCTCAACGACGGCCATCATGATGAAGCCGATGTCCACGAGGAAATAGCGCGGCCAGATGCGCACGCCGGCCAGATAGAGCAGGAGTGTGGCAAGCGGCACGTGGACGACATAGATGGCCGTAAGCACTGGATGACGACGGTAAAGCGCGATTACGCCCGCGGCGAGCACGAGCACCACGCCAAGAAGGATAACGGGGACCAGCGGCCCAGCGCTGGAGATGGACGCTCCGACCTCCTGAAGCGTGCGTAGCGGGTTGCGCCACTCGGCGAGCGCGGCCCCCTTGGCCGACGATGACGCCTCTGACACCTCCCCGATCGTACGCACGGCCTGCCCGATGATCGGCGCATAAAGCAGCAGCGTCACGAAGATGCTCAGGCCGATGCCGTATATCGGCATCAGCGTCCTTGCCCCTTGCCATCGCCGAACCCCGGTGCTGTCGCTACCCTCTCGCCGGGGCCAGTGCCGCGTCAGCATCAAGGCATAGACCGCGCCGTGGGCGACGAAGAAGAACCCCGCCGACATGTGCATGTACATTGCCGCGGCAACCAGCACGCCATAGCCTGTCCAGATCTTCCAGCCAGGCCGCTCCATCCCCTGGATGAAGGCCAGCGTCGCCCAGGAGGTCAGGAAAAGCAGGCCCGTATAGCCCCGCGCGTTCTGCGAGAACCATATATGATGGTATGAGAGCGCGAGTAGCAGCGCGACGATAAGTGCGGGGACCGGTCCGGTGACGCGCCGTGAAATGCGCCACTGGACGAAAATGCTGCCGATCCCGAGCAGGATCGCGGGCAGACGCAGCGCCAGCGGATTCTCACCCAGTACGGCGACGCACGCCTGCGCAGCGAGGCTGTAGAGCATGTGGTTGTTCAGCGAATCATAACTTGCGATCAGCTCTCCGGTCGGGAGCCGGACAAAGTTAACCAGCGTGAAGATCTCGTCATACCAGAGCGCGGCGTCGGCCTTGAACAGGCGCAACGCCAGCGTGAGCGCAAGGACGCCGGCGAGCGCTGCCCACTCACGACCGCTTGCTGTACGCTCCCGGTTCATGCTGTACCCCCTGCAGGTCCCGTATTCGAGTTCGCCGCCATTTTCATTGCGGTGCAATATCTACCTTTACGTTCGATTATATGGCAATCGCGTAAAGGATGTTTCTTTAAATCATTTGAAACGGGCAGCGGTTTTACCAATTTTTGAAAATATTTGCGCTAGCTGCATCGCAGGTATAGCAGCAAAATTTCAGGTGGCGTTGCAGCAATGGGTGGCATTTGATGGAACGAGTTTCGATCGGCCGGACATATGTGCTGCGAAGCATGATACTGGCTCTGCTGCTGCTTTGGCCGCTGCTGACCTTCGGCAAGCCCGCATACATGGTCGATAGCGCCGCCTATCAGAATGGCGGCGAGAACGCGGTCGGTTTCGTGCTGAACAAGCTGTATCCGGGCGTGCCATCCGCCACGGCGCCGGATGCTGGCGCGCCGGCGACGGAAACTGCCGAAGGTGGCGATACCAAGGTCGCCCGCTCGATCATCTATAGCGTCGTCGGCTATATCTTTGGCGGCCCGGACCATAAGATGATCTATTTGTCGGTCTTTCACGCGCTGCTGGTCGGGCTGACTGTTACAGCCTTGTTCGAGGCGGTCGCAGGCGCGAGCGTACGTGGCTTTGCAACCATGGCGGGCGTACTTACATTCGGTACGGGCCTGGCGCCTGTCGTCAATTTCGCGATTCCCGACATATTGGCGGGCATCATGCTCGCGATCATGATGGTCCTGCCCTTCTACTGGCGCCGTTTCAGCGTGCCGATGCTTCTTCTGCTCCTCGCACTGGCGATATTCGGGGTGGCGGCGCATGCCAGCCACCCGCCCGTGGCGCTCGGCACGGCGCTGGTCGCCGGACTATGGCTGTTTCTTCTGCGCAGGCAGGGGACGGAGAGACCGAGCGCCTCACTGTTGGCGTTGTGGGCACCAGCCTTGCTCGGCCTTGCACTGGTGGCGCTCTCGGGGCTCGTGGGTTTCGGCAAGGTGAGCATCGCGCCCAAGCACCATCCGCTGGCGCTGGCACGGGGCATCGATAACGGCCCCGCTCGCTGGTATCTTGAGGATGCCTGCCGTGACAGGACCAGCTACGCCATTTGTGAAATCTACGGCACCCACATCCCGAAGACGGTGAAGGAACTGCTGTGGAGTCCCAACAATCTCATCCGCCGGGCCACACCCGAACAGCTCGACCGCATCCGTGCCGAAGAAAAGACGATCCTTCTGCGCTCCACGCTCCGCTATCCAGCGCAACAAGCCTATCTGGTGCTACACGATGTCCCGGCGCAGTTCTTCACCTTCCGTACGGACCTTCGCTATGGTGGAACGATCGTCCGCAGTCCCAAAGGGGATCTCATGCTGGCGAACGCTGCCGCAGACGAGACGCCGCCCCTGCTTGAGTGGCTCGACGTGGTGGCGAAGCTGGTTGTTGTGGGCGCGACGGCTGCCCTGGCCTGGTGGTGGCGCGGCATGACCTTGGCCCAGCGCGGCATGGCGCTCACGCTGGCGACAGGTCTGCTCGCCAACGCGGCTGTCTGCGCCATTTTTTCTGGCGTGGCCCCGCGCTATCAGGCCCGTTTGATCTGGCTCGTGCCTTTCGCTGCGATCGCTATCGGTTTCGCACGCGGAGGATTCCGTATTCGCGACAGGGTGAGCAGCGACCCTGCGCTGAACAGGAACTGACGAGCGATGACGCCCTGGCGCAGATGGCATCGGTGGCTGGGCACGGTTGCGGGCTTGCTGCTCGTACTGATCGGAGCGACCGGAATATTCCTTCAGATCGACGAACTGACCGGGATGAGCGATCCGCCAAAGCCCGTCCCGGTCGACGAAAGCCAGCTCGTGGCGATTGACCCGGTCGCAATGACGGCGCGGGCGCAAACTCTGTTGGATCGACGTCATCATGGGGAGGAAATGATCTCCCTGCGAATTGAAGCGCGAGCGGTCGGCCCGGCTGCAATTGCGCGGTTCAAGGGGAGCAAGCCCGTCGAGGTCGACCTGCGCACGGGCGAGGAGCGTCCGGCAGTCGATCCGCAGGCGAAGAGGACGCTGGTGCAACGGGTGAGACTGCTGGTGCTCAACCTGCACACGTTCGGTCTGGCCGGCGCGGGCGGACATGTACTGGGCGCGCTCGCCAGCGCCGTGCTTATCTTTCTCAGCGGCAGCGGACTGTGGATGTGGCTTTCAATGCGCAACGAACGGGCGGGGAGGCGAAAGGGGTCATGGTTCTGGCGTTAGGCGGAATTCGTCCACACCGCCCAAGGTCGAGCGGAACGATCATGATTTCTTCTTGCTTTAGGTTAACGTGCGGTTTCGGGACAAACGGCATGATGTCCTAATGGTCGTGGTTACCAGGCTTGTGCAGGATTTTCATCGGCTGATATTTACGTCAGGCGATGATTCCCTCGCAATCGACCGGAGTGAAAGTGGGTACGGCGTGAAGTTTGCCCGCAGTTTTATTGTCAGGCGGGTCATGCGGTTATTGAGATTTAAAGCTTTGCAGCGGGATACAGGGGTGAGATATTTGGCCGGATGCGAAAAGATTCGACATAACGGTTGGGAACCGGGACCGCTGCGTTGTCTGCTATGGTGGTCTGCCCTGACGGCGACGGGCTTTACGGACGGAGCAAGGCTGTGAAGATCATTGTTGCGGGCGGCGCAGGATTTATCGGGTCCCACATGTGTGACCGCCTCATCCAGGAGGGGCACCATGTCGTGTGCCTCGATAACCTGCAGACTGGCTCGATCACGAACGTGGCGAGCCTGAGCGGTCACCCCAATTTCGAGTTCGTGGAGGCCGACATCCGCGACGAGTTCCCGGATATCGAAGCCGATCAGCTCTACAATCTCGCTTGCCCGGCCGCGCCACAGCATTATCAGATCGATCCGATCGGCACGCTGCGCACCTGCGTCGTAGGCACGCTTAACGCGCTCGAATATTGTCAACGTCACGGCGCGCGCCTTCTCCAGGCATCGACCAGTGAGATCTACGGCGATCCGACGGTGCATCCGCAGCCGGAAAAATATGTCGGGGCAGTAAACTGCACCGGCCCGCGCGCCTGTTACGACGAGGGCAAACGCGCGGCCGAGACCGCGTGCTTCGATTTCAACCGGCAATATGGCGTGGAAATTCGCGTGGCGCGAATTTTCAACACTTATGGTCCGCGTATGAGCGTCGCAGACGGGCGCGTGGTCCCCAACTTCGTGACGCAGGCCATGACTGGACAGGACCTGACCATCTACGGGTCGGGCTCCCAGACGCGATCCTTCTGCTACGTCGACGATACGGTGGACGGGCTCATCCGCCTGATGAATGCCGAAGGGTCCAGCGTCGGCCCTGTCAACATCGGCAATGACGAGGAATTCACGATCCGCGAACTTGCGGAGATCGTCACGGCGAAGGTCAACCCCCACGCAGTGGTCACCTACAAGGACTTGCCCCAGGACGACCCCCATATCCGTCGGCCGGACATCGGCCGGGCACGGGAGTTGCTCGGCTGGGCCCCGACGCTGAAGCTGGATGCCGGGCTGGATCATACGATCGCGTGGTACCAGGAACGGTTGCAGGCCATGTCGGGACTGCGCGCCAAGGACAGCGTGGATGGGCGTCAGATGGTCGCCATCATCGGCGGCGGACCGGCTGGCCTGACCGCCGCCTACTGGATGCAGAAGCACAGCGACAAGCACCATGTCGTGGTCGTCGAAGAGTCGGACAAGGTCGGTGGCATCGCCCGGACCGAGACCTACAAGGGCTTCCGCTTCGATATTGGCGGTCACCGCTTCATCACGAAGTCGAGGGCGGTCCAGACGTTGTGGCGAGAGGTGCTGCCCGAAGCGTTCCTGCGCCGTCCGCGCCAGAGCCGCATCTTCTACCGCGGCAAGTTTTTCGCTTACCCCTTGCGCATATTCAATGCGTTGAAAAACATGGGTCTGTATGAATCCTTCCGCATAATTTTGAGCTACGCCAAGTGGCATGTGATGCCGCACAAGGAAGAAGAGAATTTCGAACAATGGGTGACGAACCGTTTTGGCGGCCGCCTGTTCTGGTTTTTCTTCCGCACCTATAATGAGAAGGTCTGGGGCGTGTCGAGCACGTCCATCCGCGCAGAATGGGCGGCGGAGCGCATTCGCAGCCTGTCGCTGCGGCAGGCCGTGTGGCACGCCATTACAGGTCCCAAGAACAAGGAGGGGCCCGTCGAGATCTTCGACTATCCGCGCCTTGGCCCTGGTATGATGTGGGAGGCGTTCCGCGACCGCATCGTGGAAAAGGGCGGAGAGGTGTGGACCAACTCGGCCGCTACCCGCATCTTCCGTGAGGGCGACATGGTCACGGCAGTCGAAACCGTGTCCAGCGCGGGCGGGGAAAAGTCCCTTGTCCGGCTGGAAGCCGACCAGTTCATCTCCTCCATGCCGATTTCGACCCTCGTGCTTTCGATGGTGCCACCAGCGCCTCCGGCGATATTGGCCGCCGCGCGCAGGCTGCACTATCGTGATCTGGTGGTTGTTGCACTGATCCTGGAGGGTGCAGACCCATTCCCGGACAACTGGATCTACATCCACAGTCCGGAAGTGAAGGTCGGCCGCATCCAGAACTATCGTTCATGGTCGCCAGATCTTGTGCCTGAGGCGGGCAAGGCGAGCATTGGGCTCGAATATTTCTGCCAGGAGGGCGATGATCTGTGGGACGGCGACGATGCCGAACTCATCAAACTCGCCGCAACGGAAATGGAAAGGCTGGGGCTGGGCAAGGCCTCCGCAGTGGTCGACGGGACGGTCATGCGCCAGCGCAAGGCCTATCCGGTCTATGACGACGGCTATCGTGAGGCGCTGAGCATGATACGCGGCTGGCTGTCCGATATCCGCAATCTCCAGGTGGTCGGCCGCAACGGGATGCACCATTACAACAATCAGGATCATTCGATGCTCACCGCGATGTTGGCGGTGGACAATATCCTCGGCGGGTCCAATGATCTGTGGAACGTCGATGTTGATCAGGACGAT
>DASULD010000038.1:0-7500 GCA_036278355.1 Sphingobium sp.
ACTGGAGTCGCAACCTACGGAGGGTAAGGCCGTGCCGATCGATACGGGCATTCCGGCGCGGATGATCGTGTACTTTGCAGCTTGCGCAGACCCCGAAGAATATACCGGCAGGCTGTTCAAGGCAGAGCGCGAGTATGCGGAATTGGCGCTTGACCGGAGCGATCTCGGAGCGGCGACCTTGGTAACGTCGGAGTAAAACGCCGGGGATCAGGTGATCAGTCCGGTCTGCCGCGATCCGCATGTCGATCCCTTCGCCGCAGCCATGCTGAACATGACCGTCAGCCTGTCCAGGGCCGTCGCACCAACGGGGGTGACCCGCCGCGCGCCGGTTTGGTGAGTCGCTGGCCAAACAGCGTGATCGGATGTCAGCTCCTTCAACATGATTGAATGGTGGATGGAGGACAACTTCATTGCGTGAACTGAACCGCCACCACCACAGCTTGACGAAAAGAAACGATGCCAAGTTTCCACCGTAGACCGTTGGATTGACGAGTATGTATGATCAGGCGATGACTGCGCGCGCATTCTTGATCGGGGCCGAACAAACGGTGAGGATGCTAAAGGGTGCATCGAGTTTCTTCACGATGGATTACAGAGTTGGCGTGTGTTCTCACGCAGCAATCGCGTTATTGTTGTCTCTGCTGAGTAACAACGGGCACGGGCAACAGAAAGGATGACCGTGACCAAAGTTCTGACCGGCATTCGCGTCATCGAAGTCGCGGAATACGCAATGGTGCCTGCGGCGGCAGCCGTTCTCGCGGACTGGGGGGCGGACGTTATAAAGATTGAGCACGCGACGCGCGGCGACGCGATACGCTCGACCACCTCGTGGGGGGTAGAACCTGATATCAACGGCTTCAATTATGTTTGGGAAGCCTGCAATCGGGGGAAAAAGTCGGTCGGCCTCGACCTGACTCAGGAGAAAGCGCGGGAAATCCTGGCTGAACTGGTGCGCGGTGCCGACGTCTTCCTGACGAACCTGTTGCCGCGTTCGCGTTCAAAGCTGGGCATCGATGTAGAAGACATTCGAAACATCAATTCGCGCTGTATCTACGGGCGCGGCTCGGCATACGGCCCGAAAGGGCCAGAGGCGTCCAAAGGCGGGTTCGACGGACTGGCTTACTGGCAGCGTTCGGGCGCGGGCATGGCAGCAATCTCCGGTGCAGAGGGAGAGCTGGTCAATACACCCGGGCCTGGCTATGGCGACACCCAAACCGGCATGGCAATGGCTGGCGGGATAGTGGGGGCCCTGTTCCACCGCGAACGGACTGGCGAAGCCCTCACTGTCGATTGCTCACTGCTCGCGAACGGAGCATGGGCCATGCAGCCTGCGCTGGTCGGTGCAAACCTGAAAGGCGTGGAAATGCTCAAAAACGCCGATCACGCTACCGCACCCAGTCCCCTGACCAATCATTATCGCACCAGCGACAATCGATTCATCGCGCTTCTCATGGTGCAAGGCGACCGCTACTGGGCAAATCTGTGTCGTCTGTTTGGCCGCGACGACCTGGCCGTCGACAGCCGATTTGCAACTTTGGCCGAACGCGACCGGCACAACCGCGAATGTATCCTCGAGCTTGACGGGATATTTGCAACTCAACCCTTAAGCCACTGGGTTGAAATACTTTCGCAGCAAGACGGGCAATGGGCGGCCGTTGAGTCAGTGACCGCGCTGAATTCCGATCCACAGGCATTGGCAAACCGCTACATTCAGACCGTCGATTATGGGTTGGGCCGCCGTATCAATCTGGTGGCATCGCCGGTGATGTTCGACGAGAGTTCGCCCGATCTCACACCGGCGCCCGAATTGGGCGCAGATACTGAAACAGTCCTCACTGAAGAATTGGCCATTTCATGGGAGCGCATCCTGGAACTGAAGGAAACTGGCGCTATCAGTTGATTTCTGGGGTCTGCGCACTCTTGTAAAATGGATGCCATCTTAACAATGTGAATCTTCCCGCTCGTGCGGACTTGGCCAATCGAGCAGACTGCGCTGTCAAGTTCCAAGGTTCTCGATCTTGAACTGCCCGGCAATGGGTCGGCCGAATGCGTGGGCAGATGTGATCGGATTGTAGTATTCCCGATACTGAATGATCTTGTCGCCGGCGAAATCGACGCGCAGGACGTAGCGATTGCGGTACTCGACACCCGAGCGCATGGTAATATCGCCGCGCATTTCGAGGAAGAGCCGCGCGCCGTCGGGACTTACCGTAAGGTCCATGTCGGTGAAGGGGCGCGCCTCGCCTTCGAACTTCGCCGCCACACGCCAGAATTCGAGGCAGGCCGGGATGCCTTCGTAGACGCGGTAGGCGCCCGCTTCGGTGCGGCCGCTTTCGTTGAGCGGCAACTTGATGACGATGTCCTCGTGCATCAGACTTTCGAGCAAGGCGAAATCGTGATGTTCGATTCCCACGTGCCACAAGCGCAGAATGTTGAGAGAGCGCGCGCGGCCCGCCGGATCGTCGGGAGGGCTGACGAAATCGGCGATCACTCCGTCGATCAGCGTTGTCCGGTTATCCATCGCGATTCTCCTGAATGCGCGGTTAGTCAGCGTTGCAGGCCGCAGCTGCGCGGCCGGCAAGCATGCCGAATGTCGCCGACGAAGAAAGCGAGGTGCCGCTGAAATAGCCGGCGCCGTGAAACCCACCGACAACCTCTCCAGCGGCGAACAGCCCCGAGATCGGCTCGCCCATCCAGTCGACCACGGCCATGTCGCCGTTGGTGGTGATGCCGCCGTAGGTGGTGGTCAGCGCGTTGGCACTGGCGGCGATGCAGAATGGCGCGGTATCGACTGTCAACAGATTGCTGGTGCGGCCGAACTCGGAATCGATGCCATTTCGAACATCGGCGTTGTAGCGCTCGATGGTCTGTTCGAGGGCGACCGGATCGAGTTGCATGCAGGCGGCCAGATCAGCGATCGTGTCCGCCGTGCGAATGTAGCCGCCGACGATGCCCTCCTGGTAGTTGTTGACTGAACTGTCTTCAATCGCCGTGGCCAGCACCTTGTTGTCGAAGATCTGAAAGGCGATACCGCCTGTCTGCGCCATGCCGGCATTGCCAAGTGCCTTGTAGGTCTGGCCTTCGTTGACGAAGCGCTTGCCCTCGGCGTTTACCATGATGCCGCCGGCAACGAAGCTGAACAGCAGCGGCGGCACTTCATCGGCACCCTGAACGCCATGCGGGTAATTGCGAATGGCGCCGCCGAACGAGCCGGAGACATAGCCGAGGTCGGCGAGGCCGGCGCCGAGATCACAGGCCATCATGATGCCGTCGCCGGTGTTGGCGACGCCGCCATGCTTCACGGCATCCAGCAGTTCGGGGGCGAAAATGCCCAGCAATTCGCGCGAGCGCGAGAAGCCCCCGGTGGCAAGGACGACCGCACGCCGGGCCGCGATCGTCATGATCTCGTCGCCGAATGCGACCGTCACATCGGTGACGCGCCTGCTGTCGGGATCGCGCCCCAACTTCATCGCGGCGCACTTGGACGCGAAGATGATATTCGGGTGGGCCCGGGCGGCCATGTGCAGGTTGGTGATGACCCGCCCCGTACCGGTTTCAAGGATCAGGCGGTCGATCTGGCCGAGCTTGAATTTCGCCCCGTGCTGTACGAGGAACGCGTAGGCCTCGTGCTGGTTGCGCACGAAGGCATCGACGAGCACCGGATTGTTGCGGTTCTTGCCAGTCTCAAAGAGGCCCTTGCGCAGATACTCTGCATCCTCGTCGTAGCCGGCCTGCTTCTGGAGATCGGTGCCGACGAAGACGAAGCCTCCGCCGGCCATGGCCGAACTGCCGCCTGGCTGTGAAGCCTTTTCCAGCAGCAGCACCTGTGCCCCCGCTTCTGCCGCGGCGAGCGCGGCGCAATGTCCGGCAATGCCTGCGCCGAGGATGACGACATCGGCGGACTGCGGAATTTCTCCCGTTTCGCGCATCATTAGTCTGCTCTCCCTTTCAGGCTTCTTAAATCAGGGCCGGTACCCCGGTCCATGCCCTGTTACGACGCGGGCGACGTCCTCGATCGAATCAGGGTAGCCCGTCTCGCGCCAAGCGATGTGAAGGTCAGGACGTATTAGCAGCACGGAGGCCTTCAAAGTCTCCCGGACGTGGGGCTCGTCGACGCGGATCACTTCGAGCGGCGCACCGATTTCGGCAAATGCGGCTTCTATCGCGGCGCTGTCGTAACTTCCTGAAAGATCGAGAAGGGTGTAGCCGCTGCCGAACAGATCCTGCATGGCCCTGCCGTCCTTGAGCCACATATGTGGAATCCGGATGCCGGGGCGGCTGTGCGGAACGATGCGGCTGAATTCCCAGTGCGGCATGTTGCCCGGCTCATGGGCGACGATGGTTGAACCAGCGTAGGAATAGCAGGTCTCTACGCCGACCATGCCGTGCATGCGGCCTTGTTGCGCGATGAAGGTGGCCGCTATCTTGGCGCGCGCGGCTTCGCCCGCAGGGCCGAATTCCAGGGTTTCGCGCGTGACCGTAGGCTGCCATGAGAATGCGCCATCAGCAGCCCAGCCCGAAGCTTCGACATTGCGGATGCCAACCGGGCGGCGCTCGGCCTCGTACGAGTTGAGCAGTTCCGGGCCGCCCCAGCCCTGGATCGTGCCGGCGAGTTTCCACGACAGATCGATGGCGTCACCAATTCCGGTGTTCATGCCGAGACCGCCGGTGGGAATGACGAGATGGATCGAATCCCCGGCCATGAGCACCCGGTCCTTGCGGTAGGACTTCGCAATCCGAAGGTGCGGACGCCAGGAAAGGACGTGGCTGATCCGGATATCGCAATCGAACCCGATCAATTCGCGCAGCAGCTTGTAGAAGTCCGTATCGGCCGGCAGAGGCGAATGCAGCGTGAACTCCTTGCGCGAACCCTGTGCCACGATCGCATGACCTCCGGTTACGAAGCTGTAGTGCCGCCCTTTGGGAACACCCATCCGTTCGTAGAGATCATCGGACTTGAAGATCACCTGCCGCAGATCGTTCGGCGCCGAAATCCCTTCAATAGGAATTTCGAGCAGGCTGCGCACAGTGCTGCGGCCGCCATCGCAGCCGACAAGGTAGCGGCAGCGGAACGTCTCGATAACGCCCGTACCTTCTCCGACCGTTTCCGCATTCAGATCTTGGGGAGAAGGGGCTATGGGGGCTTCGTCTCCACAAGTGCGGCGAGCGGTGACGGTGACGCCGGTTTCATCCTGTTCGAAGCCGATCAGTTCCAGGCCGTAGCGGACGACCGTGTTAGGTGTTTCCTTTTCAGCGACTTCGCGAAGCAGGGGCTCGAGATCATTTTGCGCGACCAGCTGGTAGGGTTCGAGCGGCAAGGAGGCGTCGGTACACGCCGCGACCTGGGCACGCTTCTCATCGACGCAGGGGAAAGGAATGGTGGCGATCGGTGCCTCGTTCATGGTGCGTACCAGGAACACGTCCATCGGGTTGTCGCCCGGATAGCCGAGCGCGCGAACGCGGTCGACGATGCCCATGCGTCGATAGATTTCCATGGTCCGCGCGTTCGAACGGTCCATTTTGGGCCACGGTGCGGTGGTAGGATCGCGTTCCATGATCATTGTGCTGATGCCGCGGCGTCCAAGATCGATGGTCATGGTCAGACCCACAGGTCCAGCGCCGACGACGATCACGTCGAAATCATAGGGCTCGCCAGACATCGCAATCCTTCCCGCATATATTTGCTGCTCAAAGATTGCCTTGCTATTCCTGATAGGGGTAGTGACAATTTCCTCAAACCGGGTGTGCGACTCACTCAGGATCGAATGGCCCGATGCGCTATCGCCTTCCCTCGCTCAATGCTCTGCGCGCCCTGGAGGCGGCGGGGCGGCGTGGCAGCCTGTCGGCGGCGGCGAAGGAATTGGGTGTCTCGGTCGGAGCGATCAGCCGACATGTGACGCTGCTGGAAGAGCATTTTGGCCGCACCTTGCTACGGCGGGGACCTGCAGGTGTGGAACCGACACGTGGCTGCGCCGCATTTCTGGACTCAATAGGACGGGCGTTCGACGAGATCGATATGGCCAGCCATGCGCTGGCGAGCGACCGGCAGCGCGACAATACGCTGCGGTTGCGGTTTTATTCGACTTTTACCACAGAATGGTTGTCGGCAAGGCTGGGGAACTTCCGAGAATTATATCCCGAAATCCATCTCGAATTCAGCCTGTCGATCAAGGACGCAGAATGGCGCAACGATGATTTCGACATGGCGCTGTCCGGCATGCCGCCGATCGGGGAGGCGTTCCGTTGCGATCGCTTGTTCGAGACTTACTTTGCACTGGTCTGCGCGCCAGAGCTTGCGGAACAAGGCCGCGTGGCAGGGCGGCCATGGTTGGCGGAGCAGACCTTCCTGATGGCCGCGCGAGAGGGCAAATTATGGACCGGGTTGCTTCACGCGCTCGATATTCCGGAGGTCGCCGCGCTCCGTAACATCAGCTTCGATTCGCTGAGCATGACCTACCAAGCGGCGCGGCAAGGGGCCGGAATTGCGCTGGGTAACCTGTTCTTCGTTGCTGGTGATCTGCAGAACGGACGATTGGCCATGCCGGTTGACCGGGTATTCTCGGTATCGCTGCCGCATTATGTTGTAACCCGCAGAGGTCGTCCCGACGGACCTGCGCTGACGGCGTTCCGCACTTGGCTGTTGCGGGAAACCGCAAAGGCCGCGACGGAGCTGGAGGCGTTCCTGGGCGACCATAATCTGGTGCCCGAAACGCTGTCGGTACTTCCAGAGGCGCTGCCTACCGCCCAGTGAAGCGCGGCTGGCGCTTTTCGCCGAATGCGGCCATCGCTTCGACGAAGTCTTCGGTTCCGGCGCAGCGGGATGCGAACATTCGCTCAGCGCTTAGCTGGGTTTCCATGTCTGCCGTTGCGCTGGAGCGCATCAGTGCCTTGCTGCTGAGCAGGGCAAGCGGAGACATCGCCAGCAATTTTGCAACGACGTCGTCAGTCCGCGTTTCCAGCTCCGCATCGGGAACGAGAAAGTTGACCAGTCCGAACCTTTCAGCATCACAGGCGGTTATGCGATCACCCAGCAGGGCGAGTTCCATCGCCTTGCGCTGTCCGATCCGGCGGGGGAGCAGAAAGGATTCGCCGTGATCGAAGACGTGGCCGAGCTTGACCTGGGGAAGGGAGATTTTCAGCGTTTCCGAAGCAACGACAAGGTCCGCGGTAAGGAGGAATTGCACGCCCAACCCGATCGCGTGACCGCGGGCACCGATGACCACCGGCTGGGGCAGGGCGAGGTATGCGCGCAGCAGCGGTTGAATGCGAGTGGCTAGGCCGTGATAAAAGGCCCGCTCGCGTTCGGCTGGGCTCTGTCTGGCCGCATCGGCGAGATCCTCGGTATCCGCGCCAGTGCAAAGGTCATTACCGGCATGGCGGATGGCGACCACGCGGCATTCCGGGTCTCCGACAAGATCGCGGGCGATGTCGGTCAGGTCGACGATCATCTGCGGGGTGAGCGCGTTCATGCGCTCCGGCCGGTTGATGGTGATGGTGGCC
>DASULD010000039.1:0-4626 GCA_036278355.1 Sphingobium sp.
GGAGCGTGACTGATCAGCAGGAAAACCATGTCGCGCGGCGGCTCTTCCAGACTTTTCAGCAAGGCATTGGCTGCGGATCGCTCCATATCGTCCGCCGCGTCGATCAGGACCACCCTGCGGTTCGACACCGACGGCGCCGTCGCGATCAGCCGGGCAAGACCGCGTATCTGATCGACCCCTATGTTACGGGCGAGATCGCCACTGTCCTTTTCCAGCCGGGCCAGCTCCGCATAATCTGGATGAGTTCCGGCATGGAACAGATGCGCGGCTGGGTGATCGGCGGCAACGCTGCCCTTCTCCTCTTCCCCGGCCAGCAGCACCAGCGCGATCTCCCGCGCCAGCCCGGCCTTTCCGATTCCGCGCGGGCCGGACAATATCCAGGCATGGTGCAACCGGCCCGCCAGGGCGGCGTCGAGTATGTCCCGCCGGGCCCTCTCGTGCCCGATGATCCGGTTCATGGCAAAAGGTCCGAAATGGCGGCCGCTATGCGGACGCCGACCTCCTCGGGCGTCGCCGACGTATCGATCACGCGAAACCGCTCCGGTTCGGCATGTGCATAATCGAGGAACGCCGCGACGACGCGATCATGAAATGCCCGGTCTCGCGCGCCGATGCGGTCTGGTCTGCCGGCGTCACGTTCAGCCGCCCGACGCCGGGCCTCTTCGGCGGGCGCGGTGAGAAGGATGGTCCGGTCGGGCATCAGCCCTGCTGATCCGATATCATGCGCCGCCATGACGTCATCATCCGGCACGCTGCTGGCCCCGGCCTGGTAAGCCCGGTTGCTGTCGACATAGCGGTCGCAAAGCACCCATGCGCCACGGGCGAGCGCCGGGCGGATCAGCCGCTCGACATGGTCGCATCGCGCCGCCGCGAACAGCAGCAGCTCCGCGCGCGGGTTCCAGCGATCGGCCTCACCCTGGAGGAGGAGCGCACGGATCGCCTCGGCGCCGGGCGTGCCACCCGGTTCGCGTGTCTCGACAACCTCCAATCCCCGTGATCGCAGATGAAGGCCGAGCAGGTGGATCTGGGTCGACTTGCCGACCCCCTCGCCGCCCTCCAGCGTGATGAAACGGCCGGCCGGGGTGCCCTGTGCGCTCACCCGAAGAAGGATTTCAGCCCGTTCCAAAGCCGCCCGAAAAAGCCGGCTTCGGAGACGGCCTCGCCCGCAACCAGGGGCATGACCTGCGCCTCGGTGTCGTCGGTGGACACGATGAGGTGCGCGATGGGCTGGCCTTTCGCGATAGGCGCCTTGATCGGCCCGTCATAGACGACCTTCGCACTGATACTGCCCGATGCGGTGCGGGGCAGCGTTACGGCGAGATCACGCGGCGCGACGAGCGGCACGGTGGCGGCGCTGCCGATCTGGACTTCGGCCGTCTCGACCGTCTCGCCCTGCCTGAACAGCCGCCGCGCCTTCCACGCCCGGAAGCCCCAGTCCATGAACCGCACCGATTCCTCGATGCGCCCATTGAAGCTGCCCAGTCCGGCGACGACCATGACGAGGCGTCGTCCGTCCTGGACCGCCGAACCGGTAAAGCCGAACCCGGCTTCCTGTGTATGCCCGGTCTTGAGGCCGTCCGCGCCCGAAACCCGGCCCAGCAACGGATTGCGGTTACCCTGGCTGATCGCCTCCCCCGACATCGTCTGACCCCAGGTAAAGGAGCGTACGCCGTAGAACTTTCTGTAGAGATCGGGGGTTTCCTCGACCGTCGCCTCGGCCAGCTTTGCCAGATCGCGTGCGGTCACATAAGTGCGCCCTTCGTCGGGCCAGCCGTTGCTGGTGCCGAACCGGCTGCCCGTCATGCCGAGCCGGTCGGCTTCCCGGTTCATCAGGTCGACAAAGGCCTGCTCCGTTCCCGCTATCCCTTCGGCCAGCACAACACAGGCATCGTTGCCGGACAAGGTGACGATGCCGTGCAGCAGATTTTCGACCGACACCTGTTCATTAGGTGACAGGAACATTGTCGATCCGGCCTGCGGGCCATGCCATTGCTTCCATGTCTCGGGCCGCACGGTGAACTTCTGGTCGAGTTTCAGTTCGCCCTGCTGGACAAGCCGGAATGCGACATGTGCCGTCATCATCTTGGCCATGGACGCAGGCGGGATGCGCTTCTCGCCATTCTTGTCATAGAGGATCGCGCCTGATGACAGGTCCTTCATATAGGCTATCGGCGCGGCGCTGTCATAACTGGGGGCGCCCGCGCTCACGGGCGAAACGATCAGTAGCAGGGGCGGCAGGGTGGCGAGGAATTTCTTCATCAAACTCTCGAAACAGCGAATCCGGGAAAGGACGGGTTCAGCCGTTTACCACGAACGCCCCGTGGCGAAACCCCGGCGGCGACCGTCATCGCACATGATGTCAGTCGTCCACCGCATCGGCGAGCAGTCCCACCGAAAGCGCGTAGAAGTTCGAGCAGTTATAATCGAGAATCGCGCGATAGTTGGTCGTGAGCAGATACGCGGTGTTGCCCGCGCCGTCGGGCTCTATCAGGGTCGCGAGCGTACCGTCGGACAGACCTCCCGCGCCCAGCGGCCGGACGCCGAGCCCACGCCACTCCGCCATGGTAAGCCAGCGGCTGTGCCGCTCGAACACACGCTCGCAGCGCGGCGGCACGGTGCGATTGGCGATGCCGGCCCGGTTCAGCGATGCAGGAACGCTCACCGCGATCCCCCAGGGCACATTCCTGCGCCAGCCGGCGTTGACGAGATATCCCGCGATTGACGCCAGCGCATCGGCCTCGCTTGTCCAGATATCGGCCCTGCCGTCTCCGTCGCCGTCCCGGGCGACGCGGCGATAGACGGTCGGCAGGAACTGCGGGTAGCCGGTGGCCCCCGCCCAGCTGCCCACCAGACGTTCGCGCGGAATACCGTCGTTCAGCATCTTGAGCGTTGCGAGGAACTCCGGCTCGAACAGCTCCCGCCGCCGCCCTTCATAGGCAAGCGTGGCCAGCGAACGCAGCAGGTCGAAGTCGCCCGTGTAGCTGCCATAATTGGTCTCGTGCCCGTATATCGCGACCATTACCGCTTCCGGCACGCCGGTTTCCCGTTCGATCTGCATCAGTTTCGCCCGGTTCTCGCGATAGGCGACCCTGCCCCCCGTGATGCGCGATCCGTCCACATGCTGACGGCGATAGGGCTCGAACGGCGGAATCGGGCCGTCGAACGAACCGCCCGGCTGCGCACGATCGAGCGCGACGACGCGCGGATTGTAACTCATTGTCGGAAATGTCCGGTCCATTGTCGCGGCACTTATCCCCATTGCCGTCGCCTTGGGACGCAGCGAGTTCAGATAGGCCTGGAATCCGGAGTCGACCGGTGCCGCCTCTCTGGGCGGAAGCGGCTGAACCACCTCCTGCGCCATCGATTGGGGAACGGGCGCCGGAACGGCGGCGACGGTGGCAAGGACCAGGCTGGCAACGGACCGAATAGTGATCATGCCCGGCATAGTGACAGATTCGCGAACCGCCGTGAATCCCTGTCGAACCTGAATTTGCGGCAAGGCGGCGAGATCGGCGCGGTCGCGTCCTTTGCCGCGAATCTGCGCCAAACCGCCGCCGTTTCGCAATATTATTGCCTGGACGGCAGTCGGTTCGGGGTTGTTGCGTACATCTTGAATGCCGTAGAAAAGGACAAACCGCACTGACGGCGAGATCAGCGGCCCGGACACATGACAGCGTAGAGGAATTCCCAAATGACCAATGTCTATCCCGTTCCGGCCGAATGGGCCGCGAAGGCGAAGGTTGATGCGGGGCGTTACAAGGCGCTGTACGCCGAGGCCGCGTCCGATCCCGAAGGCTTCTGGCGGCGGGAGGCGCAGCGTCTGGACTGGATCTCCCCTTTCGGCAAGGTGAAGGACACCAGCTTCGATGAGGCTGATTTCCGCATCAGATGGTTCGAGGACGGGGTACTCAACGTTTCCGCCAACTGTATTGATCGCCATGCCGCGCAGCGGGGCGATGCCGTGGCAATCCTGTGGGAGGGCGATACGCCCGGTGAGGATCGCCGCATCACCTATCGGGAGCTTCACGCGGAGGTCTGCCGCCTTGCCAATGCCCTGCGCGCCAACGGCGTGCGCAAGGGCGACCGGGTGACGATCTATTTGCCGATGATCCCCGAGGCCGCCTTCTCGATGCTCGCGTGCGCGCGAATCGGCGCGATTCACTCGGTCGTGTTCGGCGGCTTCTCGCCCGACAGCCTGGCGGGGCGCATCCAGGACTGCGACTCCTCGGTCGTGATTACCGCCGATGAGGGGCTGCGCGGCGGGAAGACCGTGCCGCTGAAGGCCAACGTCGATGATGCGATCGCGCGGTGCCCCGGCGTTTCGCGGGTGCTCGTGGTCCGTCGCACAGGCGGCGCGGTCAAGATGAAGGACGGACGCGACATCTGGTATCATGACGCCATCGCCGCCGCCGATCCGGACTGCCCGCCCGAGCCGATGAGCGCGGAGGACCCGCTGTTCATCCTCTACACCTCTGGTTCGACCGGAAAGCCCAAGGGCGTGCTGCACACGACGGGCGGCTATCTCGTGTGGGCGTCGATGACGCACGACTATGTGTTCGACTACCGGCCGGGGGAGGTATTCTGGTGCGCGGCCGATGTCGGCTGGGTCACGGGGCACACTTATGT
>DASULD010000040.1:0-20755 GCA_036278355.1 Sphingobium sp.
ACTCGTTCAAAAAAAGACGGGGGTCGCAAAATGCGGGCGCATGTATTGAAGCAAATTTCCATTCGTACCAAGGTGTTATGCCTGGTCTGTATACCATTGGCAGCCCTTGTTGTTATGGCTTGGACCGAAGTTGGTAGGCTGGACACACAAGCAGTGGAACAGCAGCAACTTTCGGTTCTCACACGGATGGCGGTCGATACCAGCGCTTTCGTGCACGAACTCCAGGTCGAACGAGGAGCAAGCGTCGGCTATATCAGCAGCCAGGGCGCGCAGTTCGGAGACGTTCTGACCATCCAGCGCCAGAAAGCCGATGCCCGTCTTTCCGCCTTGCGCAACGCGATCGCGGCAAACGACTCATCCCAGTTTGGTTCGCCGTTCGGCAAGGCATTGCAAGACGCGTTGACCGCAGCGCGCGAACTCCCGGCGATAAGGGAAAAAGTTAACACACGCTCGATCACCGCAACACAGGCGGCGGCACTTTTCACCCGGATCGATAGCGCGTTTTTCCAATCCATCCAGGCGGGTCTGGCCCAGGTGCGAGATCCAGAGTCGCTGCAGAACGTCTCTGCTTACTATTTCTTCCTCACGTCCAAGGACGACGCGGGACTGGAACGAGCCGTTGGGGCTATGGGTTTTACTGCAGGTTGGGATACGCCCACTCTTGTAAAATATGTCCAGATCGTCGCCCGTGAGGAAGCCGGCCTGGAAGCCGTGAAAGTCCTCGGCAGGCCGGAATTTCGACGTCAGGTTGAGCAAGCGCAGAAAGAGCCGGTCTTTTCCAAGGTCGAGCAATGGCGCCAAATGGCGCTTTCCCAGGCTGAAGGACAGGACCCGGACGTGTGGTTCAAAACGGCCACCGAAAAGATGCAGGCTTTGAAACACGCGGAAGACGCTATGGCTTCAACCATGCTCGACAACGCCAGGCGCAAAACGGAAAACGCGATAGCGCAGCGGGATCGGACCGTCGCAGCAGTAGGCGGTCTCATGCTTTTGCTGACGGGTCTGGGCTGGATCATCGTTCGCGACATCATTTCGACGATCCGCAAGCTCAGCGCAGCAATGGAACATCTTGTGCATGATCGGCTCGATATTTTGGTACCCGGCGCCGACCGGGGCGATGAAATCGGTGAAATGGCCCGATCTGTCATCTATTTCCAGGAATCGGCCGTCGCGAAGCGCGAGACTGACAGGAGATTGGTTCAGTCACAGCAGGAGCAGCAGAAGGTCGTCGATGGACTAGAAGCGGCCCTGCAACACCTTGTCGAAGGCGACCTCACCTATGCAATTCGCGAACCCTTCGCCGATCAGTATGAGAGCCTGCGGAAAGCGTTCAATGCGACCGTAGACGGTTTCGAGAGCAATCTGGCCCGGGTGGCCAATGCCGCCGAATCTGTCCATGTCAGCTCTTCCGAAATTCGCCTGGCATCAGAAAATCTTTCTGAAAGAAGCGAAAAACAAGCCGCTGCGCTGGAAGAAACCTCTGCCGTGATGCGCGAGGCCACCGAGCGAGTCCGTGAAACAGCGGAGAAGGCCGGTAGCGTCCGCAACGCAATTGGAATGGCCGAGCGGGAAGCGCTCGACGGCGGCCGTGTCGTGCGCAACGCGGTTGCCGCCATGGACACGATAGAACGGGGGGCGCAAGAAATCCGTCAGATTATTTCCGTCATTGACGGGATTGCTTTTCAGACAAACCTGCTGGCCCTCAATGCCGGCGTGGAAGCAGCACGTGCGGGCGACGTAGGAAAGGGCTTCGCGGTGGTTGCCAGCGAAGTGCGCGCGCTTGCGCAGCGCTCAACCGATGCGGCCAAGGATATTGAGGCGTTGATCACGGCTTCGAACGGCGAAGTTTCCCACGGCGTTCAGCTCGTGGCCGAGGCGGGGGAAATGTTCGAACGGATTGTCAACACGATCAGCAACATCAATGGGTCGATCGAGCAGATCGCCAGCAGTACGCAGACGCAGGCAGTCAACTTGCAGCAGATCAATGGAGCGGTCGGCGACATGGATCGGGTGACCCAGCAAAACGCCGCCATGGTCGAGGAAAGCACAGCCGCAGCACGCAGCCTCGCCAGTGAGGCAAATGAACTTGCCGGTCTCGTATCGCGGTTCCGCCTTCGTTCGGTACAGATGAGTGGACGCGGCAATGCGGACGGCTCCGGAACGTGTGCCCCCTCAACTGTTACGCCCATAATGGGAAATCTCGCGCTACAATCGTGAAAGCGAAAAATGAACCCGCGAGGCCGTGCCTGAAGTCCGTGGCCAGGGCGACGTCTGATACGCGCCTTCGCTAGAGCGTGATGACTTTAGACGGACTCACGCCCCTTTCCGTTCGGTTCGAGCGAAGTCGGGAACCGCTCGCGCAAAGCGTCTCTACTTCGCTCGGCACGATCGGATCCATGTAAAATCATCAGGGTCTGGGGTCAGGTCCTGACGCTGGACCGGCTATGTCAACCCGCGAACCATGAGGCCCGCAAACGCCTCACCGCGTCAGCTTCTTGTACGCGAGGCTCGTCGGACGGTCCGCCGCATCTCCCAGCCTGCGGCGCTTGTCTTCCTCATAGGCTTCAAAGTTGCCCTCGAACCATTCGACATGGCTGTTGCCTTCGAAAGCGAGGATGTGAGTGGCCAGCCGATCGAGGAAGAAGCGGTCGTGGCTGATGACCACGGCGCATCCCGCGAAATTTTCTATCGCCTCCTCAAGCGCGCCCAGCGTTTCGACGTCGAGGTCGTTGGTCGGTTCGTCGAGCAGCAACACGTTGCCGCCCGTTTTCAGCATCTTGGCGATATGCACGCGGTTGCGTTCACCCCCCGAAAGCTTCCCGACGTTTTTCTGCTGATCCTGCCCCTTGAAGTTGAACGCGCCGACATAGGCCCGGGTGGACGTGTCGAAGCCGTTGACCTTCATATAATCCAGGCCATCGGAAATTTCTTCCCAGACGTTCTTCGACGGATCGAGCTTGTCGCGGCTTTGGTCGACATAGCCGAGGCGAACCGTCGAGCCGATCTCGATCGTCCCGGTATCCGGCGTTTCCTTCCCGGTTATGATCTTGAACAGGGTTGATTTGCCCGCTCCGTTGGGGCCGATGACGCCTACGATACCGCCCGGGGGCAGCGTGAACGAGAGATTCTCGAACAGCAGCTTGTCGCCATAACCCTTTGAGATGTTCTGGACCTCGATCACCTTGCCGCCAAGGCGCTCGGGCACTTGAATGACGATCTGCGCCTTGCCGGGCGACCGGTTTTCCTGTGCGGCCACGAGCTGATCGAACTTGGCGATACGCGCCTTGGACTTGGTCTGGCGGCCCTTGGGTCCCTGCCGGATCCACTCCAGCTCTTCCTTGATTGCCTTCTGGCGGCCCGATTCCTCACGCTCTTCCTGTTCAAGACGCTTGGATTTCTTCTCCAGATAGGTCGAATAATTGCCCTCGTACGGGAAATATTTGCCGCGATCGAGCTCAAGGATCCAGCCGACGACATTGTCGAGGAAATAGCGGTCGTGGGTGATCATCAGCACCGCGCCGGCATAGTCCTTGAGATGATTTTCGAGCCACTCGACGCTTTCGGCATCCAGGTGGTTCGTGGGCTCATCAAGCAGCAGGATCGACGGCTTCTGGATCAGCAGGCGGGTCAGTGCGATGCGGCGCTTTTCACCGCCCGACAGGTTCTCGACGGACCAGTCCGACGGGGGACAGCGCAGCGCCTCCATCGCTATTTCGAGCTGATTGTCCAGCGTCCAGCCGTCAACCGCGTCGATCTGCTCCTGAAGCTCACCCATTTCCGTCATCAGCGCGTCGAAATCGACATCTTCCGGAGGATCGGCCATCAGCATGCTGATTTCATTGAAACGGTCGAGCTTGTCCGCGATCTCCCGCGCACCGTCTTTCACGTTTTCAAGGACTGTCTTGGTCGGGTCGAGCTGCGGCTCCTGCGGCAGATATCCCACGGTCATGTTCTCGCCGGGCCAGGCCTCCCCGGTGAACTCGCTGTCGATGCCGCCCATGATCTTCATCAGCGTCGACTTGCCAGCACCGTTGGGGCCGACGATGCCGATCTTCGCCCCGAAATAGAATTGCAGACTGATATTGTTCAGTACCGGCTTCTGGGCGCCGGGGAAGGATTTGGTCATGCCCTTCATGACGTAGGCGTATTGCGCGGCCATTTGTCGGAAAGCTCCGTATTCTCAGCATGGTTTGAGGTTGTCCGCGCGTTAGCCCAGCCGCGCCCCGATGGCAAACCCCTTGGAGGCCGCACTGCGGAATCGCGCTTGCGCAGAAATAAAACTGTTGTAGTAGACAACGCAGCGCCGCGTGATTCCCGGGGGGTCGCGGGGGGCAGAAACTGGTTGATTTGTTGAACCGATCCGCTAATGCGAAAGCCTTCGCGCCCGCAAAACTCCAAGAGTTAACGGCGCGGGACATGCTATTGGGAGCCTAACAAGATGAAGAAGATCGCTGCTGTTTTTGCTTCGGCTGGCCTGCTGGCCCTGGCCGCGTGCGGTGAGAAGCCGGCTGAAGAAGCCAACAACGCTGCCGTCGAGAACGTGGTGGACAACGCCGCTGTTGCGGTGGACAACGCTGCGAACGCTGTTGAGAACGCTGCGAACGCTGTCGATAATTCGGCGAACGCTTCGAACGCGATGTAATTTCGCAACTGCGAAATTCGATGAAAAAGGGTGGGGCGTCCGACGGGCATCCCGCCCTTTTTTCATGCCTGTTTCCCGCGCGCCGCAGCTATAGCATGATGACTTTAGACGGACTCACGCCCCTTTCCGTTTGGTTCGAGCGAAGTCGAAAACCGCTCGCGCAAAGTGTCTCGACTTCGCTCGACACGATCGGATCATTGTATCTTCAGCGAAGAATGAGGACGTCGAAGATCAGCCCAACCCACATGGCGAGAAGTACCGCGCAGGACATCAGGTAAACGCCGAAGCGCGCAATCACCGGCCCCTTGCGACCATGGATCACGCTATGGATGGCGCGAAGGGCAACATAACCCCAGGCCAGCACGAGCTGAACCGAAGTAACGGCGTGGAAAAGCAGCAGCAACGGCACCAGCGCGAAATAGAGCACCGGCATCTCGAAGAGATTGCGCAAATTGTTGGCGGGCATTTCCACAGGCTGCGAATACCGCATGAAGCCGAGCGTGGAGAGGTCGTCCGGCCCCGGCGGGTGTGCCTGCATATGACCAATGCGCGTCACATACATCCAAAACCATACCGCATAGACGAGCGCCACCAGCGCCAGGGTCGGCCACAGGATCGCCGTACCGTACATCCCTCACCCCTTACCCACGTGATGGTAAGCGTCAGATATGCATCGCGCGCCCGTACGCAGCAAGAACGCTCTCGTGCATCATCTCGGACAGCGTTGGGTGCGGGAACACGGTGTTCATCAGCTCGGCCTCCGTGGTTTCGAGCGTCTTGCCCACCGCATAGCCCTGAATCAGCTCGGTCACCTCTGCGCCGACCATGTGCGCACCCAGCAGTTCCCCGGTCTTTGCGTCGAACACTGTCTTGATGAAGCCCTCCGCCTCGCCCAGCGCAATCGCCTTGCCATTGCCGATGAACGGGAACGTGCCGGCCTTTACCTCATAACCCGCTTCCTTCGCCGCAGCTTCCGTCAGGCCGACGCTGGCGACCTGCGGCCGGCAATAGGTGCAGCCGGGAATATTCCGCACGTCAAGCGGATGGGGATGCACATCCTTGTTGCCCAGCTCCGCAGCGATCGCCTCGACCGCGATAACGCCCTCGTGGCTCGCCTTGTGCGCCAGCCAGGGCGGACCGGTTACGTCGCCGATCGCCCAGACACCGGGTACGCTGGTGCGGCACAGGCCGTCGGTCTTGATATGAAAACGCTGATCGGGTTCAACGCCTACCTCCTCAAGCCCGATATTCTCAACATTGGGAACGATACCGATGGCAACAACCACGTGGCTGAAATCCCCCGCGACCTCCTTGCCGTCCTTGTCCCGGATCGTCACTGCGACGCTTTTGTCGCCGGGCGTCACCTTTTCCGTCCGTGCGCCGGTCAGGATCGTCATTCCCTGTTTCTTGAGCGCCTTTTCGAGGAACGCCGACACCTCGGCATCCTCGACCGGCACGATGCGGTCCATCATTTCGACGACGGTAACGTCGGCGCCCATGTCATTGTAGAAGCTGGCGAACTCGATACCGATCGCGCCCGACCCGATGACCAGCAGCTTCGTCGGCATCTCGGACGGCGTCATCGCATGGCGGTAAGTCCAGACGCGCTTGCCGTCGGCCTTCACGCCGGGCAAGTCGCGCGCGCGGGCCCCGGTGGCGATAATGATATGCTTGGCCGACAGCGTCTCCGTGCCCTTCTCGCTTTTCACCTCCAGCTTGCCCTGCCCGGCGAGCTTGCCTTCGCCCATGTGAACGGCGATCTTGTTCTTTTTCATAAGGCCGGTGACGCCTTTGTTGAGTTGGGAGGCGACCCCGCGCGAACGCTTCACCACGGCGTCCAGATCGGCGCTGATCTTTTCCGCCGCCAGGCCATAATCTTTCGCACGGCTCATATAATGGAAGATTTCGGCTGAACGCAGCAGCGCCTTGGTCGGAATGCAGCCCCAGTTGAGGCAGATGCCGCCCAGATTTTCGCGCTCGACGATCGCGGTCTTGAGGCCAAGCTGGGCGGCGCGGATCGCCGCGACATACCCGCCGGGGCCGGAACCCAGAACGATGAGGTCGTAAGTATCAGCCATGCTGTCTTTCCTTGGTGAATGCGCCTGTTCAGGCGGCAATTGCGCGAGGTTTGTTATGATCGTCTACTGCGACAAATCGTGGGAGAGGAGCTTTCCATATTCGCCCCATTCGAACAGTCCCTTCGAATGGCGCGAGCAAAAGCGCATGGCTGCGTCCTTACGCCAGCATTCCGAGCGGATTTTCCACCAGATCCCTGAACACGGACATCAGTCGCGCTCCGTCCGCGCCGTCGATCGCGCGATGGTCAAAGCTGCCCGTCGCACTCATCACCGTCGCGACGCTAAGGGCGTCGTCGACCACATAAGGCCGCCGCTCGCCGGCGCCAATGGCCATGATCATCGCCTGCGGGGGATTGATCACCGCCTCGAACTGCTTGATCCCCATCATCCCCATGTTGGAAATGCTCGCTGTGCCGCCCTGATACTCGTGGGGCTGGAGCTTGCCGTCTTTCGCCCGCTGCGACAAATCTTTCATCTCCGCCGAGATGGCGGACACGCTTTTCGCGCCGGCATCTGCAACGATCGGCGTGATGAGCCCGGCAGGAATCGAAACCGCCACGGAGATGTCGGCCCGCGCGAACTTCAGCATCTGGTCACCTGCGAACTGCACGTTGCATTCAGGGACCCGCAACAGCGAGAGCGCCAGCGCCTTGATGAGCATGTCGTTTACCGACAGCTTCACGCCCCGGTCCGCGAGCGAAGCATTCAGTTCCGTCCGCAGCTTCAACAGCGCGTCGAGCCGGACATCGACCGTTAGGTATATATGCGGGACCTGCTGCTTACTCTCGGTCAGGCGGCGCGCAATGACCTTGCGCATGTTGGACAGCTTGACGACTTCGTGCGGGATGCCGAAGTCCTGGACCGCCGGTGGAGCTGCTGCTGCCTGTTGAGCCGCAGGCGGTGCGACCTGGGCAGGCGCGGCAACAGGTGCTGGCGTCGTACCGGGCGCTGCGCCCTCCACGTCGGCCTTGACTATCCGGCCGCCGGGACCGGTGCCCCTGATCGCATCGAGATTCAGGCCGCGCGCCATGGCAAGGCGCCGCGCGATCGGGCTTGCCTTTACCCGATTCTCGCGGGACGAGGTGACCGGAGCGGGAGCGGACGCAGGGGCCGCGGGAGCCGGAGCGCTGGTCTTGGCGGGGGCAGAGGGGGCGGCCTCCTTCGCCGGCGCCGGGGCGGCCCTGGGGGCGGAGGTATCCTCCCCTTCCAAAGCCAGGAGGGCGATCACCGCGCCTACCTTCACGCCTTCGGCGCCTTCGGGCACGAGGATGTCGGTGATGGTGCCTTCATCGACCGCCTCGAATTCCATGGTCGCCTTGTCCGTCTCGATCTCGGCCAGCAGATCGCCGGAAGCCACCGTGTCACCCGGTTTTACAAGCCATTTGGCAAGCGTGCCTTCCTCCATCGTCGGAGAAAGTGCCGGCATCTTGATTTCAATGGACATGGCTCTGGCGCCCTTCTCTCCAGCGGTCTAGTATGAACGTCTTGTGCGGCGAGTTCGCTGCGGCCAACTCCTCTATCACGAGCGCGGGAAATGCAAAGGGCATAATGCGGATTTGGCACTTTTTGATCAATAGGGGGCACATTTGAGAACCTATTTGGTTATCATGGATGAAAGTCCCGAAGCAGAAAAGGCGATGCAGTTCGCCGCCCGGCGCGCCGCCAAGACCGGCGGGGGCGTGCGTATCCTCGCCCTGGTGCCGCCGCCCGAGTTCGTCCAGTGGGGCGGCGTCCAGGCAACGATGGAAGAAGAGGCGCGACAGCGGGCCGAGGCCCTCGTCATGGGAACGGCCGGAACGCTGATGCAGGAATCCGGCATTCGCCCGATCATAACGGTGAAGACGGGCGAGCCCATTCCCGTCATTCGCTCTGTCCTGAAGGAAGACACCAGCATTGCCGCACTGGTGCTCGCGGCCGCGCCGCAGGGATCGCCAGGGCCGCTTGTCGCCCACTTTTGTAGCACGGAAGCAGGAAGAATGCCCTGCCCGATCATGATCGTGCCCGGCGGCCTCGACAGGGATGAAATCGACAGGCTGAGCTGACGTCAGCGGCGCTTGACCGGCCCGCGCTTGCTGCTCGTGTGGCGGATGTTCGCCGGGCGCCCGCGACGCTGGACGGGACGTGCGCGATCCTGGTTGCCGCCACGGCGGACCGGACGCCCACCCGTCACCCCTTCCGGCAGCTCGAACCGCAACGAGCCGGTCGCCGGGTCTGCCTCCACCAGCCGCAGCTCGATCGTCTGCCCGATGTGATAGCGGTCGCCGCTCTGCTCGCCTTCCAGGGCGCGATGATTTTCGTCATAGCGGAAACGTTCGGTGCCAAGGGTGGACACAGGCACCAGGCCGTCGCCGCCCAGCCCCTCGACGGTTGCGAAGAAACCGAAACTCTGCACCCCTGATATGCGGGTCGTCATCACCTGGCCGACATGTTCGGCGAGATAGGCCGCGACGTAGCGGTCCACGGTCTCTCGCTCGGCTTCCATCGCGCGGCGCTCGTGTCGGCTGATGAGCTCGCCCACCTGCCCCATATGCTTGAAATCATCCTGGCTGAGGTCGGTGCGCGGGGGAATGGCCTTGCCCCTGGGTGCGGGCATCTCGAACCCGAAGGCGCCGACGAGCGAGCGATGGACCAGCAGGTCGGAATAACGACGGATCGGCGAGGTGAAATGGGCGTAGCTGCCCAGCGCGAGGCCGAAATGGCCGGCATTCTGTGGCGCATAATAGGCCTGGGTTTGCGTGCGCAATATCTGTTCCATGATGATCGGCCGCGCCTCATGGTCGGTGAGCCGGTCGATCAGGCGGTTGAAGGTGGCAGGCGCGATAACCTGCCCCAGCGCGAAGCTGATTTCGTAGGTCGCGAGATACTCCTTGAGCGCCACCAGTTTCTCGCGGCTCGGCGGTTCATGCACGCGGTACATGACGGGAGCCTTGCGGCTTTCAAGCGCCAATGCGGCGGCCACGTTGGCGGCGATCATATAATCCTCGATCAGCCGGTGGGCGTCGAGCCGCTCCCGCACCGCCACGCTGACGATCCTCCCGGCGTCGTCCAGCACCACCCGCCGTTCGGGCAGATCCAGCTCCAGCGGCGCACGGCCGTTCCGGGCCTTTTCCAGCGCGCGCCAGCACGCCCAAAGCGGTTCGAGCGCAGTTTCCACCAGCTCGTCATTCCAGCGAAGGCTCGACCCCGGTGCCTCGGACCCCAGCCCGCGCTCGGGTGAGGAGACACCGTCGATCGCCGCCTGCGCGTGTTCATAGGGGATATTCGCCGCCACACGAATGACCGCGCGGGCAAAGCGCCAACTCTTCATCGCGCCTTTGGCGTCGAAGGTCATGTGACACGCCAACGCCGCGCGGTCCTCTCCCGCGCGCAACGAACATTTGTCGGACGACAGCGCATGGGGCAGCATCGGCACCACGAGGTCGGGGAAATAGACGCTGTTGCCACGCTTGCGCGCCTCGCGGTCCAGGGCGCTGCCCGGGCGCACATAATAGGACACATCGGCGATGGCGACGATAGCGCGAAAGCCGCCGGGGTTGTCCGGGCTGTCATCGGGCGCGGCCCATACGGCGTCGTCAAAATCGCGCGCATCGATGGGGTCGATGGCGACAATCGGCAGATGCCGCAGATCCTCGCGCTGCTCCGCATGAAGAGGCAACGCCGAAACCGCCCGTGCCTCTTCTTCTGCCGCGTCCGGGAAGACGTGCGGGATACCATATTTGTGGATGGCGATCAGGCTGAAGCTGCGCGGGGCAAATGGGTCGCCCAGCACCATGGCGACGCGCGCAGTGACGCGGGGCGGCCGTCCGCTCGGCTCGCACAGCACGAGGTCGCCGGGTTCCGCCGCGCCCAGATCGGCGATGAGCGTACTATGGCGGATGCGTTTATCCACCGGGCGCAGCCAGAAGCGATCGTTCTCGTCCTTTACCACCACCCCGAGCAACTGCTCCTCGGCGCGGGTGAGCCGCTTCATCGGGTGCGCGACCATGCCCTCCCCCGCCTGTTCGGTGCGGGCGAGGATGCGGTCTCCGACACCCAAAGCAGGCCCCTTGCGGCCGCGCTCGACCACCCGCAGGCGCGGCGGCGGCATTCCTTCGGCCTCCCACCGCTCCGGCACGGCGACCGGCTCGTCCCCGTCGATGTCCACGATCCTCAGCACCGTGACGCGCGGTACGCCGCCCATCTTGTGGAAGGCACGGCCGGGGCCGAGGTCGATCAGCCCTTCGTCCGCCATGTCCTTGAGGAGGACCTTGAGCGTGACCTTCTCCTGTCCCTTGAGGCCGAAAGCCTTGGCAATTTCCCGTTTCCCCGCGGGCTGCGGGTTGGCCTCTATGAACTCCAGTATCTGCTGCCGTGTGGGCATGCCGGGAAGAGGGCGTTTGGCCATGATATTCTCGCTAGACCATTTTTGAGGTGATCGTAAACGGTCCCGCTCGGAAAATGGTCGGATTGATCGTCAGGCCGGACAGGCGCCGCCGTCAGTAGCTCCGGCCGACGAGCACGCGCTCGACGGACTTGGCGCCCGTAAACACGCAATGACCCGACGCGCGCGAGGCATTGATCGGCACATTGCGCAGGGTGAGCTTGCGCGCCTTCAGCCACTCCACCACCGTGTCGAGTGCCTCACCGGTTGGCCGCGCCCATTCGACCTCGACCCATCCCGGTTTGTCGCATTCGAAGGCGGCGGCAAGCCCGTCGAGGTCGGTGACATTGTGCCGGATGTTTGCCAGCATCCGCTCCCGCGCCTCATCGAACAAGGCGCCCTGAATGTCGCGCAACATGGTTTCGGCGATGCCGACGAAATCGTCGCGCGGCATCACGGCGCTCGCGGTCTTGCCATTCTCGTCGTACAGCGCATCGCGGCGCAGCACCGACACCGTGCCCGCCTCGACATCGCGCGGTCCGACCTCGACGATGACCGGCGCGCCTTTCTTGACCCAGCTCCAGCGCTTGGTCGCGGCCTTGACCGGGCGAGCGTCCAGCAGCACACGCAATGGCTCACGGAACACATCGACTGCCAGCAGCTTTTCGCGAAGCTGTTCGCAGAAGGACAGCACGTCCGCGTCTTCCGGCTTGTCGCGCAGCATCGGCACGATCACAACCTGATGCGGGGCGATCTGCGGCGGGCAGCGCAGGCCGTCGTCGTCGCCATGCACCATGATGACGCCACCGATAAGCCGGGTCGTCACGCCCCAGCTCGTGGTATGGCAGAGCTGCTGACCGCCTTCCTGATCCTGATAACGGATGCCCGCGGCCTCGGCGAATCCCGTGCCGAGATAATGGGAGGTGCCTGCCTGAAGTGCCTTGCCGTCCTGCATCATCGCCTCGATGCTGTAGGTGGCGAACGCTCCTGGAAAGCGCTCGTTCTCCGGCTTTTCGCCCGCGACCACCGGCACAGCCAGGACATCCTCGGCGAAGCTGCGATACATTTCGAGCGCGCGCAGGGCCTCCGTCATCGCGTCGCTGCGGTCGGCATGGGCCGTGTGCCCTTCCTGCCACAGAAATTCCGTGGTCCTCAGGAACATGCGGGTGCGCATCTCCCACCGCACGACATTGGCCCACTGGTTGGTAAGCAGCGGCAGGTCGCGCCAGCTCTGGATCCAGCGGCTCATCGCCGCGCCGATGATGGTTTCGGACGTCGGCCGCACGACCAGCGGCTCCTCCAGCCGGGATTCGGGATCAGGCTGCAGCTTGCCGTCGATCATCGACAGGCGGTGATGGGTGACGACCGCCATTTCCTTGGCGAAACCATCGACATGGTCGGCCTCCTTCTCGAAGAAGGACAGCGGAATGAAGAGCGGGAAATAGCAGTTGTCGACGCCTGCCGCCTTGATGCGTGCGTCCATCAGTTTCTGGATGCGCTCCCAGATGCCATAGCCCCAGGGCCGGATCACCATGCATCCGCGCACCCCGGATTCTTCGGCAAGGTCGCCTTCGCTTATCACGGCCTGATACCAGGCGGCGAAATCCTGTTCGCGGGTTACGGGAAGCGCGTGTTTCACTGCCATGTCCTGATCCGGGCGTTGGTCCTGCCCTGCCCCTTATGCAAGGCGCGCCCGCAAGTCGAGGGCCATCCTCCGGTCCTGCGGGGACCAGAGAACGCACGGCAACTGCTCTTCGTTATTGCGAACGCAGCGGTGCAATCCCGAACGGCGGATCAGCTCAGCTTGTCGATCTTATCGGTCAGCGCGGCAAGTTGCGCCTTGAGCAGCGCGATCTCATCGTCCTTGTGGTCGCTCGTGCCCTCGTCCTTTTTCGCGGATGCACCTGGGGCCGCGAAGGCACTGGTCGCCACCTCCAGCATCTTCATGTTGCGCTTGGCAAGCTCGGCAAACGGACCAGAGGCGAACGCACCCTGCATCGCTTCCTGAAACTGCTGCTGGTTCTTGCGGAACGCCTCCATCGACGCCTCAAGGTACTGGGGCACCACGGCCTGCATGGAATCGCCGTACATTGAGATCAGCTGGCGCAGGAAGCTGACGGGCAGCATGTTCTTGCCGCGCTGTTCCTCCTCCATGATGATCTGCGTGAGAACATTGTGGGTAATGTCCTCATCGGTCTTCGCATCCACGACAACGAAGTCCCTGCCTTCCCGCGTCATCTGGGATAGCAATTCGAGCGTGATATAACTCGATGTTTCGGTATTATATAGCCGCCGGTTAGCGTACTTCTTGATGATGATCGGCGATGAATCATCCGCGCCTTTTTTTTGTGCCATGCCAGAATCCGCTCCTCAACGCGCCCTGGGCAAGAATGCCCCAAATCTTCTTGCACCGCAACGCGGGCCGAGGCCCCTGCCACTGTTTCTTTCTCATTTGTGGCGCGAAACGGCACACGATCCCGATTTGAGACGGGCCGCACTGCTGGGTTTGCGCAGATATGAGGAGGCAAAGCGGCGACCCGCCGCTACGCACGGCACGACTCGGGCGCGCTGCGGTGCTGCAACATTGCTGCACCTGGGGCATGGCGAGGATACAGCAAAGGCGCCGGTGGTGCTCATTCCTTCGCTCGTGAACTCGCACCATATCCTCGATCTTGCCGAGCGCACATCACTCGCCCGCTATCTGGCGAGCCGGGGACATGACCCCTGGCTCGTCGACTGGGGCCAACCGCAGGCCGGGGACCACATGCTCGACCTTGGCGGCCATATCGAACACAGGCTGCTGCCGATGCTGCGCAGCATTGAACGTCCCTGCATCCTCGCCGGATATTGCCTCGGCGGCACCATCGCGATTGCAGCGGCACAGCTCCTGCCGGCGCTGGCAGTGGCGACAATCGCCGCACCCTGGCAGTTCGACAACTATCCCGAACAGGACCTCGCGCTCATTCTCCGCCTCTGGCAGGAGGCAAAGCCGTTATGCGAGCGGCTCGGCTATGTGCCAATGGAGGTGTTGCAGACCGGCTTCTGGGCACTCGATCCCCAACGCACCATCCGCAAATATGCGGCCTTTGCGCAGATGGGGGAGGACAGCGAGGAAAGTCACGCCTTCATGGCCGTGGAAGACTGGGCCAACGAGGGCGCCCCGCTGACATTCGGCGCGGCGAGCGAACTGTTCGAACGCCTCTATGGTGGGAACGTCACCGGCAAAGGCGAATGGCGGGTTGGCGGCCAGACGATAACGCCGGAGCGATTCGCAGGCCCCAGCTTCTCGATCCAGTCATCGGGCGACCGGATCGTGCCCGCCGCTGCCGCGCCCCGGTTGCGCCAGTGCCATGAATCGGCGCTGGGCCACGTTGGTATGATCGTCAGCCGCAAAGCGCCCGAACAAATCTGGTCGTTAGTGTCCGAATGGTTGTCGAACAACGGCGGTTAATGCTAAGCGGCGCCGCACCGCATCCGCTCTCAGCCGACAGGAGTCGCCATGTCCAGCATCGTCATCACAGCCGCCAAGCGCACACCTGTGGGCAGCTTCCTCGGCGCCTTCGCCAACACACCGGCGCATGAACTGGGCCGTGTCGCGATACTCGCGGCGCTGGATCAGGCCGGCGTATCGCCAGATGAGGTGGACGAGGTTATTTTCGGGCAGGTTCTTACTGCGGGTCAGGGCCAGAACCCCACGCGGCAGGCCGCCGTCAACGCGGGCATCCCAAAGGAACGCACCGCCTTCACCATCAACCAGGTCTGCGGTTCCGGCCTTCGCTCTGTCGCGCTCGGCGCGCAGGCAATAATGACCGGCGACGCGCGCATCATGATCGCGGGCGGGCAGGAAAACATGTCCCTCGCGCCCCATGCCCAGAATTTGCGTGGCGGCTTCAAGATGGGCAACGCCAGCCTGGTGGACACGATGGTGCATGACGGGCTGACCGACGTGTTCAACGCCTATCATATGGGAATAACAGCCGAAAATCTGGCGGAGAAATACCAGATCACGCGCGAGGAGCAGGATGTGTTCGCGGTCGGCAGCCAGAACAGGGCCGAGGCCGCGCGTTCGTCCGGACGGTTCCGGGACGAGATCGCGCCGGTTACGATAAAGGGCCGCAAGGGCGACACCGTCGTCGATCAGGACGAGTATATCCGCGCAGGCGCCACGCTGGACTCTGTCTCGGGCCTCAAGCCCGCGTTCAAGAAAGAGGGCACCGTTACGGCGGGGAATGCGAGCGGCATCAACGATGGCGCGGCCGCGCTGGTCCTGATGACCGAAGCTGATGCAAATGCGCGCGGCGCGAAGATATTGGGCCGAGTCGCATCCTGGGCGACCTGCGGCGTCGACCCGGCGCTGATGGGCATCGGCCCGGCTCCAGCCTCTCGCAAGGCGCTGGAAAAAGCGGGCTGGAAGCTGGCGGACCTCGACATCATTGAAGCCAACGAAGCCTTCGCGGCGCAGGCGCTCGCCGTGGGCAAGGAACTGGGCTGGGACCCCGACAAGGTGAACCCCAACGGCGGCGCAATCGCCATCGGTCACCCGATTGGCGCCAGCGGCGCGCGGGTACTCACCACCCTCCTCTACGAGATGGAGCGGCGTGACGCCAGAAAGGGCCTCGTGACCCTCTGCATCGGCGGCGGGATGGGCATCGCCATGTGCATCGAACGGTAACCCGGCGGTTAACAGGTTCCTGTTGCTATTCATTGACTTGAGGACGTATATTGACGGTCTCACATCGGCGGGAGGGCTGAATGCCCATCCCGTCGGGCGATTTCGAGTCCATAGAGCGCGGCACGCGCGCCACACAGGCAGCCGAACAGAACAATAAGCGGACACTGCCGATGCGGGCTCCGGGTCGCGGAGCGGGCATCCACTCGCCGGACCGGGCTCAGAATTGGCATCATGGCCGCCAGGGCCATGCGCGTCGGCCAGACGCAATCACCCGGACAAGCCGTGCGGTTCGACCGCCCGGCACATATGGGAGAAGGAGGCCGTCAGTGACGATGATTGTTGACTGTGATTCTGCAGGCGGACCTTCCCGCCGCGTTCCGCCTGCGCTGAATATAACATCCCCGAATTTCGACCGTGAACGGCAATGGGACATGCGCAGGCTCCTGGTGGTCGAGGATGAGCTTCTGCTTGCCGAGCAGATGGCGCAGACAATGGAAAATCTCGGCTGGGCGGTCATGGGCCCGGCCCGGTCGCTGGACGAGGCGGAAGCTCTGATCGCCGGTCGTGACCCGGATGTTGCGCTGCTGGACGTCAACATCGGCGGGCAGTCGGTTTTCCCGCTGGCCGACGTGCTGCACCGCAGGCGGGTTCCGATCGTATTCTGCTCGGGCTACGATCTGGGGGATGAGGTGGACCGTTTCACCGGATGCGCACGGCTGCGCAAACCAGTGGGCATTCATCAGATGTACGCGGCCGTAAACGGGCTGCTCGACTATTCCCGGACGGCAATTGCCTGAGGCGGCCTGGAGTGATTCGAGGCAGGTGGAACCACCTGCCGGCTTGGAAACGCGCCGATTCAATCAGAACCGGAACGAATCTAGGCGGGTAGGTCCGGGGGCTTTCAGACCCAGTAGCGGTCGAACCGGTGCCCGAACCGCGTCAACAGTTCATATTCCGACAGGCCCGACACCAGCGACGTATAAGAGAGGTCATAGTCGATATCGACCCAGTCCCCTTCCTGCAGGTCGGGCCGGTCGGTGACATCGATCGTTACAAGGTCCATCGACACCCGCCCGATCACCGGCAGGCGGGTCCCGTCCTTCATCGCCGCGCCCGACCCTGAAAATATCCGCGCGTAGCCGTCGGCATAGCCGATGTTGATCGTCGCTGTCTGAAGCGTCCGGTCGGCCACGAAGGTTGCGCCATAGCCGACGGATTCCCCGCCCGGCACCGTGCGTCGCTGCAATATCTCCGCCTGCGGCGTCACGACGGGTTCGATCGCCAGTTCGCATTCGTGATGCGGCTTGCCGCCGTAAAGCGCGATGCCGGGTCGGGTAAGGCCGAACAGATACCCCTCCCCCCTGCAAATGCCTGCGCTGTTGGCAAAGCTGTATCGCCGGGCCGCGATCCGTTTCGTGACGTCGCGAAACAGCATGAGTTGGACGTCGTTCAGATGATGGTCTTCATCGGCGCTGGCCAGATGGCTCATCAGCGTCTCGATCTCCAGCCCCTCGAACAACGTCATGTCGAGATCGCCGACGGCCAGGCCGAGCCGGTTCATGCCGGTGTCGATCATGACATCGCACGCGCCGCCGCCCGCCGCTTTCCAGCGCGCGATCTGCGCAGCGCTGTTGAGTACCGGCCTGGCGCGGGACGCGAGCGCGATCTCCATGTCCTCTGGCCGGACGCCGTGCAGCACGCTGAGCGACGCACCGTCTGCGAGCAGTGGCTCGACGTCCTGAGCCTCTTCCCAGGTCGCGACGAAGAAATTACGGCAGCCTTCGTCCAGCAAATGTCGCATCACGCCTGCGGCGCCGAGGCCGTAGCCGTTCGCCTTGATGACAGCGCCACAATCGGCACCGGCACTGCGTTCCTGCAGCCAGCGATAATTGGACGCAAGCGCCGCGCGGTCGAGCCGCAACCGCAGCGGCGACTGATAGTCCATGCTCATAGCGGAAACGGTCCCACGAATATCAGTCCGCCCAGTCCACATCCCGGGTTTCCTTCAGCCCCCAGAGGCACACGAGCAGGGCCATCAGCACCACCGCGAACGTGTACCAGAGCCCGGCATAGACGTCGCCGGTCCGCGCCGCAATATACTGGCTTACAAACGGCTGGAATCCTCCGAAATATCCGGTCCCGAAATGATAGGGGATGGACATCGAGCTGTAGCGGATGGACGGCGGGAACATCTCCGCCAGCAGCGCCGCCACAGGGCCGTAGGTCGCTCCGGACAACGCCGAAAGGGCAATCAGCGCCCCGATGATCGTCAACGCGCTTTGCAGCGGCGGCGTCTGCCGCGAAAAGTCGTAGCCTGCCGCCTCCAGCGCGGGCTTGATGGCTTCCCGGTCGCCGATCACCAACTCCGTTGTGCCGATCCGTATTCTGGGAGGGAGGTAGCCGTCTCCGGATTCGCCCGCCTGCTGGCGCGCATAAGCAACACCCAGCCGGGTCAGCTCGCTCAGCGCCTGCCCGCACGGCGACGTCTGCTTTTCGCGAACGGGGCTGTAGTCGCATTCATTGGCCAGAACGGTGACAGGCGCCGCCCTTTCGGCTCTGGCCCGTTCCGGGTTGGCGGCCGCCCCCATCATCCAGAACAACGGGAACAGCAGCAGCAGCGTGAGCGCATAGCCCCAGATGATGGGCTTTTTCCGGCCGACCCTGTCGGAAAGGCGGCCGAACAGGATGAAAAAGCCCATGCCGACCGCCGCCGCGATGCCAACGGTGATCTCGGCCCATGTATCGTCGACCTGCATTGGCCCCTTGAGCAGGGAAAGGCCGCTGAACATCGCGGTATACCAGATCACGGTCAGACCAGCCGCCACGCCGAAAAGGGCAACGAATATGCGCTTTCTGTTGCCCGGATAGGTAAAGCTTTCGATGAAGGGGTTGCCGGCCAGTTCTCCCTTTTCGCGCATGGCCTGGAACACAGGGCTTTCGGACAGCTTCATGCGCATCCACAGCGACAGGGCAAGCAGCACCAGCGAGAGGACAAACGGCAGGCGCCAGCCCCAGCTGCTCCATATGTCCGCAGGGATAAGGGCCTTGCTCAGCAGGACGACGATCAGGCTGAGCACGAATCCGCCGACCACGCTTGCCTGGATGAAACTGGTGAAAAACCCGCGCTTGTTCCGGGGGGCGTGTTCCGAGACATAGATGGCCGCGCCGCCATATTCACCGCCCAGCGCCAGCCCCTGGCAAATACGCAGCAGAAGGACGAGCACCGGGGCAAGATAGCCGATGCTTTCCGCCGATGGGACAAAGCCCACGCCCGCCGTTGCGACGCCCATCAGCGTCACGGTGACCAGAAAGGTGTATTTTCGTCCCAGCCTGTCGCCCAGATAGCCGAACAGGACCGCGCCGAGGGGACGGAAGCCGAAACCGACGGCAAAGCCCGCCCAGACGAGCAGCATCTCCAGCGTCTCGCTCCCGCTCGGGAAGAACGCCTTTCCGATGAAACCGGCGAGCGTCGCGTAGATGAAAAAATCGTACCATTCGAAAACGGTGCCCGCCGAGGATGCGGCGATGACAAGCCGCATTTCCGACCTGCTCACTTCGCGATCGCTCAAATTCCCCTCCGCCCCGCTCATGTTGCGGGCTGCAGCATTAGCGCCCCTGCTCCGCCACGCAACAGGACTTGCCAGAGAAACCGCGATTATTCCAGTTCGAGGATGATCGCGTCGACCGCCAGGCTGTCTCCGGCGGCGGCGCTGATCGATTTCACCACGCCCGTTTTTTCGGCGCGCAGGATGTTCTCCATCTTCATCGCCTCGATCACCGCGAGCGGCTGCCCGGCCTCCACCTTGTCGCCTTCCCCGACATTCAGCGCGACCAGCAGCCCCGGCATGGGGCAGATGAGATATTTTGAAAGATCCGGCGGCACCTTTTCGATCATATGCTCGGCGTGTACGGCGATATGCGCGGGCAGCACGCGTGTTCTGTGCGATGCGCCCCGCGCCGTGAGTTTGAAGCCCGAGGGCACCGGCGCAATGCGCACGGAGAGCGTTTCCTCGCCGAACTGCGCTTCCACCATCCGGTCGCCGGGGGTGTATTCGAGGCTCATCGACAGGGGTTCCCCATCCACGATCACCTCGTCGAGATTGATCGATACCTGGTGATCGACGTTCGCGATCCTCACCACCCATTGCGTAGGCGGCTTCAGGCGCTTGCCGAGTTGTCCGTCGATGCGGCGTCCACGGTCGGCCATCGCCATGCCCGCAAAGGCCGCAACGGCCGACAGGCGGCGTAGTAGCTCGGGCGAGGTGGCTGCGCCGGTAAAGCCGTCAGGATATTCTTCCGCGATGAAGCCCGTGGTGAGGCGCCCGTCGCGGAACCGCTCATGCTGCATGATCGCGGAGAGGAAGTCGATATTGTGTCCCGGCCCCTCGATCTCGAAGCGATCGAGCGCGTCGATCTGCTTGTCGATCGCCTCGACGCGCGTGGGCGCCCAGGTGATGAGCTTCGCGATCATCGGGTCATAGAACATGCTGACCTCGCCGCCCTCCTGCACACCGTCATCGACGCGCACACCTCCGGCCGCCTGGGGAGGATTGTATCGGATCAGGCGCCCGGTCGAAGGGAGGAAGCCGCGATAAGGGTCCTCCGCATAGACACGGTTCTCGATCGACCAGCCGTTGATCTTCACGTCATCCTGCGTAAAGCCGAGCTTCTCGCCATTGGCGACGCGGATCATCTGCTCGACAAGGTCAACGCCGGTGATCTCTTCGGTCACCGGATGTTCGACCTGCAGGCGGGTGTTCATCTCGAGGAAGTAGAAGCCGTCGCCGGTCTTGTCGGCGCCCGAGACGATAAGTTCCACCGTGCCCGCGCTGAAATACCCCACCGCGCGGGCGAGCGCGACACACTGCTCGCCCATCTTCTTGCGCATTTCGGGAGAGACGAAGGGTGACGGCGCTTCCTCCACGACCTTTTGGTGGCGGCGCTGGATCGAGCATTCGCGCTCGTTCAGATACACGATGTTGCCGTGCTGATCCCCCAGCACC
>DASULD010000041.1:0-7893 GCA_036278355.1 Sphingobium sp.
CCATGGCGTGGAGCAGCGGGACGCCCAGCTGAAAGAAAGGGAGCGAACCAAATGGCGCGCTCCCTCCCCCCATGACCCGGTCGCCCCACCCACCGGGTCTGTCAGGCGATCAGATGCCCCAGACCTGGGCTGCTGTTTCACCCAGCACCTTGCGCGCGGCCGGTTCGCCAACCGTATCGAAGATGCGCTTCATGATGGCGTCGCTGCTGCCCATCACCCCTTCGGGGTGCGGATAGTCGGTCGACCACATCACCCGGCCATCACCGATGCGCGCGATATTCTCCATCGCGACGTCGTCTTCCATGAAGGTGGTGTAGCAATGGTTATGCCAGTACCAGCTCGGCTTCTGCGCCAGCTTGGGCCGCAATTCGGTCGCATAGTCGCGTGCGACCTTGTCGGCATTTTCCAGGGTGCCCGGCACCCAGCTCGCGCCGCCTTCGGTGAAGACCACGCGCAGGCCGGGGAAACGGTCGAACACGCCGGAGAAGACCAACTGCCCGAACAGCCCGGTGAAGGGCATCAGATTGGCATTCAGGTTCGCGCCCAGCGAACCCCGGCCGCTATATTGCAGATAGGCGCCGATATGGAAGGAGACAGGAAGGCCGCTGTCCTGGATCGCTTCCCAGAACGGGTCCATATCCTTGCTGTTATAGCGCACACCCTTGGGATTGACCGGAATGTCGATCGCCTTGTAGCCGAGCTGCTTCAGCTTCTGGAGATAGTCCTTCGTCCGTTCCGGCCACAGGAATGTCGGCAGCAGCGCGACCGGGTACAGCCGGTCCGGCGCGGCTTCCTTCCATTCCGCGGCCCATTCGTTGCAGACATCGACGCAGCGGAACCAGAATTCCTTGTCCGGCATGCGGATCAGGCTGTTCAGGCGGCCGTGATAGATGATGGCGGCGTCAATGCCCTCCGCATCCATGTCCACAAGGCGCTTGTCTACGTCCCAGAAACCCTCGCGCCCTTCGGGAAAGGTCGGCGGCAGGCCGGGCACGTCGTAATTCTGCCCGTCGACCTCCAGATGGAATCCTGTCTCGTCCTTCCAATATTTAGGCGCGCGGTCCTTGTCGGCGCCCTTCAGCCGGTTTTCCCACAGCCCCGGCTCCTCGATCAGATGATCGTCGCTGGAAATGACGCGCATGCCGACAGGCCTTTCCCAGGCTCGGGCCGGCATGACACGATCCTTGGGCCACGGGGTCGCGGTAAAACTGTTCATCCTTTTCCATTCCTTATTGGTTGGACATCGTCCGACACCGGGCTGCCATCCGCTACCCCGCCTTGGCAGCCCTTATAACATGGAGGAAGCAATAGGTGCCGGTGCCGGGGGGCCGGGAACGATGTCATCAGATTTCTGATGAGTTGCCCCAAGTCCCCCCAAGATCATTGTTCAATGATCCTGAATGGTTTTTTCACAAATTGCCCGATTATATAGGTGATGGAAAAGGTTTAGCATCCGCGCACTGGTCCACGCCGCATATGCGAGGAGAGGATAATGCTAAAAGAAAACGAGGTTCGGGAAAAAGCCGGGATCAAGGTCCGAGCGCTCAGCCCCGGTTTCGGCGCGGAGATTATCGGCGTCGATCTTTCGCGCCCGCTGGACGATGCCACGGCCGACGCCATTCGCGGCATATGGATAGAAGCCGGGCTGCTGCTCATCCGCGACCCAAAAGCCGACGATGAAACGCAAATGCGACTGAGCCGCCTGTTCGGCGAGATGGAACCGGCCGCCACCGCGGATATGAACGATCCCAACAATCAGTTCATGATGACGCTGAAATATGATCCGGCGGACGAAAAGCCCCGTTTCCAGACCAACTATCATTTCGGCGGGCATGACCGGGCTGGCTATATTCCCTGGCACTGGGACCAGAGCTTCATGCCGACCATCGTGCGCGGCGCTGTGCTCCGCATGGAACAGCCGGCCACGCAGCTTGGTCGGACCGGGTTCATCGATGCGATCGAAGCTTATGAGCGGCTGTCGTCCGAGATGAAGGAAAAGATCGACGGCATGGAAGTCGTCTATCATTTCGTAACGGACTTCCTGCAGTGCAAATATGGCGTGCCCGCAGATCTCCGCGCCCTGCCCCGCGAAACGCCTGCGAGCGGAACGAAATATGATTTCCCGCCTGTCGTCCATCCGATGGTGATTACCCAAAGGGAAACCGGGCGAAAGGCGCTCAAGATCTCCCCGCTGCAGGCACAATATATTCTGGGCATGGATCGGTCCGAAAGCGATGCATTGCTGGCCGAACTGGCCGCCCATCTGACCGACGAGCGATATGCCTATTTCCACGATTGGCAGAAGAACGACATGCTGGTGTGGGACAATTGGCGGATGATCCACCATGCGGAGGGCGTGCCGTTGAGCGTGCCGCGCATGGCCCGCCGTACCACGATCATGGGCGACTATGCGGTTGGCCGCTACCTCGATCCCTCGCTCGACCGCAACCGGGCAGTGAAGCGCATCGTGGACTGAAAGCGCGAGGCGCCCCGTCACTCACGTCAGCACGGGCGTGGCGCCTCGACCTATCGTCCCAAGAAACGGGGCGGGCGCTTTTCCATGAAAGCAGCGGTCGCCTCGCTGTAATCCTCGGTCATCGTACCGAGTATCTGCGTGCGGTTTTCCGCCTGGATCGCCGCTTCATAGCTGCTGGCGTCCAGATTGGCCCACATCAGCGCCTTGGTGTGAGCGACAGCATAGGGGCTGTTGGCAAGTACGGAGCGCGCATAGGCAATGCTGTCGTCTATCAGCGATTGCGGTTCGGAGAGCGAGCGCACCAGGCCGATGCGTTCGGCTTCCTCAGCCTCGATCGCCCGGCCGGTCAACAATATGTCGAAGGCGCGCGCCGCGCCGATCATGCGCGGCAGCAGATAGGAAATACCGCTTTCGCCGCCGGTCAGGCCGATCCGCACCGCCGCCACCAGAAACTTCGCGGCAGGGGTCGCGAGCCGCACATCGGCGCTAAGCGCGATCGCCATGCCCGCACCCACGGCAGGACCATTGACGGCCGCGATCACCAGCTTCGGCATCGCCCGGATGCGCCCGCCCATGCCGGCGAACTGCTGCTGCCAGTGCAGCTTCTCCATGACGCCGCTGCTGCCCGCCTGGTTGCGCTGGTTGGATGCCGCCAGGTCCTGGCCAGAACAGAAGCCGCGCCCGGCGCCAGTGATGATGACCGCCCGGCAAGCAGGATCAGCCGCCAGTTCATCCAGCAATCCATTGAAGCGCGCGACAGTCTCACGCAGCAGGGCGTTCATCCGCGTGGGCCGGTTGAGCGTTACCAGAACGATCCCTTCATCGTTCCCGAGACGCTCGACGACAATATCTTCTTCGATCATCACCCTCTCCCGACCGACACCCGCCGCGTGAAGGTGCATCCGCCGCCGCCGCATTGGCAAGCGAATGGCTCCTTCTCTACACATATGCGTAGAAAAGGGGGACGACTGTTCCGATCGCCCGCTTTCGCGCAGAAACGTTGCATGAGCCAGCACCAGCCCCACAACGTCGCCGGACCATCCCAGTTGCGCCTTATCGCACAGGAATGGCGATGCGCCTGGCGTCCGGGCGTTGCGGCGCTGTTCGCGGGCTCACTGGGATATTCCCTGTACTCGGCCGTATCCAGCCTGTTCGTTGAGCCCCTGCAACAGCAATTCGGCTGGTCCCGTGGCGACATCGCCTTCGTTCACAGCTTCGGCCTGATCATCGCTTTCATCGCCCCCGTCATCGGCCGGATGACGGATCGTCATGGCGTCAGGCCCGTCCTGTCCGCCGGCCTCCTGATGACCGCCATCGGCTATGGCCTGCTCGCTTCCATGAGGGGATCGCTCGGCTATTTCTATGTGGTGCATTTCGGCTTTGCGCTTGTCGGCATGGCTACGACCGGCATCACCGTCACCCGCATCCTGACCGGCGCGTTCGAGCGGACGCGGGGAACGGCGCTTGCCATCGGCCGTTCCGGACTGGCGGTCGCGGGTGGATTGATGCCAATGGCGCTGTACCCCGTGATCCTGCGCTTCGGTTCAGCGGGCGGATATCTGCTGCTTGCCGCCTTCATCCTGCTGGTCGCCCTGCCCCTCATCTGGTTCTGGGTGCCTTCGCGCGCTGCGGAGTTGAGGTCCGGCCGCACTGCGCCTCCGCTCGCCGACGGTGCGCTGTCGCTGCTGGCCAATGGGAAGGTCCGCATTCTGATCGCGGCCTCCGTTCTGAACTATGTGCCGGTCGTGGCGCTGCTTTCGCAGATGAAGCCTCTGGCGGTGGACAAGGGCCTTGATGCTCTGTCGGCCGTGGGCGCGGTTTCGGTCATGGGCGCGGCCGCAGCCATGGGAGCCTTGCTCAGCGGCATTCTGGTCGATCGCTTCTGGGCGCCCGCGGTCGCGTTCGTCCTCAATTTCGCGCCTGCCATCGGTTGCCTGCTGCTGCTCCAGCATGACGTGCCGCCCGCGCTTTTCTACGGCGCGGTCCTGATGATCGGACTTGGCCAGGGCGCCGAGATAGATATCGTGGCCTTCATGATCGCGCGCTATTTCGGCCTGCGCAGTTATGCCACCATCTACAGCCTGTCGACCCTGGGCATTGCGCTCGGCGTTGCGGTGGGCGCCAGTCTGATCGGCATAGCCTATGATCATTTTGGCGGCTACGATATCGCCTTGATGACATGCTCCGGCAGCTTCTTTCTCGCCGCCTTTTTCTACCTGATGATGGGTCGCTATCCCGAGGGTGATCAGCCCGGTTGAGCCGCTGGCGGGACAAGGGCTTCAAGGACGCAGTCGGCGCAGAAGGCATTCCTGCGCAGTCGAAGCGACCAGACGGCCGTCGCGGTCGAAAATCTGCCCCCTGGAGAGCCCCAGGCCGTCGCTTGCGGAGGGGCTGGCAGTCTGATGCAACATCCACTCCTCACAACGAGCAGGGCGATGGAACCACATCGAATGATCCATGCTGGTGATCAGGAATTCCCCGCTGTTGGTGGGCAGGAAATGCGGAATGGCCGCTGCGCCGCCCAGCCAGTAGTCGCTGGCAAAGGCAAGCAGACATTGCTGCAGCCGGCTGTCCTCGACGGCGGCAGCGCCTGACTGACGGAACCAGAAGGATCGCGCGGCTTCGGCAGGCCGTCCCAGCAAGTAGCTTTCCGGCGCGATCGGACGCATCTCTATGACAAGTGCGGCGGCGAAGTTATGGGCCACCGCCTGCTCCAGCTCTGCCGCCCGTTCACGAACGAAATGCTGGATCGACATCACCTCTTCGGGCGGCGGCACGACGGGCATCGATGCGTTCTGATGGACGAAACCCTCCTCCGCCGCGTGAAATTCGGCCATCATCGTGAAGATCGTCTGTCCATCCTGACGGGCGGTGATCAGACGGTTTGCGAAACGACGGCTGTCGCGCAAGCGCGTCACCTGATAGTCGAGCGGCACGTCAATCCGGCCAGGGGCCAGGAAATAGGCGTGGAAAGAACTGGCTGGCAGCGCCTCCACTGTCCTCATTGCCGAAAGCAGGGCCTGCGCGAGCAAACGCCCGCCAAATATCGATCCGATATGATTCCTCACCCCGGCCGATCCGGTAAAACAGTCCGGCCCCGATTGCGTCACGTCAAGGACACCGGAAGATGATTCCAGCGTCGTCACATGGTCATCCTTGTCGATTGGGGCATTCGCCGCGATCATCCGTCCAGTCCCATGGCCCGCCGAACCGCCAGCACCGTGTCCATCTCGTCCAGGCCACTCAACGGCACGTCATAGTCCGCGCGATCGTCAATCTCGTGGATATGGGCAGCTATGTCGTCGCAGTCGGGGGCATCCGGCCCGGGGCTATACCACCCGCGGGTCAGGCCGACGAACAGCCGCGAATATTTGCCGCCCAGCACCGAATACATATGCTGGGAGGAAGTGCAGTCCCGACTGGCCATATAGCAGGCCAGGGCAGCGACGAATTCCGGCTTCATGCCTTCGATGAAATGGCGGGTGCGCGCGCCCGCAGCCTTGAGGAAATCGACGTCCGGGCGCTGATCCATTGGCGTGCCGCCCAGTCGGCCGCCCTGCGCATTGGGGAACAGGGTATTGACGGCGATCCCCGCAGGCGCCTCCTGCGCGATTACGTTCATGAGGCCAATCAACGCTGTCTTGGCGGCGCCATAATTGGCGCGATAGGGATTGCCGAACACACCCGATTGTGAACTCACCAGAACGATCCGGCCATAGCCCTGCCTGGTCATGGCCCGATAGGCGGGCTGACATATGTTGAAGGCGCCCTTCACATGGACCGCGAGGACGGATTCGACATCCTCCTCGCTCAACGCACCAAAGGCGCCGTTGCGCTGATTACCGGCATTGGAGATGACGATATCCACCCGTCCGAAGGCGCGCAGCGCCGCATCGATGATGGCGCAGCCCCCGGCCTCGGTTGCGACGGTATCGTAATTCGCGATGGCGCGGGCACCCATGCCGGTGAGCTCTTCGGCGACCGCGTCCGCATAGCCGGTGGAACCGCCTTGGCCTGTGGGATCGCCGCCCAAATCATTGGCAACCACCGCCGCGCCTCTGCGCGCCAGTTCCCGACAAAAGGCCGAACCGAGTGCGCCGCCCGCCCCCGTGACCACAGCTACCTGCCCGCTGAAATCAATCGCCATCCGCGTCTCCCGTTGGACAGACCATGGCGGCCGCCGGGCGATCCGCCAAGCCAGGCGACAGGATTTCGGCCATGTGATAAATGGAAGGCTGTGGGCTAATCCCTTCTGGGTTCGCTGGCCTTGAATAGCATTCGCGCCAGTACGCCTTCTTCCACGTCCGTGTCCGGCCCGCCCTCGGGAAAGAACCAGTCGCCGAGCAGGACAGAGCCTGCCAACATGCCGAAACCATAGCGGACCATCAGTTCCGGCGGCACGTCGAATTCCAGCCCAGCCTGTTCATACTGCGAGCGTATCCGGGCGACAGCGCGGGCGAAATAATCATCCAGTCCATGAATGGCCGCCAAATCCACGTCGCCTCTGGACTTGACCATCGCCAACAGCAGGTCGGCATGGTCGCGCAGGAAGGGATAGAGCGCCTGGACATAGCGCATGCTGCGCTCTTCACGGTCAGGCGGCAGCGTATCGCTATAGCCCAGGAATTCCCGGAATCGGGCATTGAAAGGCTCGATCACCGCTTCAGTGAACAGGGCATCCTTGCTGCCGAAATTGTTGAAGATCAGCGGCTCCGCCACCTCCGCGCGGGCGGCGATATGGCGCGTCGTTGCGCCTGCGAAACCCCGCTCCGCAAAAACCGCACGGGCCGCGTCGAGGATGCGCGCACGGATTTCCGCCGTGGAGCGTCGCGCCCGGCGGCGAGGGGCAATGACCACAGTGGACCGATCGGAAATGTCATGCATGCGTCATTAAGCCATTGTCCTGTCTTCGCCGATGCTATAAATAGCATATACTATTTATCTTCGCGACTCCGTTGCGGCGATTCTGAAAGGAGAGGCATGAGCAGTCAATTCGATGTGGTGATCCGCGGCGGCACAATCGTGGACGGCACCGGAGCCCAGCCTTATGTCGCCGATATCGGCGTGAAGGACGGCATCATCACGCAAATCGGCGCTATCAATACGTCGGCGAGCGAGGAAATCGATGCGCGCGGTCTGACGGTGACTCCGGGTTTTGTCGATGTTCACACCCATTATGACGGCCAGATCACCTGGGAAAACCGCATGGCCCCTTCATCCAATCACGGCGTCACGACCGTGGTGATGGGAAATTGCGGCGTGGGTTTCGCGCCGGTGCGTGATGGCGACCACCAACTGATGATCAAGCTGATGGAGGGCGTGGAGGATATCCCTGAAGTCGTCATGGCCGAAGGCGTGCCGTTCAACTGGAGCAGCTTCCCCGAATATCTCGATGCGCTTGACCAGCGCGTGTCCGA
>DASULD010000042.1:0-35296 GCA_036278355.1 Sphingobium sp.
CTTAATAAGAAAGGCTATTTTCCGGCCCTTGGCGAATCGCTGGATCAATGGAGCGACAGCGGCCTCTGAGGGGCGGGCATCATGCGTGAGCGGGAAGGGACGCGCGCCGGCCAGATACCCAGCGCCGCCCCGGCTTTTCGACAAAATGATGGAGGAGCACCGACGCGGCCAGTGTCGCCATGCAATAAAGAGCGATCAGCATAGGCGGAATGTCGGTGGCGTCGTTGACCATCACGATCTTGAACCAGATGAACAACATGCAGTGGGAAAGATAGGTCGCATAGCTGAGCTCGCCCAGATAGATCAACGCACGAACCGGAGGCGCGGGCGGTCGCTGCCATGCAGACAGGTCGGCGATCAGGAATATCAACGAGGCGGCCATCGCGGGAAACGCCCATAGTTCATGAGTGCTGTCACTTGCCCAGAGTGCGGCTGCAGCGACAATCACAGCGGAGGGCGCGGCGAAACGGAGCCAATTTTTTCCGGTGCGCAGCCATAGAGCACAGAGCAGGCAACCGGCGCTGAATTCGAACAGGCAGCGCACGAGTCCGAAGCGGTGTATCTGCTGGCCCAATTCGGTCAGGCCAGCGGTCCGCAGCCACGCGGCCATCGTGGCAAGGAGCACCACGATCCCGATGACGAGCTTCGGGGAGGACAAGCGCCGGATCGGCATTGCAACCATGATCAGCGGGAAGAGGAGGTAGGCTGCAAGCTCGGTGCTGATCGACCATGCCGGATGGTTCCAGCTGAGCTCATCGGTGAAGCTCCAGTTCTGCAGCAGGACTATGTGAAGCGGCAGCTCACGCCACGGATAGCCGTCCGCGTTCCGTCCGGTCAACGTCAGCAGCGCGGCAAACCCCACCGTCAACGCGAGCATGGCCGCATACAGCGGATAGATGCGCGCCACGCGGCGGCGAAGGAAATCGGGAAGCGCGGCCAGCCCGTGCCGCTCAAATATCCCGTGTGCAGACAGATAGATGACAAAGCCCGAAAGCAGGAAGAAGAAGTCGACCGCGAGATAACCCTTTGCCGCGACGACGACGAACGACTGTGGAAGCCATGGCATGCCGCTGCGGATGTGGAACAGCACGACCATCCATGCGGCAAGCCCCCGTGCAACGGTGAGGCCATGAAGCTGCGGCCGGACCTTCACGCTGCGGCTCCCCGCTGTGTACTGCCGCTGGCGAAAATCGGGGTTTTTCCTTCCTCCTTGCGACGGCGCGCAACATAGGTCGACAACCCGATCTGGAGCGCGAGCAGCATGAAGACGAACGGTTGATAGGCAATGCCGATGAAGATAGCGCCGAGCAGGTAGATGATGTGTCCCTGTTGCAGCGCCAGCGCCAGCGGTGCGATCCATTCATGCCCGCTGTCGGTGCGATCTGCGTAACGGATGCGGATTCGCCGAGTGGAGATGAGCGAGATTACATGGATCAGCGCCCATGTTGCCAGGCCGGGCCAGCCCTGTTCGCCCAGCATCTCGAAATAGGCGCTGTGATAGGCTCGCTCCTTCTCGACGACATGCTCGCGCACGATCCGCTGGGACGTCTTCTCACCCTCGCTGCGGACCGTGTCATAGGCGAAACTGTTGGATCGATAGGCGTCGAATCCGCCGCCAAGGGGGTGATCCTTCACATAATCGAGTGTCCAGCGCCACACTTCGATCCGCGTGGAGGCGCTCTGGTCGGCTTGATAGGTCCGAATGGTTCCCATGCGGTCGGTGAAGCTCGTGGGGAGGAAGGGAACCGCTGTGAGCAGGAGAGCAGCCAGACCCGCGCCATAGGAAAGCCGCCGCTTGCTGTGCCACAGCATGAGGGCGCCCAGCATCAGGATGCAGAGCAGGCCGGTGCGGGTGACGGTGCCTATCGGAATGAGCAAACACGCACCGGCCAGGGCTGCCGCATAGGTGCGCACGCGCCAGTCGGGCGGAAAGATGGTGCCGTACCGGGCCAGCCAGAAAATGAGCGGAATAATGGCGATGGCCACGGTCGAAATGGTCGACCCTTCATACAGGCCGCTATTATCCTCGACCATGAGGTTGAGTTCGCCGTAACCGCCGCCCGACAGGATCGTCTTGATCCCGCCGCCGACGATGATCGTGCTTGCGCACAGGACCATCACCAATGCCAGCGCCTCGATCCGGAGGCGCGTGCGCAACGTCAGCGGCAGGAAAATTGCGAAGATGAGGGCTTTGGAAACCCAGTTCCACTTGCTTGCCGCATCGATCGGGAAGTCGGCCCCGGCGGTGGTGTAGCCGCACCAGGCGAGGAGGATGAGCATCAGCAGTTGGCGCCATGAAAATCGGCTGTCGCGCTTGTCGTCGATCAGCGCCCAGCCGATGAAGGCAAAAGCGAAGGCGATTGCCGAGATGGGAATGGAGTTCAGCAGGAAATAGGACAGCCGCTGAGGCGATACGATGTCGATATAGGCATAGAGCAGTACGAACAGGAACGGTCGGCGCAGCCCCATGACGAACATCGAGGCAAGAAAGGCAAGAAAGAACAGGTCACGCATCGGGCGGGGCACCCGATTCTGCAGCAGCTCCGTTTCGGACGTCGCGCTCATCGTTGAGGGCGGGACGCGAGAGCAGGCGCCAGCACGCAACGAACAGCAGCGCATGGGAGAGGAGGATGGAGAAGGTATCGATCATTGTCTCGCCACCGATGCCCGTTACGAGCCCTTTGCCTTCCCGTCGCCTTCACCCATAGCGGGCGCTGGTTGACGCGCCGTAAATCATTTGGCTGCAAGTCTTAAGGTTGAACAGAAGGCCGAGCGATGACCCGCATATTGCACATACTCGATCACAGCCTGCCGCTCCACAGCGGTTACACGTTCAGGACGCGTGCGATATTGCGCGCCCAGATCGCGCAGGGCTGGGATGTGCGGGGGCTCACGGGGCATCGGCAGGGGAATTGCGACACCGAGATCGAGACGATCGACGGGCTCGTTTTTCACCGCACACCCGGCGCGCGCCCGGAAGGCCCACCGGGACTGCGCGAATGGCAGGAGATCAAACATCTCGAAGCGGCTGCCGACCACCTTGTCAGGGACTGGCGGCCCGACATCATTCACGTTCATTCGCCGGTTCTGGGTGCGATTGCGGCACAGCGAGTTGCCCGTCGACACGCTGTGCCGATCGTCTATGAGATCCGCGCCTTCTGGGAGGACGCCGCCGTCGCGAACGGCGCGGCACGGGAAGGCGGCTTGCGATATCGGTTCACCCGATGGCTCGAAACAAGAGCTGCGCGGAATGCGGACGCGGTTGCGGTCATCTGCGAAGGTCTCAAGCGGGATCTTGTCGCGCGCGGCATCGATGCGAAAAAAATTCTCGTTGCACCCAACGGGGTAGACATGGAGATGTTCGGTACGCCGGCGGTGGCAGACCCCAGGCTGCGGTCCCGTCTGGGTCTGGACGGTGGGGAGGTCGTCGGGTTCATCGGCAGCTTTTACGATTATGAGGGGCTGGACGATCTCATTGCGTCGATGCCTTTCCTCATTGCCGCAAGACCGGCAGCGAAGCTACTGCTGGTCGGCGGTGGACCGCGCGAAATGGCCCTCAAGCAGCAGGCGGCGATGTCCCCTGCCGCGCATGCGATCCGCTTCGTGGGTCGTGTGCCGCACGAAGAGGTCGAGGACTACTACAGCCTCATCGATGTTCTTGCCTATCCGCGCAAGGCGACCCGGCTGACCGAGTTGGTTACGCCGCTCAAGCCACTGGAGGCGATGGCGCAGGGCAGGCTGGTCGTCGCATCTTCGGTGGGCGGTCACCGCGAACTGATCGAAGATGGGGTGACCGGCACATTGTTTCCACCCGACGAGCCCAAGTCCATCGCGCAGGCGTTGACCATGATGTTCCAGGATCGGGACAACTGGGACTTACGCCGCGCCGCCGCCCGCGCGTTTGTTGAACGGGACCGAAATTGGGCGTGTAATATCCTGCGTTATCAACCTGTTTACCGAAATCTGCTTGAACGGAAAAAGTAAGTAAGGCGCGGCCGCGCTCACGGCCCGGATGTGAACGGTGAAACGACGCGACGCAAATCTGGTGCTGATCACTCTTGCCGCCGTCGGCGGGGGCGTTGTCGTGTACAGCTTTCCTGTCGATCTGCTGGAAATGGGCATTCGTGTCAGTGGGTTGGCGTCCATTGTTCCTGCAGCCTTGCCACCCCTGGGAGAAACAGCGCGCGCCGTCTCCGTCGTCGTAGGCGGGCTGGGCGCGTCGGCAATCACCGCGCTGTTCCTGCCCTGGAAGCGCCGCGGCCATGCGGGGGGCAAGCTAGAAAACGATTCTGCCGTGGCCGAGGGATTCACTGTTCCGGATTTCGACCTCGACCTTATTCCTGCCGTTCGGCGATCCGATGCGCATCCGGATGCACCACCCCGGCCACCGTTGTTCGCCAGCCGGGATCTGGGCGGTCAGGACAGGCTTCCTCCTGCAGCGCGTCCGGAACGCGAACACCTGGCGATGCGCCCGATTGACGGGCCGCATGATCCGATCGTTCGCGACATTACCGGCATGTCCACGCCACACGCGCCCGAGCCGCTGCCCTGGGAAACAATCCAGCAGGAGATGAGCCGCCTGCTGGCGGGCGTGCAGTTCCGCGCCGTTGCTGAGGAAAAAGACCGGCCTTCCGTCGGCCTGGCACAGCCGACCATCACCGAGTTGACCGAACGGCTGGAACGGGGGCTGGCGCGGCGTCGTGCGTTGCGTGAGGCTGTTGCATCGCCGGAAGGCGCTGGGATCCCGTCTTTTCCGGGCGAGGTCCCGCATACTCCCCAACCCGCTGCGGATGAAGTTGCGCCGCGCGAAGAGGGACCATCGGAAGCCGGATCAATGATTCCGGCTCCCGACGGTAGCGGGATGAGCAGCGCGCTCGCGGCGCTCCGCGGCATCATCGCCCGCACAGGCTGACGGCTACCAGTCCTCGATCGTCAAGATCGAAAGACGCAGTGCCACGACGTCGGTAACGGGGTTGCGCCCATCTTCGCGCGCGCCGTCTCCTGTCCCCGTCGTCATGCGCCATTCGTCCACGCATGCATCCGCGACGATATGACCGGAGATCGAGAATTCCGCATCGGGCAGGGCGCGAGCGAACGTCTCGGCCCGGCCGATGGCATCGCTCCCGTTTATCAGCAGCTCTACTGTGTGCTTCGCTCCAAGAAAGGTCGCGCTTGCCCAGGGCCGGGATGATGTCGCGATAACGGATGAATCTGGCCCGGCGAGCGCAAGAAGCTGTGCTATCGCTCGCGTATGGGGATCGCGTCGCGGGGGACGAGGCCAGTCTCTTGCGCGTACGCGCTGACGGCTCCGGGTTCCTGGCACGGAGGTGACGGGATCGATCTGTGCACGCTTCACTGAATGACTTCCTTTTGACGGATGTTCATGAAATGTTCTATTCTTTCGGTCATGCGCGCGGTAGGCTCCCTGCCAAGCCTCATGTCGAACACGAGGCGCGGATCGCGCACCGCATCCCGCCCGAATCTGGTAGGAGCCATTCCGGTGTCGCGTAGAAATTTCTCTATCTTCCTCAGGATGGGCACAGCGTTACCTCCTTTTTGTCTTTGGCATACGAGTCGATGGATAGGAAGATTCCTATATTTCTCACCAAATCCTACTTGTCTAGGATGTTTCCTATCCTTATGGTGCCGGAATGGATGATAATTCGCCCCGTGAAGTCCTTGCGGGCCTGATCGCCGAACGCGGAGAGAATTACGGTGCGCTGTCTCGCCTGTTGGGACGAAATCCTGCGTATATTCAACAGTTTATAAAGAGAGGCACGCCCCGGAAGCTCGATGAGGCGGATCGGCGGACCCTTGCCCGATATTTTGGAGTGGACGAGGTGCTGCTGGGCGCGCCACAGGCGGCTGGTAACATGCCCCGCGCGCCGGAAAGGTCATCGGGAAACAAAGGGTTGGCTTTGATTCCGCGGCTGAGGCTTGAGGCGTCTGCGGGCAACGGCTCCATGGCCGCCGAGGAGTGGCAGGACGGCGCAGTCGGTTTCGACAGGCACTGGCTCCGGCGACTTGGACTCGCGCCGGAAAATCTCTCCATTATCGACGTAAAAGGCGAATCGATGGCGCCAACCCTCAACAATGGCGACACCATCATGGTGGATTGCAGCGACGGGGCCGATCGTCTGCGCGACGGTATCTATGTCCTGCGGCTGGACGACGCCTTGATGGTGAAGCGGGTGGCTATCTCTCCCCGTCGGGGGAAGAAGGGACTCACGATAGCCAGCGACAATTCTCATTATCCAAGTTGGGATGATATCGATGGCGCGCTGGTCGACATTGTCGGCCGGGTCGTGTGGTCATCGCGCGTACTTGCCTGAAGCCGATCGGGCCCAGGCGGGCTTGCGTCCCCCGCGGCCATGGCCCACATGGCTTGGCATGACTGATTCCCCTGCGCAAACATCGATGCAGCCGTTGTGCGCGGCGATTGTGCCGGTCACGGCTTTCCAGCAGAACTGTACATTACTGTGGTGCACGGCGACGGGCAAAGGGGCTTTTGTCGATCCGGGCGGAGACCTGGACAAGCTCAAGTCCGCCGCGCGCCAGCACGAGGTCGAGATCGAAAAGATTCTCATCACCCACGGCCATATCGACCATTGCGGCCAGGCCGGTATTCTTGCGGTCGAACTCGGCGTTCCGATAGAAGGTCCGCACGAGGCCGATCGTTTCTGGATATCGCGCCTTGATGAGGACGCACCGCGCTTCGGTCTGGAAGGCCGGGTTTTCGAACCTGACCGCTGGCTGGAGGATGGCGACACCGTCCAGGTCGGCGCTTTGGTGCTGAATGTGATCCACACTCCGGGCCATACTCCCGGACATGTGATATTCTATCACGGGCCGTCCCGCCTCGCGATCGTCGGTGACGTGTTGTTCCAGGGATCGATTGGCCGCACCGACTTTCCGATGGGCAATCACCAGGAACTGATCGATGCGATCACCGGCAAGCTATGGCCGCTGGGTAATGATGTGGCGTTCGTTCCGGGCCACGGACCAATGAGCAATTTTGGACATGAGCGTGCGACCAACCCGTTTGTTGGCGATCACGTCCTGGGCTCGGTGCGATAGCCCGTACACCGACCGAGGAAACGCTTGCTTGTCGGGGAAAACGCGCTATAGGCGCATGACTTCGCGATAACCGGGCAGCCCTTCGGGCATACGGTTCGTATCGGTGATGCCGATGCCGGACCATCCGGGTGTTGTTACAAACTTGTGTTGACGGAAAACAGGTGCCGATATGGCTGTCCCTAAGCGGAAAACCACCCCCTCCAAGCGCGGCATGCGCCGCAGCCACGATGCCCTGAAGGCGGAAGCTTTTCAGGAATGCTCCAATTGCGGCGAACTGAAGCGGCCGCATCACTTATGCAACGCGTGCGGGCACTACAACGGCCGCGAAATCGTTGCTGTCGGGGCCTGACGGCCGCTGACCTCGGGGGGAGGGCAGGGTGACGAGCAGGCCGCATATCGCTGTTGACGCGATGGGCGGTGACGAGGGCGTCCGCGTGATGATGGCGGGCGTCGCCGAGGCGCGTCGTAGGCATGATGGTCTACGATTCAGCCTTTTCGGCGACGAGACCCGCATCAAGGCCGCGCTCGATCATCACCCCAACCTGCGCGCAGCCTCGGAAATCTTCCATTGCGATGGCGTCGTTGACGCCAGCGAGAAGCCGGCGGCCGCGATCCGCAAGGCCCGCACGACTTCAATGGGCCTTGCCATCCATGCTGTGAAGAAGGGCGAAGCCGGAGCGGCCGTTTCAGCGGGCAATACCGGCGCGCTGATGGCCATGTCCAAGCTTGCCCTGCGGACGATGCCAGGAATAGACCGGCCTGCGCTTGCGGCGCTGCTGCCGACGCTAGGCGCCAACGACGTCGTGATGCTCGATCTCGGGGCGAACACGGAGTGCGATACGCGCAATCTGGTGCAGTTTGCCGTCATGGGAGCAGCCTATGCCCGCGCCGCAATGGATCTGGATCGTCCGCGTGTGCGTTTGCTCAACATCGGCACCGAGGACCTGAAAGGTACTGACGAAGTCCGGCAGGCTGCTGCGATCCTTCGCGACAGTCCCAACCTCGACATGCAGTTCGATGGTTTTACGGAGGGCGACAAGCTGGCGCGGGGCGACGCCGACGTGATCGTAAGCGACGGGTTCAGCGGTAACATCGCGCTGAAGACGGCAGAAGGCACCGCCCGCTTCGTGACGGATTTGTTACGACGCGCTTTTACCAGCTCCGTACGGTCCAAGATCGGGTTCCTGATTTCAAAACCGGCGATGCATCTGTTGAAACATCATCTCGATCCCAATCAGCATAACGGCGCGGTGTTCCTTGGTCTCAATGGTGTTGTCGTCAAAAGTCATGGCAGCGCCAACGCAAAGGGCGTCGCCAATGCCGTTCATGTCGCGGCACGATTGCTGGAGGAAAATATCACTCAACGGATCATCGATGATATTGCCCGCATAGAGCGTCTCTCCAAGGCAGAGGTCTCCGCTTCATGATCCGTCGTTCTGTCGTGCTGGGAACCGGGTCCGCTTTACCCGCGCAGGCGGTCGGCAACGAAGAGCTGGCCCGCCGCGTAGACACGAGCGACGAGTGGATTCGCGAGCGGACCGGAATCTCCACGCGTCATATCGCGGGCGATGGCGAAACGACCGCGACGCTGGCGACCGACGCGGCGCGTGTCGCGATCGACGCCGCGGGGCTTTTGCCGTCGGATATCGACCTCATCATCCTCGCCACTGCTACACCGGACCAGACGTTTCCTGCCAGTGCCACGCGTGTTCAGGCGGCATTGGGGATATCGGACTGCGTGGCTTTCGATGTCGCGGCAGTTTGCTCGGGTTTCCTTTATGCCGTGGCGGTGGCGGACAGCATGATCCGTTCGGGCGCGGCAAATCGTGCGCTGGTGATCGGGTCGGAAACGTTCAGCCGTATCCTCGATTGGGAGGACCGGGCGACGTGCGTGCTGTTCGGTGATGGCGCGGGTGCGATGGTATTGGCTGCCGAAGAGACGGAAACGGGTGCGCGCGGCATATTGGCCTCAAAGCTGCATGCCGACGGACGCCACAATCAGCTACTTTACGTTGACGGCGGTCCCTCCACCACGGGTACGGTGGGCAAGCTAAGGATGAAGGGGCAGGAGGTGTTTCGCCACGCCGTGACGAATCTGGCGGGCGTATTGCGCGAGGTTCTGGAAATCGCCGGCATGACGGCGGATGCCATTGACTGGGTAGTGCCTCATCAGGCCAACATCCGGATTCTCGAAGCGACTGCGCGGAAGCTCGGACTGCCGCCGCAAAAGGTCATTGTCACGGTCGATCGCCACGCCAACACTTCGGCCGCATCGGTGCCGCTTGCTTTCGACCTCGCGGTGCGAGACGGCCGGATAAAGCAAGGCGATCTGGTGGTGATGGAGGCGATGGGCGGGGGCTTCACCTGGGGAGCGTGCCTCTTGCGTATGTAGCTGCTACCGAATTGGGGTGTAACCGTCACCGAATCGGTGGCAATCCCTGATTTCGAGCGCTCCACACTTGCAAATTCCACCCGTCTGGTGAAAAAGGACGGTGTTGGGGTGATGCTAGGAAAGATTGTCTGCATGGGGGACTGCGAGACTCTTACACGTGCCGATCTGGCCGAAAGCCTGAATGGCAGGATCGGTCTTTCCCGCGCGGAATCGGCAAGGATCATTGAAACCGTCATCGCGCTGATGTGTGACGCGCTGGCTCGCGGGGAAAATGTAAAAATTTCCGGGTTCGGCACGTTTCTGCTCCGTGACAAGAACGGGCGCGTTGGGCGGAATCCCAAAACCGGTATCGAAGTGCCGATCGCTCCCCGCCGGGTGCTGACCTTCCGGCCCAGCCAGGGCATGAGGGATCAGGTCGCGGAGGGATAGTCCGTGATGATGGTCTCGCGCGCCGCGCGCGGTTGACCATCCCGCCAATGGGTGCAAGATCATCCTCATGAGCAAGCAGCAGGGCGCCTTCCTGACGATCGGTGAACTGGCTGCGGAGCTGAGCGTTCCGCAGCATATACTACGGTATTGGGAGACGCGCTTTCCCAGCTTGCGTCCGTTGCAAAGGGCGGGAAACCGGCGCTATTATCGGGTGGAGGATGTTGAGCTGGCACGCCGCATCCATCGTCTTCTCTATATAGAAGGTTATACCGTGCGGGGCGCGCAGCAGGCTCTCGAGGGCCATGCCGCCAAGGGTGGCACTGCGGACGTGGATTCGGCTGGTCGACCCAAACCCGGGGAAACTGCAAAGCTGGATGCCCCGGTCCCGCTTGGCCAGGACCGGAAAGGAGCAGACCCCCAAGGGGCAATGCGCGACGGCCTGGAGGCGAATGACGAGTTTATCGCGCGCCTTGTGGCCATCCGCGACACGCTTTCGTCCGTACTGTCCTGATCAAAGTTTCGGGAATCAGGCGTCCGGTCCCAAAGCGGGGTCGACATCGCGGGGGCGCACGAGCATGTCCAGCGTGACACCGCTCCCCGGACGCAGATCCGTCCAGTTGCCGCCGGTCCAGGTCATCCGTGCCAGGGATGCCGTTGGGAATTTTGTTTCCACAAGGTCCCGCTGCGGAGATCGCCCATCATCTGGAACGAGGTCGAGGATCAATTCCTCAAGCCCCGGATTGTGGCCAACCAGCATCAGATGGTCGATTCCAGCATCGGTTTCGCGCAGTATCTCCAGCAAGGTCGCCGACGAGGCCAGGTAGATCCGCCGGTCCCATACCGGATCGATCGTGTGCCCCAGCCCTTCAAAGAAACTGTCGAGTGTCTGTTTTACCCGGACGGCGGGCGATGCGATCATCCGGTCGATCCGCAAACCGACATCCCGGGCCTTCTTGCCCATGGTCACGGCAGCGCGCACGCCCTTCGCATTGAGAGGGCGATCGAAATCACGCAGGACCGGATCGTCCCAGCCTGATTTTGCGTGCCGCAACAATGTAAGCGTCTTCATTCGCGCGATATCCCCGATTCCATCGCCTGATGCATCAATGGCATGGCAAATCCAAGTCGTTCACTGACCGAAATGACCGCTTCGTCCAATGTCACGCGGCGAATCGGAACATCAGCCGGGAACGCGCCCAGCAGGCGGCTCGGGATGGCGGCCGACAAGATGACAAAGGTTCCCCTGTCGTCCGCACGCCGGATCAGACGTCCGAAGGCCTGCGCAAGGCGCCCTCGGATGATCCCATCGTCGTAGGTGTTGCCGCTCTCGCCATCCTGCTGCGCGGCAAGCCTGCGGGCGGCGTGAAGCACGGTGGGCTTGGGCCAGGGCACGCCCTCCATGATGAGAAGGCGCAGCGACCGTCCCGGCACGTTCACGCCGTCGCGCAACGCGTCGGTTCCAAGCAGCGACGCGTGGATGTCATCGCGAAAGATATCGACGAGCGTGCCGGTATCCATCGGGTCGACATGCTGGGCATAGAGCGGAAGGGAGGTACGGGCCAGCCGGTCCGCGATCCGGGCGTGGACCGCCCGCAGGCGTCGGATGGCGGTGAACAGCCCGAGCGCTCCGCCCTGCGATGCCTCGATCAGCCGGGCATAGGCGGCGGCGAGGGCGGCGATGTCCCCACGCTTCACGTCCGTGACGATCAACACCTCCGCTTGGTTTGCATAATCGAACGGGCTGGGCGTTTCGAACATCAACGGCGCCGCGCCCAAATGCGAAGCGCCGCTACGAAGCTCAGCCCTTTGCCATCTGTCGGTGTCGCGCAGCGTCGCTGACGTCAGCATCACGCCGTGCGCCGGTTTCAGAACGGTGTCCGCGAACGGACGGGTGGGGTCCAGCCACCGGCGATGAAGGCCGATGTCGAACTCGCGCCCCTCGTAGCGATCGATCGCCAGCCAATCCACGAAGTCAGGGTCGGCCGGTCCGCCGACACGACCGAGCAGGCCCAGCCAGCCGGAGAGCAGATCGGCGCGCCAGCCGAGTGCGCCCAGCGCACCCTCGATCCGTGCCCGCGCCGGACCGTCCATCCAGTCGGGCGGGTCACCCAGGATCGCGTCCAGCCTCCGGGCAAGCCGGTTGAGTGGCTTGAGCAGTGCATCCAGGCTTTCCGCCGCCGCCATCGCTGCTTCAACCAGCGCTCCATCCGGCTCGGCCAGTTCCGCTTCCAGTCCATATCCGGCATCCACCTGACCACGCCCATCCTCGCTGCGCGCATAGACGTGGGCACGCACCGTCGAAAGAAGGGTCTCTATCAGTCCGAACGGCTCCCCGTGGGCCACGCGCCTGAGCCAATCGTCGGAGGGCAAGGCCGTCGCGGCATGGGCCGCCTGTTCGATGGCCCTAGCCCCCTCGGCGTCATAGCTCGCCACGTCGGCAAGACGCGCGGCGAGCCCCCGCCGGCGTCCGCGTGCCTTGCCTTCAGGCCCGATAACCCACCGCCTCAGCTCAATCGTTTCCTGCCCCGTCAGCGCGAGAGCAAAGGTCGAATCGGCTGCATCGAAAACATGGTGTCCCTCATCAAAGATGATGCGGGTGGGTGCGCCCGTTTCCTCGCGTCCGCGCGCGGCGTTCACCATCACGAGTGCGTGATTGGCGATCACGATATCGGCCTGGGCCGACGCCCGCGCGCCACGCTCTATGAAGCATTTGCGATAATGCGGGCAGCCTGCGTAGATGCATTCGCCGCGCCGGTCGGTCAGCGCCGTTGACCCATTGCGCCGGAACAGCGTCGGCAGCCAACCCGGGAGGTCGCCGCCCACCATGTCGCCATCCCGCGTATAGGCTGCCCAGCGGGCTACGAGTTGCGCGAGCACTGCCGCCCGCCCGGAAAAGCCGCCTTGAAGGGCGTCTTCGAGATTGAGGAGGCAGAGATAGTTTTCGCGCCCTTTGCGTACGACCACCCGGTTTGGCCGGGCATCGTCTGTGCCGGGCAGTCGCTGCGTCTCCGCATCGAGCTGTCTCTGGAGCGCCTTGGTGAAGGTTGAGATCCAGACCGTGCCGCCCGATTGTTCCGCCCATAAAGATGCGGGCGCAAGATAGCCCAGGGTCTTGCCGATGCCGGTGCCTGCCTCGGCAAGAATCATGTTGGGGCAATCTCGCAGAGCGCGAGGCGTAAAGGCCTTGTTTGCTGCGGCGGCGTAGCTGCGCTGCCCCGGACGGGCTTCGGCCTGCGTGCCCGTGAGCTCGTCGAGCCTCCGATTTACTTCGGCCTCGCCCAGAGAAATCGGCCGGGGCGGCGGGCGCTGGGATTGCTCCTCCCACTCGGGCAAGCGCGAAAACAGCCATCGTTCCGCCGCAGCCGGCATTTCGACCAGCGGCGCGATGATCTGTGCCCACGGCCAGCGCAGCCGCTGGAGGGACTGAAGGGAGGACCACGCGCCCTCTCGCTCGGCCCAGCCGGGCGCGGACATCCTCGCCGCCAGTGCGCCAGCCGCCGCCTGCAACAGCGCGGGGACGTCCTGATCGCTGTCCGGAACGTCGAGATCGAGCGCTTGCGCCAGACCTTTGGGAGTGGGCACCAGAAAGCGCGCCGGGTACACAAACGCCCAGAGTTCCAGCAGGTCGAGCCCCGAAAGGTCGGCATAACCCAGCCGCTGGCCGGTCAGCGGCGCGTTGAGCAGCACTATTGGTGTTTCGGCGGCGCGCGCCACAGCCTCGCCGCGCGATACCGCGCGCGTTTCCCCGTCGGGACCGCGAAGCCATAATCCGGCGTGACTGGCATGGAAGGAGGGAAGCAGAGGAAATGTCGCCACAGATCGGCTTTAACGGCCACGGGGTCATCTTCCAACCGAAAGCCGCGCCGCTATTCTTGAAGGTGCTGCATGCACGTCGGTGTGATGGGTCCAGGACCCTAAATACCACGCCGTCCGAAGTTTGAGATCGGACGGCGCAGTCCGGCAAAGGGCGACCCACCGGCAAGCACGGGGACACGCATCTCGTGGCGTGATCGCGCATGTTCAAGCTGGATGTGCAGAGGACCTTCCTGAAGCGGGAAGGGAAAACGAGCGCCGAGGCGGTCCGGCTCGGACCATGCGACGATGCCGAACACCGTCTGACCATTGAATTCGATCTGGAACTGCATGTCCTTGGGCAGCGACATCCCTTCTATCAGGGCGCCATGCTCTGTCAGATTGCGTATCACCGCGTCTCCCGAAAAGAGCACGCTGGTGATCGCGACCGTGAGGTCCATCGGAATGCGGTCGGTCCGCGTTTCCTTAATGTCATCCTGCCGTCCCATGACTAAAGTCTATCCGGGCATGGTTACGCAAACGTAAATGCAGTGATCAGTCCGACTACGACTGCTCTCGTTTCCCGATCATTCCGGCCCGGGCTTCCTTGTCCGACCGCGCCGGGTTCGTTCTTCGACCGGCAATTTTCGGGGCGACGGGTGTTCCACCTTTCTCCAAATCCCTCTAGGGGGTGCTCTTCAAGCTGGTACGAGATACAAACAGGCCATGAACGAGACCATTTCTCCCGAATTGCGCGCAACCGCCCTGGCGTCGAAGGCATGGCCGTTCGAAGAGGCTCGCAAGGTGCTGAAACGCATTGGCAACGGCTTGCCCGCCAAGGGGTTCGCCTTGTTCGAAACGGGATATGGCCCATCGGGCCTTCCGCATATCGGCACGTTCAACGAGGTGCTGCGTACCACAATGGTGCGCCACGCCTTTGAGGCCATGTCCGACATCCCGACCCGGCTCATCGCCTTTTCGGACGACATGGACGGATTGCGCAAGGTGCCGGACAATGTTCCCAATGCCGACATGCTGCGGCAACACCTTGGGAAACCGCTGACCGCCATTCCCGACCCCTTTGGCAAGTACGAAAGCTTTGCCCATCACAACAATGCCATGCTGCGGCAGTTTCTCGATCGCTTTGGTTTCGAATACGAGTTCCGGTCCTCTACCGAGCAATACCGGTCGGGCGCATTTGACGAGCAGTTGCGCAATGTGTTGCGTAACTATCAGGCGATCATGGACATCATGCTGCCAACGCTCCGGGCGGAACGGGCCGCGACCTATTCGCCGGTGTTGCCGGTCAGTCCCACGTCGGGGGTTGTGCTTCAGGTGCCTGTGGAGGTGATCGACGCGCAGGCGGGCATCGTCCGGTTCGAAGATGAAGGCCGCATGATGGAGCATTGCATCCTCTCGGGAGGCGCCAAGCTTCAATGGAAGGTCGACTGGGCGATGCGCTGGGTCGCGCTCGACGTCGATTATGAGATGTACGGCAAGGACCTTACCGACAGTGGCGTCCAGTCGGGAAAGATAGCGCAGGTGCTGGGCGGCCGGAAGCCCGATGGGCTGATCTACGAAATGTTCCTCGACGACAAGGGAGAGAAGATCAGCAAGTCCAAAGGTAATGGCCTCAGTCTTGAGGAGTGGCTGACCTACGGCAGTGAGGAAAGCCTCGCCTTCTACGCCTATCGGGAACCCAAAAGCGCGAAGCAGCTACATATCGGTGTGATCCCGCGCGCGGTCGATGAATATGAGCAGTTCCGGGGTAACTACGCCGAACAGCCGCTCGACAAGCAGCTCGGAAATCCCGTCCACCATATCCATAATGGCGATGTGCCCGGGCAGGCGCTACCTGTAAGCTACGGATTGCTTCTAAATCTTGTTGGTGTGCTCGGTACCGAGGCGACCGAAGAACGCGTCTGGGCCTATCTGAGCAATTATGTCGAGGGTGCTGCTCCTGATAGCCATCCCCGGTTGGCTGGCCTGGTTGACAACGCGCTCGCCTATAATCGCGATTTTGTAGCACCCACGCTGAAACGCCGCGCCCCTGACGAAAACGAGGCCGCCGCGTTGCGGGAACTGGACGCCCAACTCGCCGCGTTACCCGAGGACGCGGGCGCCGAGGAGATTCAGGGAATAGTGTACGCCATCGGCAAGGACCCGCATTACGGCTTCGAACAGCTGCGCGACTGGTTCAGGGCGCTCTACCAGACGTTGCTGGGAGCGGATCAGGGGCCGCGCATGGGCAGCTTCATCGCGCTTTACGGCATCGATAACAGCCGGCGCCTTATTGCGCAGGCACTGGGTCGCTAGTGAACCCTAAGGAAAAAGGGAAGCGCCCGGCGTTGGGCCGGGCGCTGATGCCTTGTTAGAAAAAGAAGTTGTAATAGACGTCGATCACTCGGCCTGACCGGGTATTGACCAGCAGCACATCGTCATAGTGCCGGATCCAGCGCTGGTGCGAGGACGGGCGTGGCAGACGGTAACGCCAGGGATCGGCGATCATGTACGGCCGGGCATAATAGGACCGGTCGATATAGGCACCGCGCTGCCAATCGCGATGTCGAAATGGAGCCCGCCAGTTACCGCGAGCGTACACGCGGGGGTGGGAACGGCGATAATCGCGCAGATCCCGCGAATATTCACGTTCGGCACGAGCTACGTCCCGGCGCTCCTCGCGGATGTCCCGGCGGTCGCCGTAGCGATAAGCGTCGCGCAGTTCGCGCCGTTCTTCGCGCAGATCGCGTTGGCTTTCACGCACTTCGCCGCGCGATTGGGCTGATGCGGCGGCAGGCAAGGCAACGGAAGGAATCGCTGTCGCCGCCATGAGCACGGTCAGAAGCATCTTGTTCATGAGGTAAACTCCCAATGCATATTCAGTTCGGCCATGCAATTGGCGTGGCAATGACCTGTATGGCCGATTCGCTCTGAACCGATCGGGAACGAAGAATTCAGCAAAATGAAAGCGTTTGAGCGCGCCTCTGTGACTGTCCTTTAATCTTGCGAGGACCAGGGGCGTTCCCGGAACCATTTGGTCACGACGAATTTTGTCCCTGCCTTGACCGGCAGTGCTGCATGGAGCGTGTCGGGATTAGGCGCCCCGTCGCGCAGCAGATTGTTCCAGACGATCAGCATTCCTTCCACGGGGGGCACCATGAACCCGGCATAGGGAAAATGCGTCTCGCCGCCTGCCTCGACATCCGAAAGGTAGATCATCGCTGTCCAGCATCGTTGCCCGCCCTGTTCGCGCATGTAGGGCCAATAGGTGTCGTTGACGGGAAAATAGTCCCAGTGCGGTTTATATTCCTGACCGCGCGAATAGCGCTGACCCTGGATGGCCTCTCCGTAGCTGGCGTCCATCCCCATGAGGGCGGCGATCCGGCCACTGACGGCGCGAACGAGCGGCTCATCGGGATCCATGTTGCAGCTATGACTGGTGCGATAGTCCGGATTCTGGGTGCCGGAGAACAATTTGGAGGGCTCCGCGCCAGCATCGATAAGCGCGCGCATTCCCGCACATTCCTCTGCGTCCAGAAAGGCTCGTCGCGCGAACAACTCGATCTTCGGGTTCTCGACGCGCGATACCATGGGGTTGCGAGCGAGCTTGGCGGCGACCTGCTTGCTGATGCGGGCACGCAGGGGCGAGGGCTTGTCTGCATCATCCGCAGTGGGTGGAGGGACCGGCTTTCGAAACATGCTTCGACCCTAACGCGAGCCGCAGTCGAGGCACAAGGGGCGGTAAAAAAGAGGGCCCGAAGCGTTGCCGCTTCAGGCCCGATCTGCTGGTTTGGAGCCTACCAGAAGAAATCGTGGATCACATCGACGACATAGCCGCTCCGTATGTCGACCAGTAGGGCGTCGTCATAATAGCGAACCCAGCGCAACGACCCATATGCGGGAGGAAGCCGATAGTACCACGGATCACTGATCCAGTAACGATCGTCGTAGAGACCGCTCCATAACGAGATGCCTATCGAGAAGCGGCGATAGCCATAATGCCAGCCCCGCGGCGCGTAATAGCGATTTCCGCGATAGATGTCCCGATGGCTGCGGCGCCAGCTTTGCCAGTCGTAACGGCGATCCCCTCGCCAGTCCCGGTTCCAGTCGTGCCGGTCACGGCGCCAGTCGCCCCGGTCGGTGTCGCGATAGTCACGATCGCGGCGCCAGTCGCGACGGTCGGCATCGCGCGCCCGGTCCCGGTCCCAATCGCGGTTGCGGTTGACGTCGCGGTTGCCGTTCCAGTTACGGTCGCGGTTCCAGTCGGCACGGGGCGTGACCCCGCGGTTGTCGTTCCGATCCTGCCGCCAGTTGCGACCGTCGTTGTTGTTGCGGTCTTGCCGCCAGTCTCGCCGGTCGTCGTTGCGGCCTTGCCGCTCGTCACGGCTGACCTGTCGTTGCTGCGGAGCGGCGTCCGATCGCGCCCCACGCCATTCACCCCGACCTTCAAAGCGCGGTTGTACGGCTCTTGGGGTAGATGGGCCACGACCCTCACTGCGGGCATCGCCAGATTGTACCCGGCCCTGCGAGCGTGCGTCACTCCGACCGTCGCGGTCATCTCCTCGCTGCGACATGCGCGGGTGCATACGCTCCTGTTCCGCAGCGCCGGCGATGCTGGGCGCGACACCGCCCAGTGCGGTTGCACCCATCAAGCCGGCAACTATCCATTGTCTGATCATTGCGTCTGGTCCTGTCGTGGGACGGGGATGTCCCGTTATGACAGAGGGTATAGCCGAGTCGGAATGTCCGATGACTGAACCGCCGGTTCAGCATCCAGAAAGGAGAAAAACTTCCGAAAGAAGCGCTTACGGTTCGCGAAGCGCCGGAACTGCCCGCGCGGCGTCGTCGGGCGCGATACCGGGGGGCGGCGCCGCCGAGATTGTCTCTTCCCCATCCATGATCTTGGCTGCTCGGCGGATCGCCGCACGAATGCGGGGGTAAGTGCCGCAACGGCAGATGTTCGTAACGGCGCGGTCGATCTGATCGTCGGTGGGATGGCGGTTGCGCTTCAGCAGGATTGCCACGCTCATGATCATGCCGGACTGGCAATATCCGCATTGCGGCAGGTTCTCGGCAACCCACGCCTGCTGGACGGGATGGCTGCGATCGGTCGACAGCGCCTCTATGGTGGTAACGAAACGGCCCTCGCACGCCGCAATGGAGATGCGGCAAGAGCGCACCGCCTGGCCGTCCACATCCACGGTGCACGCGCCGCAATCGCCGGTTCCGCAGCCATATTTGGTGCCGGTGAGGTTTGAAGCGTCGCGTAGCGCCCAGAGCAGCGGCGTGTCCGGATCCATGCGGTAGTGGACTGGCCGATCGTTGACGGTGAAGCTGGTCATAGGTCCGTTATGGCAGCGCTCCTGTGGCGGAGGAAGCTATTTTCCGTGCCCGTTGCGGGGCGGCGGGGCGCTTTGCGCTTGATGTTGCGCCGGTACGCTGATACGGCGCGGCCAATCACGAAGCGAACGAGAGTTCGCGGCGCAAATGTTCTTTTGTTTATGTGGTTGTGTGGCTTCGCGCCTGACCGGCCACGGGTAGATTGGAGATAGACGGCCTTATGCAAATCATCGTCCGCGACAATAATGTCGATCAGGCTCTGCGCGCGCTCAAGAAGAAGCTTCAGCGCGAAGGTGTCTATCGGGAGATGAAGCTGCGTCGTCATTACGAGAAGCCTTCGGAAAAGCGTGCCCGCGAAAAGGCAGCCGCCGTTCGCCGCGCCCGTAAGCTGGAGCGCAAGCGCGCGGAGCGTGACGGCGTCCGTTAAGCGTACGCTTTCGCGACACTTTCGCATTTTCGTTGTTCCGCTCCTGGAGGGCTGCCCCGCATGTCCGTGACCGCTGTCCCGTTACGTCCCGTCGCCAAGGGTTCGGTTGCCCGCCTTTGGGTCGGCATCTGTGCGTTGACGCTTGCGGGTGCCGGACTGGCGTGGGCCGGACAACAGGGCGCAACACTTTCTCCCGCTGCATTCATGGCCAGCAACGGGGATGAACCTGGGGTCATCACGACGGACAGCGGGCTGCAGTATAAAATCGTCAAGGACGGCACGGGTTCCAGCCCGGGGCGTTCCGACGTCGCGCTGGTTTCCTATCGTGGCACGCTGGTCGACGGCACGGTGTTCGATCAGAACGAGCAGGCCCCCATGCCGGTATCGGAAGTGGTTCCGGGATTTTCCGAGGCGCTGCAACTGATGAAGCCGGGCGGAGAGTACAAGATATTCCTGCCGCCCGAGCTTGCCTATGGCAAGGATGTGCCAGCCGGTGGACCCATTCCGGCTGACTCTGTGCTGATCTTCGACGTCAAGCTGCTTGATTTCAAGTCGCGCGCCGAGGTGATGGAAATGCAGCGGCAGATGCAACAAATGGGCGCGCAGCTGGGTCAGTAACCCGGTTTTGCCACGCGAGCTTTCGTTCAGCGCACATCGTTTTACGGCTTCGCGCCGACGCTATCCGTTGCTGGATGCAGACTGAGCCATGCTCGGCCCGGTCGCAGCGAACGCCACCAGCTGATCGGGTTGAGGCTCGTCGTTCCATCGACCGAAAATGTGATAAATTCTGCGCGTCCGCCGATGGACTCGAACGGTACCGGTCCGCCGAGCCCCCGTTCCGCGAGGCTGGCGCGGCTATCGGCGCTGTTATCGCGATTGTCTCCCATAAGGAAAAGATGCCCCTGGGGTATCCGAACCGGGCCATACCAGTCCAACTCGCTCGGCCCGGTGTCGATGATCGTGTAGTGACGGCCCGATGGGAGATATTCCTCCCGAACGGACAGGACACAGACGCGGTCACTTGCAGGTCCGACCTTGAGCGAACCGGGAAACTGGCCGGCGGGGCAGGGGGCGTTTTCGTCCACAGGCAGGACAAGCGGCGCCAGCGTCCGCTGCGCCAACGGTACGCCGTTCAATATGACCTGGCCTGCACGCACCTCCAGAACATCGCCAGGCAGACCGATTACCCGCTTGATATAATCCTCGTCGCTATGGCGGGGCGTAACGATAACAATATCGCCGCGCCGGGGGAGGTGACCAAATAGTCGGCCGTGAATGAACGGTAGCGGATGGAAGCTCGGCGATACGTAGGACCAGCCATAGGGAAACTTGCTCACGACCAGCCGGTCGCCCTTCAGGAGGACCGGCATCATCGATTCCGACGGGATATAAAAGGGTTTGGCGATGAAGCTGTGAAACGCCAGAACCACCATCAGCAGAATGGCAATGCTCTTGAACTCTCCCCACCAGTCCAGCCGATGGAGCCGTGGCTGATCAGCCGCCACGGAACTCTCGGTTTCGGTGTCCGCGGGTCTGGTGCGCCCGTTCTTGCCATCGGTGTCTACAGGGCTATCCATTCGGCAAGTTTCCGGCAACACGCATCATTCCGGCAAAGCTTCGATGACGACGAACGCCTGCGCCCATGGATGATCGTCGGTGAGCGTGACATGAATGACGGCCCGGTGGCCCTTGGGCGTGATAGCCGCCAGCCGTGCGGCGGCGCCTCCGGTCAATGCCAGAGTCGGCGCCCCTCCGGGAGCATTGATGACGCCGATGTCTTTCAGGAACACGCCCGCGCGAAAGCCCGTCCCCACGGCCTTGGAAAATGCTTCCTTCGCGGCGAAACGCTTGGCCAGTGTGGCGGCGCGGGTAAACGGCCGGACCCTCGCCTTCTCGCGCTCGACGTCGGTGAAGACGCGCCGTTCAAATCGCTCGCCATGACGTTCGAGCACGCGCGTCACCCGATCAATGTTGCAGAGGTCGGAGCCGATGCCGATCAGCACCGGATGCCTGTTCCTGTCATCGCGCAAGCTCCATCTGCCGCCGCATAGTTTGGATTGCGTCTTCCAGGCCCGTGAAAATGGCCTCCCCGATCAGGAAATGGCCGATGTTCAGCTCTCGGAGCTGGGGGATGGCCGCAACAGGACCGACATTGTCATGCGTGAGGCCATGTCCGGCGTGGGGTTCGATACCGTTCTTGGCGGCGAGCGCGGCAGCATCTGCGATCCGTCGCAGTTCTGCGGCTCGCGCGGCGCCGTCGATATGGGCGTAACGGCCGGTGTGGAATTCCACCACTGGTGCCCCCAGTCTGATGGCCGCGTCCACTTGCCGCGCGTCAGGCTCAATGAACAGGCTGACGCGAATGCCCGCATCGACCAGCAATCTCACGAAGGGCGCTAGCGCATCGGCCTGACCGGCGGCATCGAGGCCACCTTCCGTAGTCCGTTCTTCACGCTTTTCCGGAACGATACAGGCTGCGTGAGGACGATGCCGCAGCGCGATCTCCAGCATCTCCCGCGTGGCGGCCATTTCGAGGTTCAGCGGCACGCTCAGGGCAGCCATCAGGCTGGCGATATCTTCATCGCGAATGTGGCGCCTGTCCTCTCGAAGATGTGCGGTGATGCCGTCGGCACCCGCCTTCTGCGCGAGCAGCGCTGCCTTGACTGGATCGGGATGGTCGCCGCCCCGTGCATTGCGGATAGTAGCCACATGGTCGATGTTGACCCCGAGACGCAGCGGGAAGGATGTGCTCACGGCGCTCAGTTCTTCCTGCTTCCCGGCTTATGCGCCGGGATGGCGGCAAGCTCGGGCGGGATATCGTCGACGTCATAGACCGGGAAATTGAGGGATACGAGGGGATAGAACGGGACCCCGAGATCGGCCTCGCCCGCCGAACGGTCGACCAGCGCCGCCTCCGCCAATACGACGCCGCCCTCGGCGCGAACCGCGTCCATTGCCTGGCGCGAGGAAAGGCCGGTCGTGACGACATCCTCGACCAGCAGAACCTTCTGACCTTCCTCAATGGCGAAGCCACGCCGCAGCGTGAACTCGCCCTCGGGACGCTCAAGGAAAATGGCATCGACGCCGAGGGCGCGACCCATTTCATGCCCGATAATGAGTCCCCCCATAGCCGGGGAGACGACAAGGTCGATTTCTGAACGGAGGTCGCGCGGCAGCTTCTGGACCAGCCGACGCGCCATGTTCGCGGCACGATCCGGGTTCATCAAAACGCGCGCGCATTGCAGATAGTTGGCGCTGTGCCGTCCGGAGGAAAGGACGAAATGACCCTCCAGAAGTGCGCCTGCGGCGCGGAATTCGGCCAGTATCGTTTCGTCACCCATTATCGAAATCCAGTTGATGATCCGCAGCGCCAGATAGGGGGCTTCGCTCGACCTTGCAACCGTGAAGAAAAAGGCCGTTTTGTCGCTTGAGCCTCCTGAAAACCATGCCTATAAGCCCGGCAGCCGGGCTCCCCCTGCCACCAGAAAAGGGCGGCCGGAGGAAGGCCGAAAGGGTACGGGGTATCGAGACGATCTATGAAAAACCTGAAATCATCGCTTTTGGCGGCACTGCTGATGGTCGCGCCGCTTTTCGTCGTGTCGCATCAGGCGACCGCTCAGGAGGCCGCCCCGGCCGCAACCGAGTCGGGATCTGTCGCCGCTGATAACGCCGCCGCCCCTGTGGAGGCTGTCGCAGTACCCGCGCCCGCCCGCATGAAACCGACGCAGGGCATCGGTATGCCACGGACGGCCGAGTTCGGTATCCAGGAGCAATTCAGCAAGACCGGCCAGCAGGCGCGCTGGATACACGACGTGCTGTTGCTGCCTATAATCACGGCCATCTCGCTTCTGGTGCTGGCCCTCATGCTCTACATCGTGGTTCGTTATCGCCGCGCGGCCAACCCGACCCCGTCCAAGACCTCCCACAATACGTTCATTGAAATCCTCTGGACCGTTGTTCCCGTGATTATCCTGCTGATCATCGCGGTTCCGTCGATCAGCTTGATCGCTGAACAGTACAAGCCAGCGCCGAAGGACGCGCTCACTGTAAAGGTCACCGGCTATCAATGGTATTGGGGGTATGAGTATCCCGATCAGGGTATCCCGGAATTCGTGTCCAACATGCTGCCGCCCGAAAAGGCGCTGGCCAGCGGAGAGCCTAATTTGCTCGCGGTCGACAATCGGCTTGTTCTTCCGGTTGGTCGGCCCATCAAGTTCATCATCACCGGCGCGGATGTGATTCACGCCTTTGCCGTGCCTTCGCTTTGGGTGAAAATGGACGCGGTGCCTGGGCGTCTCAACGAGAAGAGCATCACGATAGAGAAGCCGGGTGTGTATTACGGCCAGTGTTCCGAGCTGTGCGGTGTGAAGCACGCCTTCATGCCGATAGCGATCGAGGCACTGCCGCCTGAGCAGTTCGACCAGTGGGTCCGGTCGCAGGGGGGCAATCCGGCCGGCCAGGCCAAGACGCAGGCCGCGGCGAATGACGCCGCCGCTCCGGCCGAGATTTGAGGATAAGGGTCCGACATATGACGACGACAATAGCTGATCCGCACGGCGCGCACGCCGCGCACGACCATCACGATGCCGACCACAAGCCGGGTTTCTTTGCCCGCTGGTTCATGTCGACCAATCACAAGGACATCGGCACCCTTTACCTGATCTTCGCGATTTTCGCCGGCATAGTCGGCGGTGCGATCTCGGGCCTGATGCGCTATGAGCTGATGGAACCGGGCATCCAGTACCTCCAGACCTGGGCGCAGATCGTGGATGGGCCGGACGCCTCCATGGATCAGGCTTATCATCTTTGGAACGTGCTCATCACGGCTCACGGTCTCATCATGGTTTTCTTCATGGTGATGCCGGCGATCATCGGCGGGTTCGGCAACTGGTTTGTGCCGATCATGATCGGCGCGCCGGACATGGCCTTCCCACGCATGAACAACATCAGCTTCTGGCTCCTGATCCCTGCTTTCCTGCTGCTTCTGGGTTCGAGCTTCGTCCCGGGCGGTCTGGGCAATGGCGCGGGCACGGGCTGGACCGTCTATGCGCCGCTTTCCACCAGCGGCTCACCTGGACCGGCTGTCGACATGGCGATTCTGTCGCTTCATATCGCGGGCGCCAGTTCGATCCTTGGGGCAGTCAACTTCATCACCACCATCTTCAACATGCGCGCGCCGGGCATGACCCTGCACAAAATGCCGCTGTTCGTCTGGTCGGTGCTGGTTACCGCCTTCCTGCTTCTTCTTGCGCTGCCGGTTCTTGCCGCTGCGATCACCATGCTGCTGACCGACCGTAACTTCGGTACGGTTTTCTATGACGGGCTGCGTGGCGGTGATCCGGAACTGTACCAGCACCTGTTCTGGTTCTTCGGCCACCCCGAAGTTTACATCATGATCCTGCCGGGCTTCGGTATTGTCAGCCAGATCGTGTCGACCTTCAGCCGGAAGCCGGTATTTGGTTATCTCGGCATGGCCTATGCCATGGTCGCGATCGGCGTCGTCGGTTTCGTCGTGTGGGCGCACCACATGTTTACGACCGGGATGAGCGTGAACGTGAAGATGTACTTCACGGCAGCCACAATGGTCATCGCGGTGCCGACCGGCATCAAGATATTCTCTTGGATTGCCACGATGTGGGGCGGTTCGCTCAGCTTCCAGACCCCGATGCTGTGGGCGCTGGGCTTCATCTTCATGTTCACCGTCGGTGGCGTCACCGGTGTCGTGCTGGCCAATGGCGGCGTCGACGACTATCTGCACGACACCTACTATGTGGTTGCCCACTTCCACTATGTGCTGTCGCTGGGGGCTGTGTTCGGATTGTTCGCGGGCTTCTTCTACTGGTTCCCCAAGATGACCGGCCGCATGTACAATGAGGTTCTGGGCCAGATCCATTTCTGGGTCTTCTTCATCGGCGTGAACGTCCTGTTCTTCCCCATGCACTTTGTCGGGCTTTCCGGCATGCCGCGCCGTTACCCCGACTATCCAGAAGCATTCGCTTACTGGAACCAGATAGCCAGCCAGGGCTATAATATCATGGCGATCAGTATGGTGTTCTTCTTCATCAACGTCTTCTGGTCGATGTTTGCCGGACGGAAAGCGGAAGGCAATCCGTGGGGTGAAGGCGCCACGACGCTGGAGTGGACGCTGAGCAGCCCGCCTCCCTACCACCAGTTTGAAACGCTGCCGCGGATCGACTGAAGAACAGGCGGGGCGGGTCCGTAGCGGGCTCGCCCTGGCCGAGGTTGACGTGACTATGAACAGTATCGCTGCTTCACCGACCGGCCAGACCGCCCCACAGGCGGTCTATGCGCATTGGCGGGACTTCGTTGCTCTCACCAAGCCGCGTGTGTTGACCCTGGTGGTTTTCACTGGACTTGCCGGATTGCTTGCGGCCCCTGGCCATATTCATCCGGTGCTGGGCTTTACCGCGATCCTGTCTATCGCGCTTGGTGCGGGCGCCGCCGGGGCGCTCAACCAGTGGGTTGAGGCCGACACCGATGCACTGATGAAGCGTACCGCAAACCGTCCGCTTCCAGCCGGGCGAATGGACCGGCAGGTCGCGCTTCATTTCGGAGTGGGCCTGTCCGTTTTCTCGGTTCTGCTGATGGGTCTTGCGGTGAACTGGCTGGCTGCGGCGGTCCTGGCCATATCCATACTGTTCTACGTGCTCGTCTACACGGTCTGGCTGAAGCCCCGTACCGCACAGAATATAGTCATTGGCGGAGCTGCGGGCGCCTTTCCGCCGATGATCGGCTGGGCGGCGGTCACCGGAGACGTTTCTGCCCTGCCGGTCGCGCTGTTCTGTCTCGTATTCTTCTGGACGCCTCCGCATTTCTGGGCGCTCGCGCTGTACGTGCGGCCGGACTATGCGAGGGCCGGCATCCCGATGCTGCCCGTTGTGGCGGGGGAGCGGGAAACGCGGCGGCAGATCTGGGGTTATACCGCGATCATGGCGGTGGCGGCCTTTGCGCCGATCCTGCTGCGGCTGACCGGTCCGATCTATGGCACGACAGCTCTGGTAGCTACCGGTATATTCGCGGTGCTTGCCTTTCGGGTTTTCGGGAGCCGCGAAACCGATCCGTCGCGGATGAAGGCGGAGCGGCACCTGTTTCGCTATTCGATCCTGTATTTGTTTGTCATGTTCGGCGCGATCGCGCTGGATGGTCTCATTCAGGCGAGGGCGATCTGATGGATGTCAGGGACGACAAACCCGCAGTCGATCAGGATGAGATCCGCAAGCGGCAACGCAGCCGCGCAACGGTAACCGGGCTGGTGCTCGGCGCGCTCGTGGTGCTGTTCTATGCCATTGCGATCGTCAAGATGACGGGTGCGTGAGATGAATGCTGCGCACCCTTCGATCGACGATCTTGCGGCCCGGAACCGGCGTGTAATGAGGTTCGGAGCCGGGTTGGCGCTTGCCAGCCTCGCTCTGGGTTTCGCATCGGTACCGCTCTATCGCGTGTTTTGTCAGGTTACGGGCTTCAACGGCACGACCCAGCGCGCGGATGCCAATGTGGTGACCAAGGCGGTGTCCGGCCACACCATGTCGATCAGGTTCGATTCCAACGTCGCACCGGGTATGCCCTGGAAGTTCTATCCCGAGCATCCCACCGATACCGTCGAGATAGGCGCGCGCGATCTGGCGATATTCGTCGCCAAGAACATGAGCGACAAGCCTGTAACCGGCTCGGCGGTGTTCAATGTGACCCCAAGCCAGGCGGGCGCCTATTTTACCAAGATTCAGTGCTTCTGCTTCACAGAGCAGACGCTCCAGCCGGGGCAGGAAATCCGGATGCCCGTGATCTATTATGTCGATCGGAAAATTCTCGACGATCCGGATAACAAGGACACCCAGCAGATCACCCTGAGCTATACGTTCAATCCTGTTGAGCGGGACGGCGACGGACGCTAAGGACCATTTCAATCCCACAAGGTGAACAGGGAAGAGAGCAAGATGGCAGGCGCCAAAAATCACGAATATCACATTCTTCCGCCCAGCATTTGGCCCCTGATCGGCGCCATCTCGGCTTTCTGCATGGCAATGGGCGGCATCGCCTGGATGCACCCTGAAGAGATGGGCTCGGCCGGACCCGGCCTATTCGGTCTCGGCCTTGCTGGGGTGCTCGCCACCATGTTCTTCTGGTGGTCCGATGTCGTACGGGAGGCCCATGCCGGCGATCACACGCCTGTGGTCCAGATTCATCTGCGCTACGGCATGATTCTGTTCATTGCGTCCGAGGTGATGTTCTTCGTTGGCTGGTTCTGGGCTTTCTTCGATTTCTCGCTCTTCCCCTCGGCGCTTGAGCCAATCAATGGTCTCTTTCCATCCAAGGGCGTCGAGGTTCTGAACGCATTCGAGCTGCCGCTGCTCAACACGTTGATCCTCCTGTGCTCGGGCACGACGGTCACCTGGGCGCACCATGCGCTGATCCACGGCAACCGCGAGGGGCTGAAGACAGGGCTGCTGCTGACGGTCCTGCTGGGTCTGCTATTCACGTCGATCCAGGCTTATGAATATGCCCATGCGCCGTTCCCGTTCGGCGAAACGCCTTACAGCTCCGCTTTCTATATGGCGACCGGCTTCCATGGGTTCCACGTGATTGTCGGAACGATCTTCCTGATCGTCAACCTTGTCCGCGCACATAAGGGCGACTTTACGCCGCGCCAGCATTTCGGTTTTGAGGCTGCGGCCTGGTACTGGCACTTCGTCGACGTTGTGTGGCTGTTCCTGTTTGCCGCCATCTATGTCTGGGGCGGCTGGGGTGCGCCGGTGCATGGCTAAGGGCCGGCGCTGGCCGTGACTGAAACGGAACAACCGGCGTCGGTTATGCTGTCGGCTTCAAAGGGTCTGTGTCCCCGGTGTGGGGGCCGGACCCTTTTTGCATCACCTGTCCGCTTTGCCGAACACTGCCGCATGTGCGGCCTGGATTTTGAACAGTTCAACGTAGGCGACGGCCCGGCCGCGTTCCTGACGATGATTGTCGGCGGGCTGGTGCTGGGGCTGGCTCTGGCGCTGGAGTTCGCCGCACGTCCTCCGCTCATCGTTCATCTGCTCCTGTGGCCCGCGCTGACAGTTGCGTTGGTCGTGGGGTCGTTGCGAGTGGCAAAGGGCATGCTGCTGATCCTCGAATATCGGAACAAGGCGCGTGAGGGTGTGCTCAAACAGGCCGAACCGTCACAAGACGAGCCGAGAAGATGAAGACCGGCTCGCCTCGTCGCGTGCCGATCATTGCCACCCTGGTTGTTTTCGCCGCAGCGCTCATCATGGTCGGTCTCGGCGTCTGGCAGTTGGGCCGTGCTGAAGAGAAATCGGCGATCATCAGCCAATTGCGTGCGAACCCGTCGCGGCCCCCGGCGGCTTTCCCCGAGACCGGACCGGTTCCAGATTCGTTGATGTTCCGCCGGTCGACGATCATGTGCCCTGCCGTCGTGCGCTGGTCGGTGGAGGCCGGGCGTGCGGCAGATGGCGTGACGGGCTTTCGCTTCATGGCGCATTGCCGTGGCGAACGCGGCGGGGCGGGACCCCTTATTGCCGTCGGTGTGTCTGATCGACCGGATGCGGCACCTCTCTGGAGTGGGGGCGTCGTTACGGGCTGGATCACCCGTGCGCCGGATCATCGGCCGCTATTGGCGCTTGTCAGCGGTCCCGAAGTCATACTGCCGCCCATGCTGATTGCGGCCGATGCGCCAGCAGGCCTTCGGCCATTGGCGCCACCGCGCGTGGAAAATATCCCCAACAATCACACCAGCTACGCGGTGCAGTGGTTCAGTTTCGCTGCAATCGCGCTCGTTATTTACGCGCTGGCGCTTCGAAGGCGCCAGACGAAAACAAGATGAGCATCATTTGTACATGCCTTCGCGCATGTTGATCTTGTGCTCTGTCCACATCTTGAGTGCGCACAGCATCTGCGACCATCCCATGCAGTTGCCATAGGAGGCGTCGAGCGCGGCCTGAGTGTCGCGCCAGCCTGTTCGGTGATTTCCACACGGGTTCGGTCATCGTCGACTGCCTCGAACGTGAGCGTCACGGTAGTACGATACTGCGGAGCGGGGGCCCCGTCGCCCGGGCGTTCAGCGGTGTCCCATTCCAGAATGATTTTCTCGTTGGGCAGTACTTCGATCACCTGCACCGGAAACGCCCCTGGAAAATCATGGAAATCCCAGGTGACGACGGCACCGGTCTCCATCCGGCCTTTGGCGCCGCCGGTGGTAAAATAGCGGGAGAGTTGATCGGGATCGGCGACTGCCTCGAACACCTCGTCGACCGGCTTCGAAATATGTGCCCACACACGGAATTTGAGGTCCACGACTCACCTCCATATTCGACGGTTGCTCCGGAAGGTGCCGAGCTTCTCGAAACGCTTGCTCTCTGCCACGCATGCCGTTACCCCCCGCCGTGATGCAGTATATCAGTACCAGAGGCGTCGCGCAGGCGCTGAATTTCGAGGAAGTCACGCTGGCCGGACTTGCGAGCGACGGCGGACTTTATCTGCCCGAAACATGGCCGGTCCTCACCCCAGACCAGATTCGCGCGCTGGCGGGTCTGTCCTATGTCGATACCGCCGTTGCCATCATGGCGCCGTTCGTTGCCGGCTCGCTCGATGAGGAGGAACTGCGCGCGTTGTGTACGCAGGCTTACGGCCGGTTCGCGCACAAGGCCGTGACCCCGCTGGTGCAGCTCGATCATCGCCAGTGGATGCTGGAGCTATTTCATGGCCCCACGCTCGCGTTCAAGGATGTGGCGCTGCAGCTACTGGGCCTGTTGTTCGAGAAGTTTCTCTCGCGCCGGGACGATCGCATCACGATTGTCGGTGCGACCTCGGGTGACACGGGATCGGCGGCAATAGACGCGGTTGCCGGCCGCGAGAAGATCGACATCTTCATGTTGCACCCCGATGGCCGCATCAGCGACGTGCAACGGCGCCAGATGACGACCGTGCTCGCGCCCAACGTCCACAATATCGCGATTGCAGGCAGCTTTGACGACGCGCAGGCGATGGTGAAGGCGATGTTCAACGATGCGGAGTTCCGCGCGCGCCACAATCTTTCGGCCGTCAACAGCATCAACTGGGCGCGCCTGATGGCGCAGGTGGTCTATTATTTCTTCTCTGCCGTGCGTCTTGGCGCGCCCGAACGACGTGTCGCTTTTTCTGTTCCAACCGGTAATTTCGGTGATGTCTTCGCGGGATATGTGGCGGCGAAGATGGGGTTGCCGGTCGAGCGGCTGATCGTTGCCACCAACGTCAACGACATATTGCACCGGGCGCTGGCCGAGGGCGACTACAGCCAGGGTAAGGTCGTGCCGACAGCAACGCCCAGCATGGACATTCAGGTCAGCAGCAATTTCGAACGGTTGCTTTTCGACATAGGCGGCCGAGACGGTACCGCTCTCGCCGAACAGATGGGCGGCTTCGAAGCGACCAAGGCGATGCGCCTCACCAATGCGCAGCGTCAGAATGCGGCCTCGCTGCTCACCTCGCATCGGGTGGATGCCGATCACATGAACCTGGCGCTCCGCTGGGCTTATGAATCGTCGGGTCAGGTCATCGACCCGCACAGTGCGGTCGGGCTGGCCGCAGCACTCGCGGCGGACGATCTTCCCGGGGATGTACCGGTGGTGACCCTTGCCACCGCCCACGCGGCGAAGTTCCGCGACGCGGTAGAGCGTGCCACGGGCGTGCGGCCATCCATGCCCGCCCGGGTCGGCAATCTGTTCGAGCGGCAGGAATCCTGCGCGCGGCTTCCCGCGACCTACAAGGCGGTGACCGACTACATCACTGAGCGGGCGACGAGTATTTGAGCGGATTTGCCGTTCGGGCCGGGCTTGTCGAAGCCTGGTGCTTCCTGAAGAAGGAAAGCAGCCTTTCACCTGGGGCAGGGCGACCGGAAGTTTTCGAATGAACCTGACAACCCTCATCGGCGAATCGTGGCCGGACTTCGGCCTGATCGACAGCGGGCACGGCCGGAAGCTGGAACGCTATGGACAATGGCGTTTCATCCGTCCTGAACCGCAGGCGATGTGGGCGCCGGCCTCTACCGACTGGCAGGCTCATGGTGAATTCATTCCGGGGTCGGATGAGGAAGGCGGCGGACGCTGGTATCTCGAGGATCGGGGCGTTCCCCAAAGTTGGGAGCTGCGATGGGACGATGTGCGCTTTCATGCCTCCTGCACACCTTTCCGTCACCTCGCATTCTTTCCGGATATGGCGCCCGTGTGGATGTGGATGCGGGAACGAACGGAGAGCATGGATGCCCCCCAGTGCATGAATCTGTTCGGTTATACCGGTGTCGGAACCCTGGCTCTGGCGGCAAAGGGCGTACACATGGTGCATGTGGATGCCTCAAAAAAGTCGGTGGCGGCCGCGCGGGACAACGCCGGTCTGTCAAATCTCGCGGATCGGCCGATCCGGTGGATTGTCGACGACGCGTCGAAATTCGTCGCGCGCGAAGTACGCCGGGGCCGGCGCTATGACGGTATCCTGCTTGATCCGCCAAAATACGGCCGCGGTCCGGACGGCGAAGTCTGGCGGCTGGAGGAGGACCTGCCGGGCCTTGTCGCCGATTGCCGCGCGCTGCTCGATGTGAACAGCCGGTTTTTGTTCCTCACCGTGTATGCGGTGCGGATGTCGGCGCTGGCTTTAGGCGAACTGCTGCGTCAGGCGTTCGCCGATCTCCCGGGCACGGTGGAGGTAGGCGAACTGACCCTGCGCGAAGAGGCGAGGGGGTTGTTGCTCCCCACCGCGATCTGGGCGCGCTGGTCGAATCCGTGACGAGATCGATTTCCAGCCAGATGGCATCATCTGACGGTTAAGAAGCCACTCTATTCACGGGCGGCTCGCATCGCCGCCCCGGCTGCGATCGGCGTGATCGCGACAAGCAGCAGCGAAATCGCCGCCAGGAACTTGAGCGCGGCGTCGCTTCCGGGGTGGAGCGCGCCCGCGCCAAAGATCAGCACCGGTATGGCAAGGGGAAGCGCGAGCAGACCAGCAAGCGCCCCGGCGCTCCGCAAGCCCGAGGTCAGCGCCGCCACCAGCACGCCGAGCGCGGCCAGGGCCGGGGTGCCAAGCGCCAGACCGATCTCCAGCCGCGCCACAAGCCCGCCATCGAGCTTCAGCAGCGCAGAGGCGGGCAGGGCGGCAAGCATCAGCGGTGGTCCGAAGCCGATCCAGTGAGCTGTCATCTTCGCCAGCGCGATCATCTCGTCGGATTTTCCGCGTACCAGAAGTTGATCAAAAACTCCGGCCTGCGCGTCGGGCGCTATCAGCCTCTCGACCGGCAGCAGCGCGGCAAGCAGGGCCGCTATCCATAACATGCCGCCGCCGGTTGCGGCCAGAAGGCGGGCGTCCGGTCCCACCGCAAAGGGATAGAGACTCGCGACCAGCAGCAGGAAGACAAGCGGGAGCCACAGGCCTCCGCCACTCCAGGCGAGGCGCAGGTCGCGCGCGATGAACGGCCACCAGCCTCTCATGAGGCGAACTTCGCAAGATCGATCGATCGCGTGAAACCGTGCGGCAAATCGAGATGAGAGGCGACGACGATGGCACCGCCCCCCGACAGGTGGCGGTCCATTTCGGCCCCCAGCGCGGAGAGGGAAGCGGCGTCCAGACCATTTCCCGGTTCATCCAGAAGCCATAGATTCGCTCCGCTTGCCGCCGTACGTGCCAGAAGCGCCCGCTTGCGCTGGCCCGTTGAGAGCATCCGGACAGGCACATCGACAAGCGGGGCCAGGCCAAAGCGCGACAGTGCGCCGTCGATCCTCTCGTCGTCGGCTCCGTCCACGCGCGACCACAGTGCAAGAGCATCACGCAACCGTTGTCCGGCATCGAGGGCCGGATGCTCATCCGCCAAAGCAAGGGTCCCCTCAAACCGGACTTGTCCGGACGCACAAGGTAGCAGTCCTGCGATCATCCGCAGCAGGCTTGACTTGCCAACTCCATTGGGTCCCCGCACCAGAAGACTTTCTCCGGCCCCAACCGCTAACGAAAGGTCGGTGAAAACTTCTCGGCCACCCCGGACGCAACTAACTTCTTCGACCCTCAGCATCAGCGGCGCGGCCTTACAATGTCGCGCCGTTGTAATGATGCCAGGCGAGCAGAGCGGCGGCGCTGCGATGTGGCCGCCACGCCTCACCCCGGGTCCGGACTGTTTTTTCGTTCGGCCGTTCTTCCATGCCAAGCAACTGGCCGATGGCGATTTGCACCGCGAGGTCACCCGCCGGCCAGATGTCGGCTCGCCCTTCTGCGAACAGCAGGTAAATCTCCGCCGACCAGCGGCCGATGCCCTTGATCTGTACGAGCTGGGCAATGGCCTCTTCATCCTGTTGGGGCAATGCGTGAAGGTCCAGCGCGCCCGATGCCACCAGTTCGGCCAGGCTTCGGGCGTATCCCTGTTTCTGCCGCGATAGGCCGCAGGCGCGCAGGGCGTCGAAATCCTGCGCCAGTAACCGTTGCGGTCGGCATCCCGGACCCAGCAGCGATTCCAGCCTGTTCCATACCGACGCGGCGGCGGCGGTGCTGACCTGCTGCCCCACGATGGTGCGCAACAACGTCTCGTACCCGCGTGTCCGCACGCGGGGCGCAGGGTAGCCGAGGTGATCGACAGCGCGGGCGAAGCCCGGTTCCACACGGCACAGCGCGTCGATGCTCTGATTGAGGGCTGCGGCAGTGTGAACCATGTGCTGCTGTTATCCATTCATGCCGCCATCCGCCAGTTGAATTCCGGAGAAAAGCGGCTAAGGAGGGCGGGTCATTGCCCTTGGAGTGGATTTGAATGGTAAAGGTCACGATAGCCAATCGCGCCGGTCAGGAAACCGAAATAGAGGCCGAAGAAGGTCTCAGCCTGATGGAAGTCATCCGAGACAACGGTTTTGACGAGCTGCTTGCGCTGTGCGGTGGATGCTGTTCCTGCGCGACCTGCCATGTCTTTGTTGATCCCGGTTTTGCCGACAAGCTGCCCCCGCGCAGCGCGGACGAAGAGGATTTGCTCGACAGTTCCGATCATAAGACCGAACAGAGCAGGCTTTCGTGCCAGGTTGCGATCACCGAAGATCTGGAAGGCCTGCGCGTTACGATCGCACCTGAGGACTGAGGCGCGGGGTGAGCCTAACCCCGAGAAATGACCCAGCCAGTTGATCTTCAACCAAAAAGTTGGAGATTAACATCGTTGTAGGTCCCAATTCGGCTGCCAGAATTCCCAGGGAACGAAGCTGGGTTTCTGGGCATATCGGTGCGTTGTCGATAATACCATATCGAGCCACTGGGACAAATTGCAATGATGGGCCGGAGCGCTGGGTAACACAGCGTCGGTTCACCGTCCGAAATGTGCCTAGGCTCAGGACCTATTGATATGGGAGGCGTGATGTGTCCAGGCTCCGTGAGGAGACTGGACGTGAGCGATCCTTACTGCTGACCGCCGGGCAAATCAGTGATTACATTGGTGCAACGGCGCTGCTGAACTATCTGCCCAAGGCGCAATGGCTGCTCGCCGACCGATGCCCGACAGCCTTCGTCTCCGCCATCGCCCTCGTTGCGACCGTCATCTTCTGACCCTGATCAGTGAACCTGACCCTAATGGTCAAGCTGCCGCCTGCGCATGAACGCCTCAAGGGACGCGACCGGTATGCATGTGGAATCCAGGCAATGTCGCAGCATCTGCGCGATTACGCTTCGGCGCTGCGCCCTTAGCCCTACAGCCTCAAGCGATGGAATCTGAGCGCATTCAGGTCCTGCCAACGGAGATCGAAGCTGCCGCCGAACCGCCCGGACGAGCGCGTCGCCGATCAAAGTAACACAATTGCGTTTGTTGCACGAGGTTGTTGAACTGAGGCGGATTGCAGTCA
>DASULD010000043.1:0-6775 GCA_036278355.1 Sphingobium sp.
ATCCAGCGCCTCTCGATGATCCTCTGTTTCATGAACGATCGACTGGAACGCGCCTGCTATTTCAAGGTGATGCTCAAGCGACAGCTGACTGCTGTCGCGGATGAGGCGCTTGGTCATCCGCAGTGTCCGGCCGGGGTTGGCGTCAATGCGTGATGCCAACTCACGCGCTGCGTTCATAAGTTCGCTATCTTCAACCACCCGTGAAACGAGGCCGATCCGTTCAGCTTCCTCGGCATCAATCGTATCGCCGGTGAATGCGAGTTCGCTCGCTTTGGAAATTCCGATGACCCGCGGGAGGAACCACGCGCCGCCATCGCCGGGAATTATTCCCACCTTGATAAACGATTCCGCAAACTTCGCAGACTTCGCCGCAATCCGCATGTCGCACATGCACGCCAAGTCCAAACCGGCCCCGATCGCTGGGCCGTTGATGGCCGCAATCATTGGCACCTCGATGGCGTTTAACATCTTGGCGACTTGGTGGATTGTCCTGCGATAACTGTCACGGGTGTCGATGATCGTTTTCATCGGTGCGAACCCTGAACGATCGCGCATCTTCTTGATATCTCCGCCGGCGCAGAACGCGGGGCCAGCACCAGTCAGGATTACGACATTGACCGACGGGTCGCATTCAATGGCCCTTAGCCGGTCGACAAATTCGGAGCAGATCTCCGGCGTCGAGAGGGCATTGCGCGTCTCCGGTCGGTTCATCGTCAACGTGACGATGCCGCCACTTTTTTCGTAAAGCAAAAAGTCTTCCATTGGAGCCTCTTGGCATTAGCTAAGCCTGTGGACAGATTGCCTGCACTCACACCGTTCGTTCACGCTCTTGAAGGAGCAGGCTGCATGAACGCATGTGAAGAGAGGACTAAATTGTGCGGATGTCGAGGAGCCGAAACACATCGACCAATGTCGTCAGTCCGATGAGCATTTCAGATCATCCCCACTCTAAATCGTCTGTTTTGTTCCGCGCTAGCTTCATGCGAGAGCGACCAAATGGCAAGCGTTTTTTCCGGCCGCCCGGGCTAGACAATGTCCCAATGTTTTTTCAGCAATTTGGTCCATAAAGGCGGAGCCATATCCTCATCGGCGCGCTGGTGATTCATGCGTGGCGGTCCTCCGATTACAATGCAGAACAACTAAATCATCTGTTTGAAATCCTGCGCAAAAGCATACTACCGCGAAGGAGATGGCACGGGAACAAGACCCGCACTCACTCATTACCGAGGCGGCGAGACACGCTCTCCGTTTCGACGCGAACAGGCAGATCATCGAACCCCGAGCGGCGCTTATCACACTTAGCCAGGGGATTGACGAAAGGCCCTGGATAGGCTTAATGAGAACAGTTGTTCTAACTCGAGGGCCGGAACACAGCGGTGGACGGATTGCTCCGGCGAGTTCGCGTTAGCGAGGTATCTCGCGATAGTAAGGATAGGAGAGGAATATGTCGACGGCGTCGAATCCTGGCCAGGCCAGCAATTGGATAATCGACGATCCAGTTGCTGGAGTGTTCAAGGTGAACAGGAGCGCGTTTACGAGCGCAGAAGTCCTGGAACTGGAGAGGGCGCGCATCTTCGACCGCGCGTGGCTTTATCTCGGCCATGAGTCGGAACTGCCGAAGCCGAATGACTTCCTGACCCGCAGTGTCGGTGGGCGCGAGTTGATATTTAATCGAAATCGCAAAGGCGAATTCCAGGCATTCCTCAATACCTGCCCCCATCGCGGAGCCCAGGTGGTTCGCGAACCTACCGGCAACGCGATCAGCTTCAAGTGTTTCTATCACGGCTGGGCCTTCAACAACAACGGGAAGTTCGCGACGAAGTCCAATCCCGGAACCTATCCCGAATCGTTCAATTGCTCGGGCAGCGTCGATCTGCCGAAGGTGAGGCTGGAGTCGTATCGTGGTTTCTTCTTCATCAACTACGACGCCAATGCCGAATCGCTGCTCGACTTTCTCGGCGGCGCAGTCGAAATTCTTGACCTCGTGTCCGATCACTCGCCCAATGGGATGGAAATCGTTGGCGGGACGCAGGAATATTCGATTCGTGCCAACTGGAAGTTGTTGCTCGAAAACAGCTATGACGGCTTTCACGCCAGCGAGACCCATGAAACCTATTTCGATTACCTGATCAAAGAGCTGGGCCCGGATGTCTTGGGCAATATTCAGACGTTAAGTGAAATCCAGCGCGCCCACACTTTCCCCAATGGTCATGCGTACACCGAAGCCAGAGCTCCCTGGGGCCGCCCGGTTGCCCGTACAATCCCCACCTGGGGTGAAAAGGGCGCGGCGGCTGCAGCGGCCATGACGGCCGAGCTCAATGAGCGGGTCGGCCCCGAGCGCGCCTTGCGCATCTCGGACCGCGACAGGAATGCCGGGTTTTTCCCGAACCTTGTGATCAACGACATCATGGCGATCGTCGTCCGCACTTTCTATCCGGTCCAGCCTGACCTCATGCTGGTCTCCTCCTGGGCGCTTGCGCCTATAGGAGAAGAGCCAGAAGCACGCCATCGCCGGCTCAATAATTTCCTCGAATTCCTCGGGCCTGGTGGTTTCGCCACGCCTGACGACGTCGAAGCACTGGAATCCGCACAGCGAGGCTATGCTGCATCGAAGCTTGCGCCGTGGAATGACATTTCCCGGGGAATGCAGCGAGACATCCCCCGCGCCGACGATGAGGCACAGATGCGCACCTTCTGGCGTGAATGGAACCGCCGCATACAGAGCGAGAGCTGATCATGGGAGATGTTATGGCAAATGCAATCGCGCACTCACGCTCACGTGCGGACTATGAAGATTTTCTGTACCGTGAGGCTGCACTGCTCGATCAGTGGCGGCTCGAGGAGTGGTACGCGCTTTTTACGCCGGATTCGGTCTATGAAGTGCCGACCATGGGCAAGGCTCGCGATGCCACGCCTGACAGCGCGCTGTTTTATGTCGCGGACGATTACGGTCGGCTTCGCCACCGTGTGGACCGTCTTCTGAAGGCGACCGCGCACGCCGAGTGGCCACGCTCGACCCATGTTCGGATGATCGGTAACGTCCGGATCGATGGTGCCGACGAAAACGGCACGCAGATTGTGTGCAGCTTCGTCACCTATCGATCGAAAAACAATATAACCGATACCTATATGGGCCACGCCCACTACACGCTTGTCGATGACGATGGGCAACTGAAAATCCGGTCGAAGCGCATCTTGCTTGGCATGAACCGTCTTCAGCCTCATGGCAAGATCAGCATTATACTTTGAGGCAGGAGTGGGGACAGCATCAAGCGCCGGGATAGAATTCTGGCGCCATTCCCGGACCGCAAGTTTAGCGACGGCATTCCCCGGCGGTCCGATGCATCGGGAACTTTGACCGCCGAAGAGCGAGGAACTCCAGATGGTTGATCCGCCAGAATCTGTTCCGGGAGACCCGAAGAGGATTGTCAGCAACCTCGCTGCTGACTGGGCAAGACTCGGCCTCGCAGGAGATGTCGTCGGGCTGGTCGGCCTCTACAAGGATGACGCGATCTTCTTTGGATCCCTGCCCAACTTGTATTTTGGCAGCGCCGGTGTCGCCGCGTATTTCCAGGCGGTCTCGCTTAGCTCGCTGGAGTCTGTCCGTTTCGATTGGCAGGAAGCAACGTTCATCGCGCCGTCGGTGATCAATGCCGGTGGTCTCGTTCATTTCGGAATGGAGCTTGATAGCCTCCCGATCAGTTGGCGCTTCGGCATTAGCTGGGTGCTGGTCGGACTGGGTGGGAAATGGAAAATTGCCGCCCACCACGCATCACGTCGTGAGCTCCAACCTCACGCCCAGTGACACATCCGAGTGGAAGCCGAGGACCTTCGGCACGCGGTGCGCAGAACATGGCCTGCCTACCTCAGAAACGTCCGCGCAATACTTCCTGATTTTGCATTCCAAGGGAAAGCGCAGAGAGGCACCAAGCACCCTCCACGCGCGCTGGCCCGGCCGACACGCGCGCGGTCAGTGCTTTGGTCCCCTCAGGGTTTCGAAACGAGGAAGGCTTTGGTCGAGTTGAAGATCCAGGTTTCGACGAAGCCGACTATATCCGGTTTCCCGCGGCCCAGCTCGTTCATCGCACCAACGAGGCAGAACCAGTTAAGAACTTCCTGCTGCCCGCAATCCTCGATCGCGGCACTGGGGTAGCCGCGCCATGAGGCATAGTCCCCACGTGCCATCGCTTCGTAAAGCGAGCGGTCCGCCTCGATGTCCGGCCAAAGAAAGTAATTCTTCTTGGTGAGGAAGGCATGCGACCAACTCGAAGAAGCAACGATCGCGACACGGTATTTCGATTCCGAAAGAATACGGGCTGTCGCGGCTCCCAGATCGAACAGGCGCGCAGGGGTCGGTGCCGGCGGATCGAGATCCGCCTCGGCCAGTTCCTTCTCGAAGGATGGCAAGCCGCCCTTCTGACAGATGACGTGCCTGCCGTAGCAGTTGATCGAAACCGGCAGGATCGGATAATTGAAGCCCTTGCGGTCATAATCCAGGTAAAAAATCGCATTGGTGAAGGCGTGGCCGAGCGGATGGTGCAGCGGCTTGTAGGAATAGGCGGTGTCGAAACCGGCCGAGATAAGCCCACTGGTCAGATGCTTTCCGGCTTCTGCAACGCCCGGCAGCACGAACTCCTTGTCGACCGGCTCTCCCCAGATGTTGTTGGGGAAATTGTGGAAACGAAACTCGGGATGAGCATTCACGCAATATGGCGGTACGACATCTTCCTTGAAATTCTCGTACTGATCGTCGCCCCAGAGCAGGACGAAATCGGGATTGAAATCGTCCAGCGCCTGGCGTGCCTTACGGGTCCAATCAACCATCTGCTCCCGGTGAACGGCTGCAGCCGCCTCGCCCTCGTCGTCACCCCATTCCTTCCGCATCGCTTCCGACCATCCTGCCGGGGTCTTGAGCGATTCTGGGAGGTTCGGATTCCGCATCATTGCCTTGAGCAGGCCGGACATGTTCTTGTCGGGCCACAGCAGCGGCGGATAGTGGCTGATGCCGAGCGCCAGAATTTCGGCCATGTGAGTTCCTTCCGTAGCATCCGTTCAGTTCAACCGAACAGGCAGGTTAGGCTGCCACATCCACTCGCATTCGATTTTACGGTGGACAATCCGCAAAGCGATTCGATTTAGTCGAACGTTTTAGGTGATCTAAAGAGGTGCGAGTCCATTGCCAACCCAAATTTGCAAACACCCCCACGAAGCGATTTCATTGGCGCGGAGATCACATCTGCAGTCCGGCTGTCCAGCGATGAATCCGCGCAATAATGAGAACGTACGAATAACATATATGTGGCAAGATAAGAAGAACACGCGCACATTTGCGGTAATCTAGGCAGGATCTGGGAAATTCGGGTGCATTGGCGTCACCCTCTTGCTACCGTCTTTGACAGCCGATTGATCGCTCTCGCCGCCATTGAACAACCTTGAGACCCGGCGTTCTTTGCCTGCGATTAGCAACAAGTTAAAACAAATGTATAACATGTGAAATCGGTCGTAGATCGGGTCGGTAGTCAACACAGAGGTAGCTCGTGCAACTGAATTACCCAAGTGCGAAGCCGGGAAACGACATGGTGCAGGCGAAGGAGGAGGAGAGCGGTTCTCCCCTGCGAGGCGCGACGCTTACCGTCGCCCTTTTGACGCTGCTCTATGCCGTGTCCTATGTCGATCGCAGCATCTTGGCGCTTCTGGCCGTGCCGGTGTCCCAGGCCCTGGGTCTGGACGATCGCCAGATGGCGCTGCTGCTCGGCGTGGGCTTCGCGCTGTTTTACGCGGCGGGTGGCCTTGTTCTCGGTCATTTCATCGACACACGCAGCCGTCGCATCGTGGTCACCGTGGGGATCATTCTGTGGAGCCTTTCCACGATCCTGTCAGGATTTGCCAACGGCTTCTGGATGATGCTCATCCTGCGCAGCGGAGTCGCGCTTGGTGAGGCGGTGCTGACGCCCGCAGCCATTTCTCTAATTGCGGATCTCTACCCCCGTCACAGGCGCGGACCTCCGGTTGCAATCTACACCTCCGTTGCCGGGGTCATGCCGATCGGTTCATACGCGGTGGGCGCAATGGCGATGGACCTGGCGGGTGCGACAAGTGGCTACGCCGGTCTGCAAGCGTGGCAATTGACATTCATCTTCGTCGGACTGCCGGGTCTGTTGCTCGCGGTGTTGTTCGCATTGACTGCCACGGTGCCGGCGCGGCGCGCGATCAACAATAGCGCGACCAACGAGGCCGACATGCGGGTCGTTTTTGACTATCTGCGTGCCCGCATCGGTTTTTTCGGTCCGTTGCTATCACTCACTGGTTTGAACAGCCTGTTTGTTCTCGCGATCATTGCCTGGTTTCCCTCGCTACTGGCGCGCGAGCAAGGAATCAGTCCATCGCGCGTTGGCTATCTGATGGCGATCGTCGGCGTACCTGCGGGTTTGTTCGGCAACTTCTTCTGGCAATGGATCGCGACCCGGAAACAGTTGGCAGATCCGGCAGCCGGCATCGTGCGGACCTTCTGGTTGCCGTCTCTCCTCACGGCCCCGGTCTTCGTGGTCGGGCTCATGATGGATTCGCTCGCCTTGCAACTTTGCTGCGTGGGAGTGGCAATGGTCCTGAGTACCGCCTTCGCTGTGGTGTCGCCAATGAGCATCCAGCTTTTTGCTCCCCAGCGGATGCGCGCGCGTATGAGCAGCATCTACCTGTTGTTTGTTGCAGTCCTGGGCTACGGGCTGGCACCGCTCGCCGCGGTGGAACTGGGAGCACTCGTGGCAGGCGAAGGAAA
>DASULD010000044.1:0-3473 GCA_036278355.1 Sphingobium sp.
GTTCAGTTGTCCGTGCGACATGACATGGACCCTTTGACCCACCTTTTGGCGGGAAAGGCGCTTGCGCCCTTGCGCGATGAAGGAATCCTGATTGTGGGCAGCGGTCTGACCTATCACAACCTGCGCCTATGGGGCGCGGCCGCTGCTCAGCCTTCCGCCGCGTTCGATGCCTGGCTGCAGGACGCACTGGTCGCTAAGACATCGGCAGCACGCGAGGCAATGTTGTGCGACTGGGCGCATGCTCCGGCCGCCCGCATTGCGCACCCGAGAGAGGATCATTTGCTCCCCTTGATGGTAGCAGTTGGTGCGGCCAGCGAGGACGCAGGAACTTGCGTCTACCACCAGGACGACTTCATGGGATCGATCACCGCTTCAAGTTTCCGATTTGGCTAGAGTTGCATAGGCGGGACCGCATCCCGCTACCGGCACCCTCAACGCGGAGCCAACGCGCGCCCTCGAAAACTATTGGCAGTTGGCCCCAATGAATGACGGCAGGTTTCGGGGATTCGCTTTTGCCGCTGCGACCGGCTTAATGCCAATCGCCGGGGCGGCATTCACCGCCCCGGCGACAGTCTTGCATCCTTGATCTGGCCAGACCTCAGAACCGCAATACCTTGGCCCGCTTCACGCCCGGCAGGCTGCTGACGGCCTGAAGCACATTCTGGGGTATCGCGCTGTCGACGGAGAGCAGCAGCACCGCCTCACCCCCGGCGTTGCGGCGGCCGAGGTTGAACGTGCCGATGTTGATACCGGCCTCACCCATAGTGGTACCGACGCGTCCGATGAAACCCGGCGTATCCTCATTGACGATGTAGAGCATATCGCCTTCGAGTTCCGCCTCGACGCCGATGCCGAACATCTCGACAAGGCGGGGATTGGCATTCCCGAACAGCGTTCCCGCGACCGACCGTTCGCCCTGGCTGGTGTTCGCCGTGACCCGCACCAGCGTGTGGTAATCGCCTTCGCGGTCGTGCCGCACCTCACGTACGTCAAGCCCGCGTTCCTTCGCCAGATACGGGGCGTTGACCATGTTCACCGAGTCCGAGAAACGGCGCATGAAGCCGGAGAGCACGGCGGCCGTGATCGGCTTTACGTTGAGTTCGGCGGCGGCGCCTTCCACTTCAACGGCAATGTTGTCGAGATCGTCGGAAGCAAGCTGCCCCACGAGACTGCCCAGCTTCTCCGCGAGAGCCATATAGGGTCTGAGCTTCGGCGCTTCCTCGGCGGAAAGCGACGGCATGTTGAGCGCATTCGTCACGCCGCCGGTCATCAGATAATCCGAAAGCTGCTCGGCCACCTGAAGCGCGACGTTGACCTGCGCCTCGTTGGTCGACGCGCCCAGATGCGGGGTAGAGATGAAGTTGGGCGTCCCGAACAGCGGGCTGTTCTTCGCCGGTTCGACCGCGAACACGTCGAGCGCCGCGCCCGCGACATGGCCGCTATCCAACGCTTCCTTCAGCGCCGCCTCGTCGATCAGGCCGCCACGCGCGCAGTTGACGATGCGCACGCCGTTCTTGGTCTTGGCGAGGTTTTCCTTGCTCAGGATATTGCGGGTCTGGTCGGTCAGCGGCGTGTGCAGGGTGATGAAATCGGCGCGAGCGAGCACCGTATCGAGATCGGCCTTTTCGACTCCCATCTCGATCGCGCGCTCCGGAGTCAGGAACGGATCGAACGCGACGACCTTCATCCTCAGGCCCAGCGCACGGCTGGCGACGATCGATCCGATATTGCCTGCGCCGATAAGACCCAGCGTCTTGCCCGTCACCTCGACGCCCATGAAGCGGTTCTTTTCCCACTTACCCGCCTGCGTACTGGCGTCGGCTTCGGGAAGCTGGCGCGCAAGCGCGAACATCAGCGCGATCGCGTGTTCGGCGGTAGTGATCGAATTGCCGAACGGCGTATTCATCACGACGATGCCTTTGGACGAGGCATAGGGGATGTCGACATTGTCCACGCCGATGCCTGCGCGGCCGATCACCTTCAAATTGGTGGCGGCGTCGAGGATGTCTTTCGTTACCTTGGTCGAGCTGCGGATCGCGAGACCGTCATACTGGCCGATGATCGCCTTCAACTCTTCCGGCGTCATGCCGGTGATCTCATCCACTTCCACGCCGCGATCACGAAAGATCTGCGCGGCCTGCGGGTCCATCTGGTCGGAAATTAGTACCTTGGGCATGACGAATTGCCTTTCTTGCAATTCGTCATCCTGGCGAATGCCAGAATCTCAGGCCGAAATATACTTGCCTGAGATCACGGCCCCGCCGGGATGACGGGAATGGATTCAAGCGGGAACGGCGGCCTTGGCGGTGGCGTAGGCCCAGTCAAGCCACGGCCCCAGCGCCTCGATATCGGCGGTATCGACGGTCGCACCGCACCAGATGCGCAATCCGGCGGGCGCGTCGCGATATCCCGCAACATCATAGGCGGCGTCTTCGGCCTCCAGCAGACCGGCCATCTTCTTGATGAAGGCTTCGTCCGCGCCTTCAACGGTGAGGCAGACGCTCGTCCTGGATCGGGTTGCGGGATCGGCGGCGAGATGGCCGAGCCAGTCACGTGCCTCGACAATCCGATCCAGCGCGGCGGCATTGGCATCGCTGCGGGCTTGCAGCCCTTCGAGGCCGCCCAGGGATTTCGCCCATTCGAGCGCGAAAATGACATCCTCGACGCACAGCATCGATGGCGTGTTGATCGTTTCGCCCTTGAAAATGCCTTCGGACAATTTGCCCTTCGCCATCAGGCGGAACACCTTGGGCAGCGGCCAGGCAGGTGTGTGGGTTTCAAGCCGTTCGACCGCGCGAGGGCCCAGAATGATGACACCATGCGCGCCCTCGCCGCCCAGCACCTTCTGCCAGGAGAAGGTGACGACATCGAGCTTGTCCCACGGCATGTCATAGGCGAACACGGCCGAGGTCGCATCGCAGAAGCTGAGACCCTCACGGTCATCGGCGATCCAATCGCCGTTGGGCACGCGCGCGCCCGATGTCGTGCCGTTCCAGGTGAACAGCACGTCGTTCGACCAGTCGACGGCCTTGAGATCGGGAAGCTGGCCGTAATCGGCGCGCAGAACGGTCGGATCGAGTTTCAGCTGCTTGGCCGCATCCGTGACCCAGCCTTCACCGAAGCTTTCCCACGCCAGGGCCGTCACAGGACGCGCGCCCAGCATCGTCCACATCGCCATTTCGAACGCCCCGGTGTCGGAACCGGGAACGATACCGATGCGGTGTGTATCGGGTACGCGCAGCACCTCGCGCGTCAGATCGATCGCGAGACCCAGACGCGCCTTGCCGATCTTCGCGCGGTGCGAACGGCCCAGCGACTGGGTGGAAAGTTTCGAGGCTGCCCAGCCCGGCGGCTTAGCGCAGGGGCCGGAGGAAAAGAACGGACGCGCAGGCTTCGCCTGCGGCGGGGTAACTTCGGTCATGAATGCGTCTCCTTGCAGAGAGCACGCGCGGCGTTGGGACCGCGTGGCCCGC
>DASULD010000045.1:0-15193 GCA_036278355.1 Sphingobium sp.
ATCATTCGGCCGAATTTCACTCAGCCGCCTCCAGATGCCCGTGCGGCGCGGCCTGCATCGCCCCAATTCCCAGCTTCGCCAGCAACGCGGCGTCCTTGTCGTCGCCCGCATTGGGCGCGGTCAGCAGCCGGTCGCCCGTGAAGATGCTGTTCGCGCCCGCCATGAAACAGAGCGCCTGACAGCTTTCCGACATGCTCTCGCGCCCCGCCGACAGCCGCACCATGCTGGCGGGCATGGTAATCCGTGCCACCGCCACCGTCCGCACGAACTCGATCTCGTCGATCGTCGCCAGCGGCGTGTCCTTCAACATATCCCCCAGCACCGTGCCCGCGACCGGCACCAGCGCGTTGATCGGCACGCTTTCCGGGTGCGGCATGGAGGCAAGCGCGTGGATGAAGCCGATGCGGTCCTCGCGCGTCTCGCCCAAGCCCACGATCCCGCCGCAGCACACGTTGATCCCCGCCGCGCGCACATTCTCCAGCGTCTCGATCCGGTCCTCGAACGTGCGCGTGCTGATGATGTTCGCGTAATTTTCGGGCGCGGTGTCGATGTTGTGGTTGTAGTAGTCGAGCCCCGCGTCAGCGAGCGTCTTCGCCTGCCCCTCGCTCAGCATTCCCAGCGTCATGCAGGTTTCCATGCCCATCGCACGAACGCCCCGCACCATCTCCACAAGGGCGGGCATGTCCCGCTCCTTGGGGTTGCGCCATGCCGCGCCCATGCAGAACCGGCCGGACCCGCCATCCTTTGCCTGCGCCGCCGCCTGCAACACCGCACGGACGTCCATCAGCTTCGTCGCCTTGACGCCGCTGTCCGCCTCGACCGATTGCGAGCAATAGCCGCAATCCTCCGGGCAACCGCCGGTCTTGATCGACAATAGCGTCGAAAGCTGAACCTCGTTGCGCGGGAAGTTCGTGCGGTGGATCGTCTGCGCCTCGAACATCAGGTCGTTGAACGGCAGATCGAACAAAGCGGCGATTTCCTCGCGGCTCCAGTCGGTGCGGGGCAAATTCGTCAAGCAACATCCTCCAGCGGTGGCATATTGTGACCGAGCAGGCGCAGCACGTCGGCCGCGCATTCGACCACATTGGTGCCCGGACCATAAATGCCCTGCACGCCCGCGTCACGAAGGAAGTCATAGTCCTGCGGCGGGATGACCCCGCCCGCCACCACCTTGATGTCCGCCCTGCCCTCTTCCTTCAGCAGCCGGATCAGTTCCGGGATCAACGTCTTGTGCCCCGCCGCGAGGCTGGATGCGCCGACCACGTCGACATTGCTGGAAAGTGCCAGGGTGCGCGTTTCGGACGGCGTCTGGAACAACGGGCCGGAGATGACATCGAAGCCCATGTCCCCGAAAGCCGAGGCGATCACATTGGCGCCGCGATCATGTCCGTCCTGTCCCATTTTCGCGACAAGCAGTCGGGGTTTCCGGCCCAGGCGGTGCTCGACGGCCTGCACTCCGTCGAGCACCTGGCGCCAACGCGAATCCCCTTGATAGGGAGCCGCGTAAACGCCTTTTACCGGGGTCGGTTGGGTCGCATAGCGACCGAAAACATCTTCCATCGCCAGGGAAATCTCACCCAGCGTCGCACGAGCGCGCGCCGCGTCGACGGCAAGGGCGAGAAGATTTCCTTTGCCGCGCGCACCTTCGCGCAGCGCGTCCAGTGCCGCCTGGCACCCCGCCTCGTCGCGCGCCGCCTTCACCGCGTTGATCCTGGCTATCTGGCCATCGCGCACCTTGGCGTTGTCGACCTCAAGCGTCTCGATCAGTTCCTCGTCCTTCAGACGGAATTTGTTGACGCCGACGATCACGTCCTCGCCCCGATCGACGCGCGCCTGACGCGCGGCGGCGGCTTCCTCGATCATCGCCTTGGGCCAGCCGGCCGCAACGGCCTTCGCCATGCCGCCTTCGCGCTCGACGCGCTCGATAATCTCCCACGCCTGATCGACCAGTTGCTGCGTCAGCGCCTCGACATAATAGCTGCCGCCCAGGGGGTCGACGACATTGCACATGCCGGTCTCTTCCTGAATCACAATCTGCGTGTTGCGGGCGATCCGGGCCGAGAAATCCGTGGGCAGCGCGATTGCCTCGTCCAGCGCGTTCGTGTGGAGCGACTGGGTGCCGCCCAGCATGGCCGCCATTGCCTCAATCGTCGTGCGAATGACGTTGTTGTAGGGATCCTGCTCGGTCAGCGATACGCCGCTGGTCTGGCAATGAGTGCGCAGCATCTTGGACCGTTCGTCCTGTGCGCCCAGCTTCGTCATGACCCGGTGCCAGAGGACCCGGGCGGCCCGCAGCTTCGCGACTTCCATGAAGAAATTCATGCCGATCGCGAAGAAGAAGCTGAGGCGCCCTGCGAACTTGTCGATATCAAGCCCTGAATTTACGCCGTATTTTACATATTCCATGCCGTCGGCGATGGTGAAGGCGAGCTCCTGTACCTGCGTCGCCCCGGCCTCCTGCATGTGATAACCGGAGATCGAGATGCTGTTGAACTTGGGCATCTCGCGGCTGGTATAGCCAAAGATGTCCGAGATGATCCGCATCGACGGTTCGGGCGGGTAGATATAGGTATTGCGGACCATGAACTCCTTCAGAATGTCGTTCTGAATGGTCCCATCGAGCAGTCTGCGCTCAACACCCTGTTCCTCGCCCGCGACGATGAAAAAGGCCAGGATCGGTATCACCGCGCCGTTCATCGTCATCGATACGGACATCTGGTCGAGCGGGATGCCGTCGAACAGGATCTTCATGTCCTCGACCGTGTCGATCGCGACCCCGGCCTTGCCGACATCGCCCACCACGCGCGGATGGTCGCTGTCATAACCCCGATGGGTGGCGAGATCGAAGGCGACCGAAAGCCCCTTCTGTCCTGCGGCCAGATTGCGCCGGTAAAACGCGTTCGATTCCTCGGCCGTGGAAAAACCCGCATATTGTCGGATGGTCCAGGGACGCCCGGCGTACATGGAGGCGCGCACGCCGCGCGTAAACGGCGCAAATCCCGGCAGGCCCGGATCGATCGTCACATCGCTGGCGGTATACAGCGGCTTTACGGCAATGCCCTCGGGCGTGTGCCACGTCAGGTCCTTGCCCTTGACCTCCTTGTCGCTCAGCGTTTTCCAATCGTCGATATCGGCCATTATTCGCCCCTGAATTCCGGTTTGCGCTTTTGGACGAAGGCAGTGACGGCCTCTCGAAAATCTTGTGTGCGGCCAGCTGCTGCCTGGTTCACCTTTTCGATGTCCAGCGTCTGGGTCAGCGTAGCGTTCAGTGCCGCTGCGACCTGTTTGCGAATAAAGCCGAGCGCGATGGATGGGCCGTGCGCCAGTTTGGCCGCGATGGCGCCCGCCGCCTGCGCAACTTCCTCGTCATCGACCACGCGGGTCACCAGGCCGTAATCGAGCGCCTGCTCCGCCGAAATTTTCTCGGCCAGGAGCGCCATTTCGAGCGCCTTCGCCCGGCCTGCCGATTTCGCGATCAGCCAGGTCGCTCCGGCATCAGGCACCAGCCCGATATTGGCAAAGGCGAGCAGCAGATAGGCCGAACGCGCCATGACCACGATGTCGGCCGCAAGGGCGATGCTGAGCCCCGCACCCACCGCCGGGCCGTTGATCGCGGAGATGACGGGCATGTCAAGCCCGGCGAGAGCGTCGACCACCGGATGATAATACTGGTCGAGCAACGCCCCCAGATCATCAGGCATCCCTGCCGTCAGGTCCGCGCCGGAGCAGAACGACGTGCTCGCTCCGGTCAGTACCAGCGCGCGCGCGCCTTCTTTCTGGGTCCGCCCGATCGCGTCCGCCAGTTCGATCATCAACTCGACGCTGAGCGCATTCATGCGCTCCGGACGGTTGAGCGTGATCGTCGCAACGTCATCCGTTACGGAATAAAGAAGCGTTTGGTAGGTCAATGCCCGGCCCCCGCTTTTGGAGTTTCCATGATCTCCGTGAGTATCCCGCCCATATCCCTGGGGTGGACGAAAAAGATGGGGGTTCCGTGCGCGCCAATGCGCGGCTCGCCGAGCACGCGCTTGCCCTGCCCCTCAAACCACGCCTTCGCCGCCCGGATGTCGGGGACCTCAAAGCACAGGTGGTGCTGCCCGCCCTGCGGATTTTTCTCCAGCCACTTGCCCACGGCGCTGTCGGGACTGGTGGGCTGGAGAAGCTCCACCTGGGTCCCGGCCATTCCGTTCTCGCCGGGCGTATTGACGAAGCAGACCCGCACCTGCTGGCTTTCAAGCACGAACGGCTCGGTGATGTCGCTCGCGCCCATGACGTCACGGTAGAAAGCGATGGAGGCGTCCAGATCGGGTGTCGCGACGCCGATATGGTTCATACGGCCGAGTTTCATTGTACTACCTTATGCTCGATGTCGTTAGGCGCGGGCACGGGAACCCAGAGCCGCTTGGTCGCGCTCTTTGACCTGGATCCCCGCTTTCGCGGGGATGACGGAAAAGTCACCCAAGACATCGAGTCTACACCTTCTCGATCACCAGCGCGATGCCCTGTCCGCCGCCGATGCACATGGTGACAAGGCCATAGCGGCCTCCGGTCCGTTCCAGTTCATACATGCACTTTACGGTTATGATGACGCCGGTCGCGCCCACCGGGTGGCCGAGCGAAATACCGCTGCCATTGGGATTAACCTTCTCGGGGTCGAACCCCAGCGCCTGCGCAACGCCGCACGCCTGAGCGGCAAACGCTTCGTTCGATTCGATCACATCGATCTGGTCGAGGGTCAGGCCAGCCCGTTCCAGCGCGATCGGCACCGCCTTTACCGGGCCGATGCCCATGACACTGGGTTCGACGCCGGCATGGCCCCAGGACAGAATTTTCGCGCGCGGTTTCAGCCCCTGCGCGTCGACCGCCGCCTGCGACGCCAGCACCACTGCGGCCGCGCCGTCATTGATGCCGCTGGCATTGCCCGCCGTGACCGTGCCTTCCTTGTCGAAGGCCGGGCGAAGCTTCGCCAGATCATCCACATTCGCGTCGGAACGGACATGTTCGTCCGTGTCGAACGTGACAGTACCCTTGCGCGTCTTGATCTCTACCGGGACGATCTGATCCTTGAAACGGCCTTCCTCAATCGCTTTTGCCGCACGCTTGTGGCTGGTGACGGCCAGTTCGTCCTGGGCCTGACGCGTGACCTGATAACGCTTCGCCACATTTTCGGCGGTGATGCCCATGTGGACATTCTCGAACGGGTCGTGCAGCGCGGCGAGCATCGCGTCGGTCATCTGTGTGTCGCCCATCTTGGCGCCCCAGCGCACGCCGGTTGCCCAATAGGGCGCGCGGCTCATGCTTTCCACGCCCGCGCTCACCGCGACATCGCATTCGCCGAGCAGGATCATCTGCGCCGCCGACACGATCGCCTGCACCCCGGAACCGCACAGCCGGTTCAGTGTCAACGCGGGTGCCTCGATCGGGATACCAGCCTCCACCGCACACACGCGCGCGATGTAGGCGTCTTTCGGCTCGTTCGGGATGACATTGCCCATGAACACGTGCTGGACATCGGCCGGCGGGATGCCGGCGCGGGCAATCGCCTCGGCGATCACCGTCTTGCCGAGTGTTGCCAGCGGCACGTCCTTCAACGATCCACCGAAATCGCCGATCGCGGTGCGGGTGCCAGAGACTATGTAAACGGATTCAGTGGTCATTTCGCGTCCAATATGTGCAGGTTGAATGGAGCCCTAAAGGGGAATGTTATCGTGCTTTTTCCAGGGATTCTCGAGCGTCTTGTTCCGCAGCTTTCTCAGGCCCAGCGCAACACGGCGCCGGGTGGAATGGGGCGCGATCACCTCATCGATGAAGCCTTTGGAGGCGGCGATGAAGGGGTTGGCGAAGCGATCTTCATATTCCTTGGTTTTCTGCGCGATCTCTTCGACGCTGAGACCGCGGAAAATGATTTCCACCGCCCCTTTGGCGCCCATGACGGCGATTTCGGCGGTGGGCCAGGCATAGTTCAGGTCGCCGCGCAGATGCTTGGAGCTCATGACGTCATAGGCGCCGCCGTAGGCCTTGCGCGTGATAACGGTGATCTTGGGCACGGTCGCCTCGGCGTATGCGAACAGCAGCTTCGCGCCATGCTTGATGATGCCGTTATGTTCCTGACCGACGCCCGGCAGGAAGCCCGGCACGTCGACGAACGTCACGATCGGAATCTCGAACGCATCGCAAAAGCGCACGAACCGCCCGGCCTTTTTCGAGGCGTTGATGTCCAGGCATCCGGCAAGGACCATCGGCTGGTTGGCGACAACCCCGACAGTGCGCCCCTCGACACGCCCGAACCCGCAGATGATGTTTCCGGCGTGGGTCGGCTGGATCTCGAAGAAATCGCCCTCGTCCACCACCTTGCGGATCAATTCGTGCATGTCATAGGGCTGGCTGGCATTCGCAGGGACCAGGGTGTCCAGTCCTTCGTCGATGCGGTCCCAGGCGTCTGCGGTCGGGCGTTCCGGCACGCCCGCGCGATTGTCGCTGGGCAACATGTCGACAAGGTCGCGGGTCGCGAGCAGCGCCTCGATGTCATTTTCAAACGCCATGTCGGCAACACCCGACTTGGTGCTGTGGGTGACTGCGCCGCCCAGTTCTTCCTGCGTCACGATCTCGTTCGTGACGGTCTTCACCACGTCGGGGCCAGTGACGAACATGTAGGAGCTGTCCTTCACCATGATGATGAAGTCTGTCATGGCCGGCGAATAGACCGCCCCGCCCGCGCATGGGCCCATGATGACGCTGATCTGCGGGATAACGCCGGAGGCCAGCACGTTGCGCTGAAACACTTCGGCATAGCCGGCAAGGCTCGCGACGCCTTCCTGGATGCGCGCGCCACCGGAATCATTCAGGCCGATCACGGGCGCGCCGACCTTCATCGCCATGTCCATGATCTTGCATATTTTCTGCGCGTGGCGTTCGGACAGCGATCCGCCGAACACCGTGAAGTCCTGGCTGAAGACGAACACCAGGCGTCCGTTGATCGTCCCCGATCCTGTGACGACACCGTCGCCAGGCACATGGTTCTTGTCCATGTCGAAATCGGTGCAGTTATGCTCGACATACATGTCGAGTTCCTCGAAGCTGCCCTCATCCAGCAGCACTGCCAGCCGTTCGCGCGCGGTAAGGCGCCCCTTGGCGTGCTGACCGTCGATACGCCGCTGTCCGCCGCCCATGCGCGCGGCATCCCGCTTTTGCTCCAGCCGTTCGATGATCGCCATCTTCGTCATATGCACGCTCTCCAGGGAACCCCAGTCCGGAACCGAATGCTGCTCCTTTCAGCCGCGACCGGGAAGTGCAAATGCGAATTTGTGAAATTGCAAAAACCGATTTTGCAAAATAGAAGGCGCAATGGCCAGGGGAAACAGACTTTTCGTCGGCGGCAGGCTGCGACAGCTCCGCCTCGATCTGCGGATGGATCAGGCGGCGATGGCGCGCGTGCTCGGGATATCCGTCTCCTATCTCTCGCAGCTTGAGAATGATGATCGCCCTCTGACCGCCAAGGTGAAGGCGGCGCTGGCCGAGGCCTATCCGGTTGATTGGGCCGCGTTCGACGATCGGGAGGGGGAGCAGCTGCTGGGTGCGTTTGCCCATGCCCTCGCCCAGCCCGATGTGCCCGGCCTTGCGCTGGAGCCTGAGCGGATCGAGAAGCTGCATTTGCAATATCCTGAATTCGCGGCCCGTTATGTGGACCTGCACCGCGCTTTCCGTCAGACCAATGAACGGCTCAACATGGTCGAGGAGGCGATCGCCAACAATATGGCGGCGCACACGCGCATGCCGTGGGAGATGGTGCGCGACTGGTTTCATGACACCGGCAATTACGTGCATGCCCTCGACTGCGTTACGGAGGAGCTGCGAGCGGATATCTGCCCCTCGGACCGGCTTGGCGAAGCCGACCTGATCGCGGCGATGACCCGGCTGCACGGCGTCAGCGTCGTCGTGGACGAGACGCGAGCGGGCCTGCTGCGCCGTTACGACGCGGAAAGCAGGCGGCTGTTCGTGAACACCGCCGCCCCTCCTGAAAGCCGCAAGTTCCTGATCGCGCATCAGCTAATGCGACTGTCGGCGCGAGACCTGATCGACGCAATCGTGGAGCGCGCGGCCCTGCCCGTTGCGGGTGCGGACCGGCTGCTTTCCGTGGGGCTTGCCAATTATGCTGCGGGTGCGCTGATGATGCCTTACGCCGCGTTCCGGACGGCCGCGCGGGCCGAGCGGCATGACATAGACCGGCTGGCGCGGCAGTTCGGTGTCAGCTTCGAACAGGCCTGCCACCGCCTCTCGACGCTCCAGCGGCCAGGGATGAGAGGCATTCCCTTCTTCTTCTGCCGCGTCGACATGGCCGGCAACATCACCAAGCGGCACAGCGCCACGCGCCTGCAATTCGCGCGATTTGGCGGCGCCTGCCCGCTTTGGATCGTGCATGAGGCGGTTGCGATCCCCGACCGCATCGTGACGCAGCTCGGCGAGACGCCTGACGGGGTGCGATATGTGTCGATGGCGAAGGGGCTGGTGAAGCCGTCGGGCAGCTATGCGCGCAGCCCGCGCCGATACGCCGTCGCGCTTGGGTGCGAGATCGAACATGCGGGAAACTTCATCTATGCCGACGGGATGCAGCTTTTTGACGAGGCCGCCGCCACGCCGATCGGCGTCACCTGCCGCCTGTGCCCGCGCCGCGAATGCGACCAGCGCGCCTTTCCTCCGACGGACCGGCCCATTCGTGTCGATCCCGACAATCGCGACGTCGTCCCTTACGGGATAGAATGATAGTGTTCAGGAGGAGTCGGCGTCAGCCCAGCATCGCGGCAACGAAGCGTCCTGCCACCAGGACGAGATAAAGGCCCAACGCGATCTCCAGCCGCCGCTGCGACAACGCATGGGCGATCCGCACCCCCCAGGGCGCGGCCAGCATCGATGTCGGGAACATGAGCGCCGCACCGATCAGCGACACATATCCCAGGGAAAGCGGCGGCAACATCGCCATCTTGGGCCAGCCGCCAATCACATAGGCGACCACCCCGGGGATCGAAATGATGACGCCGAGCCCCGATGATGTGGCGACGGTGCGGTGAATGGGCCGCCCATGCAGCGTCAGCAGCAGGTTCGAGATCGCCCCGCCGCCGATGCCGATAAGGGCGGACGCCACACCGATGACAAGACCGTAGGCGCGCATCCCCGCCTTTCCCGGCAGGGTATCCGACAGCCGCCAGCTATCGCGCGCGAACAGCAGCCGGAACGCGAGCAGGCTCGCGACCACCGCGAACACCGCCTTGAATAACCAGGCGGGCGCATCCGCCGCGATATAGCCACCAAGAGCGACGCCGATCACCACCGGCGCGAACCATGTGCGCAGCACATCGGTATCCACCGCGCCTTTCCGCAGATGACCGCGAAAGGACCGGATCGATGTCGGGACGATGACCGCCAGCGACGTCCCGACGCACAACGGCATCCGCACGTCCTCGGGCACGCCCATCACGCGGAACACCTCATAGAGCACCGGCACGATGACGGTGCCGCCCCCGACGCCGAATACCCCCGCAAGAAGGCCGCTGAGAACGCCTGCGGCAATCAGCGCCCCCGCCAGCTCGGCAAGGTGCAGGGGCGACATGCCCGCGCCAAGCAGCAAGGTTTCGCTCATTTGAGCAAAACCAGTTCCTCGGCCATGCTCGGATGGAGCGCTACGGTATCGTCAAATGCCTGTTTGGTGAGGCCCGCCTTCACGGCGACCGCCGCTGCCTGCAATATCTCGGGCGCATCGGGACCGATCATGTGCAAACCGACGACCCGGCCGGTCTCGGCATCACAGATCATCTTGTAGAGGCTCCGTTCGTTGCGGCCGGCGAGCACATTCTTCATTGCGCGAAAATCGGAGGTATAGACCTTGATTGAGCCGAGCCCGTTGCGCGCCTCCGCCTCTGTCATTCCGACCCCGGCCATAGGCGGGTGGCTGAACACGGCGGAGGGAACGCAGGTGTAATCCACCGTGCGGGGGTTGCCGCCAAAGACGGTATCCGCGAACGCCTGGCCCTCCCGGATCGCTACGGGCGTAAGCTGGATGCGGTCGGTTACGTCGCCCACGGCATAGATGTTTTCCACGCTGGTACGGCTGTATTCGTCGACCTTGACCGCGCCATCGCTGTTCAGTTCAACACCCGCCTCCTCCAACCCCAGGTTCGCTGTGTTCGGCTTGCGCCCCGTCGCAAACAGCACCGTGTCACACCGGATCGGCGATTTGCCGTCACCCAGATGCACCGTCAGTTCGCCGCCTTCGTCCCGCTCGATCCGGTCGAAGGGCGCGTTGAGGCGAAAGGCGATGCCCTTGCCCGTGCTGATCTGCATCAGGCGGTCGCGGATCTGCGCGTCATAGCCCCGCAATATCTGGTCGGACCGGTTGACTATCGTAACTTCGCACGAAAACTCATTGAAAATGCCCGCGAACTCGTTGGCGATATACCCTCCGCCGGCGATCACTACGCGCTTGGGCATCGTTTCGAGATGGAACACCTCGTTTGAAGTGATCCCATGTTCAGAGCCCGGAATCTCGGGTGTGACCGGCCAGGCGCCGGTCGCGACCAGAATGCGCCCCGCGCTGACGGTTCTTCCCCCCGCAAGCGTCACCTCGTTCCGTCCCGTAATCCGGGCGCGCTCATGAAAGGTCGTGACATTGTGGGAGTCGAGCGTCTGCTGGTAGATGCCGTTTAGCCGGTCCACATCGGCAAGGACATTGTCCCTCAGCGTCGGCCAGTCGAACCGGCAGTCCGGCACCTGCCAGCCGAAGCGCCTGGCGTCCGCCAGATCCTCCGCGAAATGGGCGCCGTAAACGAGCATTTTCTTGGGCACGCAGCCCCGGATCACGCAGGTGCCTCCCACGCGGTATTCCTCCGCGACCGCCACCCTGGCGCCATGCCCGGCGGCCACGCGCGACGCGCGCACCCCACCCGAGCCTGCGCCGATCACGAACAGGTCGTAATCGAAATCCCTCATGCCATACCTCCGCCCATTGCCAGATCGATGAGTGCGCTGGTTGAGGGATCAAAGCCCGACGTGCCGTCTCTGTCGATTGACTTCGCGATCTCCTTGCCCAGCTCGACACCGAACTGGTCGAACGGATTGATGCCCATCAGGACGGCGTTGGCGAAGGTGCGATGCTCATAAAACGCAAGAAGCGCACCCAGAGCGTGGGGCGTGACATCATCCATCAATATGGTCGTCGAAGGACGCCCGCCGGGGTAAGCGCGCGCAGGGTCGTCCGGATTGTCCCTTCCGCGCATCAGCGCGGCCCCCTGCGCAAAGCAGTTGGTGAGCAGTACCCGGTGATGGGCCGGGTCAAGCGTGTGGCCCGGCTCCTTCGACGCGACGAATTCAACCGGGATCATATGGGTGCCCTGATGCAGCAGCTGGAATACGGCATGTTGCGCGTCGGTCCCCACCCCGCCCCAGGTGACCGGTGCGGTGGCTCCTTCGACACGTACTCCGTCCGCCGTCACCGATTTACCGTTGCTCTCCATTTCGAGTTGCTGAAGATAGGAGGGCAAAAGGCGCAGGCGCTCGTCATAGGCGAAGACGGCCCGGGTCTGGCATCCCTTCACCCGCGCATAATATTGATCGATGATCGCCGCGATCAGCGGCGCGTTGCTTTCGGGCGCCGCCAGGCGGAAATGACGGTCCATTTCCGCCGCCCCCTCCAGCATGCTTTCGAAGGCATCCCAGCCGAGGCCGAGAGCCGCGGGAAAGCCGATCGACGACCATAAGGAATAACGCCCGCCGACACTCTCGTTGAACGGCAGAATGCGGGTTTCGTCCACACCCCAGGCGACAGCCCTGTCCGGCGCGGCGGTGAGCGCAACGACGCGGCCATAGGGATCGTCCACCCCGCCTTCCGTCATCCAGCCTATCGCGCTCTGCGCGTTGAGCATGGTTTCGGTCGTCGTGAAGGTCTTGGATGCAACGGCGAGCAGGGTCGCGGAAGGGTCAAACCCCCGCACGGCCTCTTCCAGCGCGCAGCCGTCGACGTTCGAGACAACCGCCACATCGTAACGGTCGGCGTCGCGACCCAGTGCATCCATCAGCAGGTCCGGCCCTAGCGCCGATCCGCCGATCCCGACATGAAGCACATGCCGGATCGGGCCCAGCGCCTCGGCTTCGATCGCATCGATCAGCGCACGCATGCGCCTGTGCAGCATTTTGGCGGACGCGACACTGTCGGCGGCGCCTTCCCCCCGCTCGGCGGTATGCTCGGCCGCCCGGCCCTCGGTCACATTGACCTTTGCACCGGCAAACAGGGCGTCGCGCGCGCCACCAAAACCCTGCGCCTGGGTCAGGTCCTGAAAAGCCGCCATCATCTCCGGCGTCAGATGCGTCTTGGACCAGTCGAAACGAAGTGCTCCCAGGCAAAGCGTCAACCGATCCAGCCGGCCAGGGTCGCTATCGAAGATCGTCCGCAGGTCGGGCTGGGGCAAAGCGGCGATCCTCGCCCAGTGCTGCTGCGTCATGCTGTTCCTCCTCGTACGGATGGTCGGGTTGCGGGGAAGACCGCGCGGCCGCGCGACGAATCATCGGCGCAGATACACGCATTTGCTTGACCTCGCCACCGGGCCGACGCAAAGCCTTCCGGCCATTCAACATCCGGGGCAGCATGAGCGAGAAATCGGAAACCCGCGACTTCGTCCTCTTCCTGATTAAGCTGGGCCTGTTCGTATTCGTCCTCCGCAGCTTCATCGTCGCACCGTTCAACATTCCGTCCGAATCGATGCAGCCGCGCCTGCTGATCGGCGATTATCTGATCGTCGCGAAATGGCCCTACGGCTATTCCCGCTATTCGCTGCCGTTCAACCTTCCGCTGATCCCCGGTCGCGTCTTTCCCGATACGCCCGAACGCGGCGACGTCGTCGTGTTCAAGGCCCCGCCGACGCAGGGCCAGGACTATATCAAGCGGGTAATCGGCCTCCCCGGTGATGTCATCGCCATGGAGGGCGGAGTGGTGATCCTGAACGGCAAGCCGATCCCGAAACAGAAGATCGCCGACCTTGTCATTCCGGTGACGCAGAACATGGCCGATGCGACGCGCGCGGAAAGCGGCCTCAGCCCGTGCTATCGCCCGGCATATGAGGTGATGGCCAAGGGCCGGCCCTTTTGCCGTTATCCCCGCTATCGCGAGACCCTGCCCGATGGCAGGAGCTACGAGGTCCTGGATGTCGAGCCGGAGGGGGCCGGGGATGATCGCGCGCCGATCGTCGTACCTGACGGCCATCTCTTCATGATGGGCGACAACCGCGACCGCAGCGCCGACAGCCGCTTTCCGGCCCGGCCCGGCGGCGCGATCGGCCTGGTGCCGATGCAGAACCTGGTCGGCAAGGCAATGTTCACGGCCTTTTCCACGGACGGCAGCGCCAACTGGCTGCTGCCATGGACGTGGTTCACGGCGGCCCGCTGGAACCGCATCGGGGAGGGATTTTGACGGATCGCGCGCGTGAGGCCTGGATCGCCGGGCTGATCGGCCGGAGTCCTAACCGGCCGGAGCTGTTCGTGCAGGCGCTGACCCACGGCAGCGCATCGCCGCGGAATTATGAGCGGCTCGAATTTCTCGGTGACCGGGTGCTGGGTCTTGTCATCGGCGAATGGCTGCTGGAGGTCTACCCCACTCAGCCGGAAGGCGAACTTTCCACCCGCCTCAACCAGATCGTTTCGGGCGAAGCCTGCGCGGCCATTGCGCGCGATGCAGGCATCCAGCCGCACATGATCCTTGGCAAGCAGGCGCGCGACGATGGCGCCATCGAAAGCGTCAATGTCCTGGGCGACATGATGGAGGCGGTGATCGGCGCGCTGTTCCTCGACGCTGGGCTCGATGAGGCGCGCAAGCTTGTCCGGCGGCTTTGGCAGTCCAAGATCGAATGCGTCCATTCAGGGCGCAAGCATCCCAAGTCCGAGCTGCAGGAATGGGCCGCCGCGCACAGGCGCAAGGCACCGGATTATGTTCTGGTCGAACGCAGCGGACCCGCGCATAGTCCGGTATTCACCGTTTCCGTTTCCATTCGCAGCGTCGGCGAGGCGACCGCCACCGGTGCATCCAAGCAGGAGGCCGAGACGGAGGCTGCCCGCCAGTTGCTGGAGCGAATATCGTGAGTACCGACCCGTCCTCCCCAGTATCGGCGCAACGGTGCGGCGTTGTCGCCGTCCTCGGCGCGCCCAATGCCGGCAAGTCGACGCTGGTGAATGCGCTGGTGGGGCAGAAAGTCGCGATCACCAGCCCGAAGGCGCAAACGACGCGTACGCGGGTGCTCGGCGTTGCGCTGGAAGGGGAAACGCAGATCGTGCTGGTGGACACGCCCGGCATATTCGCGCCGCGCCGCCGCCTCGACCGTGCGATGGTACAGGCCGCCTGGGGCGGCACCCAGGATGCCGATCTTGTCGCGCTGGTGGTGGACGCGAAGGCAGGCCTGGGCGACAAGGTGGAACGCATCATCGAAGGGCTCGATCACCGGCCCGAACCCAAGCTCTTGATCCTCAACAAGGTCGATATCGCCGACAAGGGCAGGCTGCTTGTCCATGCGCAGCGGCTCAACGAACGCATCGGCTTTCGCGACACCTTCTTCGTCAGCGCCGCGACCGGAGACGGTCTGCCTGGACTGAAGGCGGCGCTCGCTGCGGCGATGCCCGAGGGGCCGTGGCATTTCCCGGCCGATCAGGTTTCGAGCGCGACCGACCGGATGCTGGCGGCCGAGATCACGCGGGAACAGATCTATCATCAGCTGCACGCCGAATTGCCCTATGCGGCGGCGGTCGATACTGAGCAATACAAGGAGCGCGACGACGGCAGCGTCGAAATCCACCAGCAGATCCTTGTCGCACGGACGAGCCAGCGCGCGATCGTACTCGGCAAGGGCGGCCAGCGCCTGCGCGAAATCGGGTCCAGGGCGCGGGCTGAACTGTCGTCGCTGCTCGGTTGCCCTGTCCACCTTTACCTCCATGTGAAGGTCAAGGAGAACTGGGACGAGGACCGGTCCGTCTATCGCGACATCGGTCTCGACTGGGTGGAGTAAGGCTGGGCCTCCCCATCCAGCTTCAGCGCGTCCCTGATCGTGAAGAACATGTCCGTCTGATCCGTCAGCCCGGCGAAGTTGAACGCGCGGGGGCCGTAAGCGGCAACGCGCAGTTGCGTCCCAGTATGGCTTTGGCTGCTCTTTTCGGCTGTGCCGTA
>DASULD010000046.1:0-3176 GCA_036278355.1 Sphingobium sp.
GCCAGCACCTGCGATCCGAAAGGCCCCGCCAGAACCCGGGTCAGGTCAAGCACGCGGATCTTTTCAAGGGGCAGTCTGGCCATGGATCACCTTGCTGAAATACCCCTTTTCCCATGCCACCGACGGGTATGATGACAAGATCGGGGCATGCCTGTTCACAACCATGATATGCTCGGTACAAAAGGCCACGAGGGGTTCCGCGCCCCTCCTGTTTTGGTCGACTATGGTCCACAGTCACGCGGAATGAAAGAAAAGGACGGGAGTTAGATGGGCGACATCTTGCGCGACATGCCGGTCGAGGGCGTCTGCCGACTGACGCTGAACCGGCCCGATGCCCTCAATTCACTGACTTACACCATGTATGCGGAACTGATCGGCCATCTGGAGGGTGTGCGCTACGATCATGATGTGCGGGTCGTCCTGCTGACCGGTGCGGGGCGCGGTTTCTGCGCTGGGCATGACATAAGGGGGGCAGGCAAGCCCGATTGGGTGGCCGAAGGACTGGGCAAGGCGCAATTTCAGCAGCGCGTCATGGCGAAGCTGGGGCAGATTCCGATATTGATGCGCGCCCTGCCGCAGCCTGTGATCTGCGCGGTGAACGGCGTGACGGCGGGCGCCGGCTATCCGATAGCGATTGCCGCCGACATGACCATTGCGGCGCGCTCCGCCAAATTCGTCAATGCCTTCCACAATGCGGGGACAGGGCATGAAATGGGTTTTTCCTATCTGCTACCGCGTCTGGTAGGCCTGCAGCGCGCGGCCGAACTGATGCTGACCGGCCGTTCGGTCATGGCGGAGGAAGCCGAGCGCATCGGCCTTGTGCTGCGTTGCGTCGAAGACGATGCCCTGATGGATGAGGCGCTCAAACTGGCGGAAGCTGTGATGGTCAACAGCCCGATCGGCATTGCCCTCACCAAGAGCTCGCTCCATTTCAATGTCGACGCGCCTGGGCTGGAGGCGGCCATCGAGATGGAGAACCGCGCCATCTTCATGAGCCAGTCGACCGCCGACACCGCCGAAAAGCGGACCGCCTTCATTGAAAAACGAAAGCCCTCGTTCAAAGGGGAATGACATGGGCCTCATAGATCCTCTGCTCAGTCCCTTCACGCTGCGCGGCCTGACGCTGCCCAATCGGGTGGTGATGGCGCCGATGACCCGTTATCGCTCCCCGCTCGGCGTGCCTACCGAGGAGGTCGCAAGCTATTATGGCCGCCGCGCCGCGACGGGATTGGGCGCGATCCTGACCGAAGGTGTGGCGCTGCCGCATTATGCGGCGGCCGACCATCCCGACATACCGCGCATCGACGGGGTCGAGGTGCTGGCCGGCTGGCGCAGGGTGGTCGAGGCCGTGCATGGTTCGGGTGGCCGGATCATCCCTCAGCTCTGGCACCAGGGGCCGATGTGGAACGTCGAATATGCCGGTGCGGGTACCGGCAATCCGATGCGGCCGTCCGGCCTGTGGGGGCCGCCGGACGGCGTGATCTCCTTCCGGGAAGAAGGGCGGGTGGAAAGCCTGACCCCCGTCCCGCAGATGAGCGAAAGCGATATTGCTGACGTCATCGCCGCCTACCGCCTGGCAGCGCGCAATGCGGTGGCGCTTGGTGTGGACGGCATCGCGATCCACGGCGCACACGGCTATCTGATCGACAGCTTCTTCTGGGACTATACCAACCGCCGCGACGATCGATGGGGCGAGCGGGCAGCCTTCGGCGTAGCGGTGGTGAAGGCGATCCGCGCGGAGATCGGTGAGGACATGCCGATCGTGCTGCGCTTCTCCCAATTCAAGATGCAGGATTATCGCGCCGTTCTCGCGGAAACGCCGGACGTCCTTGGCGCATTGCTGGGACCGTTGGCGGACGCTGGCGTAGATCTGTTCGACGCCAGCCAGCGTTACTTTGACACGCCGATTTTCCAAGGCTCGCCGCTCAACCTCGCGGGTTGGGCGAAGAAGCTGACCGGCAAGGCATCGATGACCGTGGGTGGCGTCGCGCTGGACAAGGCAAGGGGCAACGCGAGGCATATCGACGACAGCCAGCAGTCGGTGAACAACCTGTCGCTGCTGATCGAACGGTTCCAGAAGGGCGAGTTCGACATTGTCGGTGTCGGGCGGGCTATCCTCAACGATCCCGACTGGTTCGGCAAGGCGAAACGGGACGAATCCTTCCTGCCGTTCGATCCTGCCAATCTGGAGCGGTTGGCATGAATGATCTGGAAGCGCGGATCGACCGGTTGGAATCGCTGGCGGCGATCCAGCAGCTTCCGATCCGCTATGCAATCGCGGTGGACAGTCGCGACATGGATGGCTGGGTCGATCTCTTCGTTCCGGACGTGCATTGCGGGCGGCGCGGCAATGGACGCGATGTTCTGAAGTCGATCATTACGCCGGCGGTCAGAACATTCTATCGTTCGGTTCACCAGATCTGCGGGCACCGGATCGAGTTCGATGACGCCGATCATGCGCATGGCGTGGTCTATTGCCGCGCCGAGCATGAGGACAATGGCAAGTGGGTGATCATGGCAATCGCTTATTTCGACAACTATGAACGGCGTGATGGGGAGTGGCTTTTCGTACGGCGACAGGAAAAGCACTGGTATTCGGCAGACTGGCAGGAGCGGCCGGCAGCGCCTTTCACAGGCTGGGCCGCGCATGACGATCCGCCGGACCTGCCGCAGCATTTCGACAGCTGGAACCCCTTCTGGGCCGGCACCGACAACGAGGCGCTGGCCCGGCTGACCGACCAGCCGACGGGAGGGCAGGTATGAGCGGCAGGCAGCGGTTCGAAGGGCGGTCGGTGTTCATCACCGGCGGGGGATCGGGCATCGGCGAGGCGACTGCCCACCGCTTCGCGCAGGAGGGCGCGAAGGTCACGATCGCCGAGCTGGATCCGGCGAAGGGAGAGGCGGTGCGCGACGCCATCGTCGCGGTGGGCGGAACCGCCCTGTTCGTGGCGACCGACGCAACCGACGAGGCGTCGGTGAAGGCGGCGGTGGACGCCGCATGCGCGGAGCACGGGCCGATCGCCCATGCCTTCAATAATATCGGCATGTCGCGTCTGGGCAGCATTGAGGAGATGAGCCTGGAAGACTGGAACTGGACCATCAACATGTCGCTGACCAGCGCTTTCCTGGCGATGAAATATGAAATCCCGGTGATGAAGGCCAATGGCGGTGGCACC